>CAYQVM010000050.1:0-6659 GCA_964421145.1 uncultured Planctomycetia bacterium
CCCCGGAATTCGAAATAAATTGGGGAAGATATGAAAAACATATTGGATGATTTGGGGCATATCAAGAAGCTGGACAGGTCTGGTATGCTCGGCCTGCTGGAAGATTTTCCCGCCCAGATCGCAAAGGCGAGCGGCGTTGCCAAGGGTGTCAAGTTAGATAACTATGAGGAGATTTCCAATATTGTTTTCAGCGGGCTCGGCGGTTCCGCCATCGGAGGCGACGTTGTAAGGTGCTGCCTGGCCGATGAACTGAGCGTACCGTTTGTTGTAAACAGGGATTATCACATACCTTTTTTTGTAAGCCCCAAAACGCTTTTCTTCGCCAGCAGTTATTCCGGGAATACCGAAGAGACCATCAGCGCCTACAGCATGGCAAAGGAAAGTAAAGCCAAGATAATCGTTATGACGAGCGGCGGAGAACTTAAAAAACTTGCCGAAAGCGACGGTTATCCGGTAATAGAGATACCCGAAAAAACAATTCCCCCGCGCGCGGCCCTTGGCTATTCGTTTGCGCCTGTGTTGGGCGTGCTTTCAAAAATCAAACTTATTAAGGATAAGACAAAAGATATAGACGAAGCGATCGATGTTATCTCGGCCCTCAGGGATGACTTGGTGGGCCAAAAGGTTCCTCTCGAAGATAACCTCTCCAAAGAGATTGCTTCGGAGTTATTGGGTAGGTACTGCGCGGTGTATGGCTGGTCCACCCATCTGGACTGCGCCATAACGAGGCTGCGCAACCAGCTATGCGAAAACTCAAAATCTCTTGCGACGAGCCATTTTCTTCCGGAGATGGACCATAACGAGATAATGGGTTTCAGCCATCCGAAAGAGATGCTGAAGCAAACGGTAGTGATATTTCTCGGGGATAAGTTTGACCACCCAAGAATAAAAGACAGGATTGAGATCACCAGCCAAATAATCAAAGACAGCGTGCATAAAATTATAAACGTGGATTCGAGGGGGAAGGGCCTGCTTGCAAGGCTATGCTCCCTTATCTATATCGGCGATTTCGCAAGCTACTATCTGGCGATCCTTAATAAGGAAGACCCGACGCCGGTAGATGAGATAACGTATCTGAAGAAGGAACTGGCGAAAAGAAAAGCGATATGACGGTATTGATTTTAGCGGCGGGTTATGCAACAAGGCTTTATCCATTGACGCTGAACAAACCTAAGCCGCTGCTGGAAGTTGGCGGGAAAACGATACTTGAGCATATATTTGAAAGAATAGGCCGGCTCGGCCGGGTCAACAGATGCTTTATAGTAACCAACCAGAAGTTCTTTGGTAATTTTAAGGAATGGGCGGAAAGGCACGAATTTAAGGCGCCGATAGAAGTTATTAACGATGAGACCACCACCAACGAAAACAGGCTTGGCGCGATCAGGGATATAGAATTTGTAATAAAGAAGAAAAACATAGACGACGGACTTTTGGTTATAGGCGGGGATAATTTATTTAACGGTGATATAAAGGATATGCAGAAGGCGAAGATCTACGGTGTCGCGAAAGTAGACTCATTCGGAAAGGTTGTGGATTTCAAGGAAAAACCGGCCGTCCCCGAATCTACGCTGATAGCCACATGCGTCTATTATTTCCCAAAAGAAAAACTTAAGTTGATACCGGAATACATTTCACTGGGGAAGGGCCAGGATGCGCCCGGCAATTACATAAAATGGCTGAGTGAAAAAGGCGAGATGTACGGTTTTGTTTTTAAAGAGGCCTGGTACGATATAGGAGATATAAAATCATTAAAGGAGGCAAACAAAAAATATGGCAACGAAAAAACATAAGTATTTATTCACGTCGGAGAGCGTGACGGAAGGGCATCCGGACAAGGTCTGCGATCAGGTGTCGGATTCGGTGCTGGATGAGGTATTAAAGCAGGATCCGGCAGGCAGGGTCGCGTGCGAAACATACGTCACGATGGGCCTTTTGATAATAGGGGGTGAAATTACCACATCGGCCTATGTGGACATACATAAAATGTGCCGGGACCTTTTGAAGGACATAGGCTACACCCATACCAAATACGGGTTTGATTACCATACCTGCGCGATATTGAACGCGATACACACCCAGTCGCCTGATATCGCTAGGGGGGTTGACCAGGGAGGCGCTGGCGATCAGGGCATGATGATGGGATATGCCTGCAGGGAAACCCCGGAACTGATGCCGCTTCCGATCATGTTGTCGCACAGATTATGCAGGAAGCTTGCCGAGGTCAGGAAAAAGGGTATATTGAAATATCTGGGCCCCGACGGTAAATCGCAGGTTACGGTGGAGTACCACGACGGGAAGCCGGCAAGGGTAACCTCGGTGGTTCTGGCCAGCCAGCATACCGAAGAGGTTGTCGATAAAAAGACAGATGCCTTAAGCGACTCCGCAAGGCAGGAGATTATAGATAAGGTGGCCAAGCCGATTCTGAAAGAGTATATCGATAAAGAGACGAAATATTACATTAATCAGACAGGCAAGTTCCTGATAGGCGGCCCGCAGTCAGATACCGGCATGACCGGCCGTAAAATAATAGTTGATACGTACGGCGGTTCCGTATCGCACGGCGGCGGCGCATTTTCGGGCAAGGACCCCACCAAGGTTGACCGTTCAGCCGCGTATATGGGCAGATATATCTCGAAAAATCTCGTAGCCGCGGGGATAGCCGATAAACTCATGATTCAGCTTGCATACGTTATCGGCAAGGCCGATCCCCTGTCTATAATGGTAAATACCTATGGCACGGGCAAGGTCAGCGACGATAAGATTATTCAGCTTATCAGGGATAATTTTGAACTGACGCCTCACGGTATTATAGCCGAATTGAAACTCCGTGAATCGGCGAATAACAGGTATAGGCGCACCGCCGCCTACGGCCACTTCGGGAGAAAAGAAGAAGGATTCACGTGGGAAGAAACGGATAAAGCGAGACAGCTCGCGAAACAGGCGAAGATATAAAATAGCGATTAGCGTATAGCGGATAGCGTTTAGTACTAATCGCTAATCCCTAAACGCTAAACGCTAAAATAAGGAGATCTATTTATGCAATATCATGTTAAAGACATTAAGCTAGCGCCAAAGGGCAAACTTAAGATTGAATGGGCGGGGAACAATATGCCTGTCCTTAATCTGATTAGAGAAAGGTTTACGAGCCAGAGGCCCCTGAAGGGGACAAGGATTGCCGCGTGCCTGCATGTCACCACGGAAACCGCGAATCTCATATTGACGCTGAAGGCGGGCGGGGCCGAATGTGTCGTATGCGCGTCCAATCCTTTAAGCACGCAGGATGATGTGGCGGCCTCCATGGTTAAGGATTACGGGATTTCTGTTTTTGCCATAAAAGGCGAAGACGCAAAAACGTATTATAGGCATATTAATAAGGCCCTGGATGTTAAGCCGAATATAACAATGGACGACGGCGCGGACCTGGTATCCACAATACATAAAAAACGGCGCGGCTTGCTGGCCGATATTCTGGCAGGGACGGAAGAGACCACAACGGGAGTTATCAGGCTGAGGAGCCTTCAGGAGAAGAACCTGCTGGCGTTTCCGATCATAGCCGTTAACGACGCCGATACCAAACATCTCTTTGATAACAGGTACGGGACGGGCCAGTCAACGATAGACGGCATAATAAGGGCCACAAATCACCTTTTGGCCGGGACAAATTTTGTTGTCTGCGGATACGGGTGGTGCGGCAAAGGCGTGGCAATGAGGGCCAAGGGAGAGGGCGCGATAGTCTATATAACCGAGATCAATCCTTTGAGGGCGCTGGAGGCGGCGATGGACGGATTTACCGTCCTGCCGATAAAAGAGGCGGCAAAGATAGGCGATATATTTGTTACGCTTACCGGCGACATAAACGTCATCAGGAGAGAACATTTTGTCCTTATGAAAGACGGCGCGATAGTCGCAAACTCGGGCCATTTTAACGTTGAGCTGGATATCCCGGGGCTCGAGAAACTAAGCGTAAAAAAGAGGCAGATGAGGGATTTTACGGATGAATATACCCTTCGCGGCGGCAAAAGGATATATCTTTTAGGCGAAGGACGGCTTATAAATCTGGCCGCGGCTGAAGGCCACCCGGCGAGCGTGATGGACATGAGTTTCGCGAATCAGGCGCTTTCCGCCGAGTATGTGAAAAAACATTCTAACGAGCTTGAGAACAAGGTTTACAGCGTCCCCAAAGACATAGACAAGAATATCGCGGCGCTGAAACTGAAGGCGATGGGTATAAAGATAGACACGTTGACTCCGGAACAAAAGAAATATTTAGCGAGTTGGGAACTGGGCACATAAAGGATCATAAGATATGAAGAGAATCGGGGTATTGACGTCGGGCGGCGACGGGCCCGGGATGAACGCGGCAATAAGGAGCGTTGTCAGGTATTCGCTATATCGCGGCGTTGAGATTATGGGTATATTCAGGGGTTATGCAGGCCTTATTAACGAAGAGATGAAACTCTTTAACCACCGTTCCGTATCAAATATTGTAAATCGCGGCGGCACAATTCTTAAAACAGCCAGATGCCCCGAGTTTATAACCAAGGAGGGCCGCAAGCGCGCAGCGGATGTTATCAGGAAAAATAAAATAGACGGCCTGGTCCTTATCGGCGGAAACGGCACTTATCAGGGAGGAATAGAGTTTGTAAAGGAGCATAAGATCTCCTGCGTAGGCGTGCCGGGTACCATAGACAATGATATAAACGGGACCGATTCAACAATAGGGTCGGATACGGCTGTGAATACCGCCCTTGACGCGATAGACAAGATCCGGGATACCGCGACCAGCATGGAGCGCATATTTGTTGTAGAGGTGATGGGCAGAGACTCGGGGTTCATAGCTATGCAGGTAGGCCTCGGCGGAGGCGCGGAGGATGTCCTTGTCCCGGAACGTAAATTTGACATAAACGCAATGTGCCATGATATGGTTGAGGGTAATATCCGCGGAAAGATAAGCTGGATCATAGTTGTTGCGGAAGGCGCCGCCAAGGCGGAGGATGTCGCAAAAAAAATTACCGATATGACCTCCCTGGAAACGCGCGTGGTAGTGTTGGGCCATGTTCAGCGGGGAGGCACCCCTACGGCGCGCGACAGGATACTGGGGGCAACCCTTGGCGCGGCGGCGGTAGATTTATTGATTAAGGGAGAAACCGGCAAGGCGGTCGGCGTGATATCAAACGAGTTAAACGTTGTGGACCTTGAAACTGCCGTTAAACCGAGGCCGACAAAGATAAACCAGCTTTATGAGCTGATGAAGGTATTGACGTAATTAAAATAAGCCCCTCGCTTCAGAGTAGTAAGACAAGGGAAGCTCGGGACGGTTTTCAGAGTAGTAAAACGAGGGAAAATCGAAAGGGGAGATAGAAAAATGGGGCGAAGGGCGCTTGATATGGACAAGTTTGCGCAGGATCTGGTGTTGATAGACGACGCGGAGTCCAAAAGGAGGGTAGCCAAGAAAATTTTGGATACCGCGTATAAAAACGGTATTTATCCGTCTTCCATATATGAATTTTACATGGCAAGGGGCAGGGGGGAATTCAGTGGTTTCTGTGTTCCGGCCATAAACCTGAGGACGCTTACCTATGATTTGGCAAAGGCGATATTCAGAGTGGCAAAGAGAGGCAATTGCGGCGCCTTTATATTTGAAATCGCGAAGTCCGAAATGGGATATACAAGCCAGACGCCAATTGAATACGCGGCGGTCGTACTCGCCGCCGCGATAAAGGAAGGTTACAAGGGCCCGGTATTTATACAAGGGGACCACTTCCAGGCGAATGGAAAGAAATACAAGGAAAACCCCGAAAAGGAAATAGGCGGGCTGAAGGCGCTTATAGAAGACGCGGTTGACGCGGGCTTCTACAACATAGATATCGACTCATCCACCCTGGTTGATTTGTCAAAATCTAGCGTGGATAAACAACAGAGGTTGAATTATGAAGTGTGCGCCGAGTTGACCGAGCATATAAGAAGGTTGCAGCCGAGAGGTATCGAGGTCTCCGTTGGCGGCGAGATAGGCGAGGTCGGCAAAGAGAATTCAAATCCTGAAGAACTGCACGCCTACATGACCGGATACAGAAAGGCATTGAGGAAAAATTACAAAGGGCTGGCAAAGATAAGCGTCCAGACAGGCACCTCTCACGGCGGCGTGGTCCTGCCAGACGGCTCCATTGCCCAGGTAAAGCTGGACTTTGAGACGTTGAGGACGCTTTCAAAACTTGCCAGGGAGGAATTTGGCCTTGGAGGCGCGGTCCAGCACGGCGCCTCAACGCTTCCCCTGGAGGCCTTCCATAAATTCGCCGAGACCGAATTTCAAAACATGGTCTATGAGAGCAAGACCTTCCCGCAGGACTTAAGGGCAAAGATGTATGAATGGACAAAGGTAAACTGCGCCGGCGAAAGAAAAGAGGGCGAGACAGACGAGCAGTTTATTTACAAGGCAAGAAAAAAGGCGCTTGGCCAGTTTAAAAAAGACATCATGAAATTGCCTCAGGGCGCCCGGGATGAAATTACCAAGCCTATTGAGGAGAAATTTGAGTTCCTGTTTAAACAGCTCAACGTCATAAACTCTAAAGAGCTGGTCGATAAGTACATCACCTTAAAGCGCGTCATAAAGAGAAAAAGAACCGCCGGCAAAGAAAAGCAAGTCGTCCACGACTCCGAAG
>CAYQVM010000051.1:0-4404 GCA_964421145.1 uncultured Planctomycetia bacterium
GCGAAAAGAAGCGCTTACTTAGTGAGGTTGTCCAAAAAATAAAAGTGGACTCCAAAAATGAAGTCCACCTTTTCCTGAAGGCGCCCCAAAGAGTTAACTCTTTGGGGTTAACCGTTCCAATTGGCGACCCCGACGAGATTTGAACTCGTGTCGCGTGCGTGAAAGGCACGTGTCCTAAACCAGGCTGGACGACGGGGTCGAATTTGTTTCTTCCTCTTCGGGAATTACCTTTGCGACAGAGACGACTTTATCCTTATCTTCTAATTTCATCAGCCGCACGCCCTGTGTTGAGCGGCCGGTAGCTCTTATGTCTTTGACCGCGCAGCGGACTATCATGCCTTTCTCAGTGATGAGCATCATCTCGTCTTTGTCGGTTACGCTTTTTACTCCGACAGCCAGCCCGTTTTTCTTGCCCGCCTTGATATTTATTATACCTTTCCCACCCCTGGACTGGATGCGGTACTCGGAAAAGTTGGTTCTTTTCCCGAAACCGTTGTCTGTGACCGTCAAAAGCGTAGCGTCTTTTTCTACAACCTCCATGGCTATAAGCACGTCTTTTTTGCCAAGTCGTATGCCTCTTACACCTTTTGCGCCCCGGCCCATGCCTCTGACATGGTCTTCGGGGAACCTGATCGCCTTGCCTTCCATGGTGGCAAGCGTCAGTTCTTTTTGCCCGTCCGTGAGCTTGACCCCTATAAGTTCATCATCCTTTTCAATAGTGATCCCTACGATGCCGCCTTTTCTGGGATTGGAGAATGCGGTCAGTTCGGTCTTTTTTATAAGGCCCATCTTTGTGGCCATAACAAGGAATTGGCCTTCCTTAAACTCTCTCACGGGGATATACGCGCTTATACCCTCACCCTGCTCAAGTTGCATCAGATTGATAATCGCCTTTCCCCTGGACTGTCTTGAGGCCTCCGGTATTTCGTGGACCTTAAGCCAGTACACGCGGCCCTTGGTGGTGAAGAATAATATATAATCGTGGGTTGAAGCGATAAAGAGATGTTCTATAAAATCCTCTTCCTTCATATCCGCTCCCGTCACGCCCTTGCCGCCGCGTTTCTGCTTCCTGTATGCGCTTACCGGCAGGCGTTTAACATAATTGGAGTGGCTTATGGTTATGACCATATCCTCCTCGGCTATAAAGTCCTCAATGGATAGCTCCTCCGCTTCGGATAGAAGCTCTGTCCTGCGCGGGTCGCCGAATTTTTCCTTTAACCCCGAAACTTCCTGCTTTATTATCTCAAGGACCTTCTTTTCGCTTTCCAAGATCGCCCTATACAACGCTATCTTCTTAATCAGGTCCAGGTATTCCTCGTCAAGCTTCTCCCTTTCAAGCGCTGTCAGGCGCTGAAGCTGCATCTCCAGGATCGCGACCGACTGTCTTTCCGAAAGGTCAAAATTTTCCATCAGGGCCTCTTTGGCCGTCTGCGGGTCCTTTGACTGCCTGATTGTCTTTATAATCTTATCCAGGTTGTCCAGGGCGATTTTTAGGCCCTCTAATATATGGGCCCGATCCAGGGCCTTGTTTAAATCAAATTTGGTGCGCCTGGTAATAATATCTTTTCTGTGCTCAACATAATTCTCAAGGAGCTGTTTTAGGTTCAGGACCTGCGGCTTGCCGTTTACCAGGGCGAGCATGATAACGCCGAAGCTCTCTTGCATCTGGGTGTGTTTATATAAATTATTCAGTATGATCTGCGCGTTCTCGCCCCTCTTTAGTTCGATTACCACCCTTATGCCGTCTTTGTCCGATTCATCGCGCACATCGCTTATGCCTTCTATTTTTTTGTCGCGTACGAGGTCTGCGATGGAACTTATCAGGTTGGCCTTGTTCACCTGATACGGCAGTTCGGCTATTATAATGGTCTGCTTGCCGGATTTCTGTTCTTCTATGCTGGCCTTCGCGTGCACCTTTAAAAGGCCGCGGCCCGTAGTATAGGCGGATTTTATGCCTTCCCTGCCGCGTATGATTCCACCGGTAGGAAAGTCCGGCCCTTTTACATACTTCATCAATTCCTTAATCTCTGTGTCCGGCTTGTCAATGAGCGCCGTGACCGCGTCGCATACCTCGTTCAGATTGTGAGGCGGTATGTTGGTAGCCATCCCGACCGCTATGCCGGACGAGCCGTTAATAAGCAGATTTGGCAGTACCGCCGGCAATAAAGACGGCTCCTCTAGAGATTCATCAAAGTTCGGGACAAATTTTACTGTGTCCTTTTCTATATCCTGAAGCATCAGGTCGGTTATGTGCTCCATCCTCGCCTCGGTGTATCTCATGGCAGCCGGTGAATCCCCATCTACCGATCCGAAGTTGCCTTGCCCATCAATCAGCGGGTATCTGAGCGAGAAATCCTGCGCCATCCTGACAAGCGCGTCATAAACGGCCATGTCGCCGTGAGGGTGGTATCGGCCAAGGCAGTCTCCGACGATTCTGGCGCATTTCTTGTAGGCCTTGTTATGTTCCAGGTTCAAGTCTTTCATCGCGTAAAGTATGCGGCGATGAACCGGCTTTAAGCCATCCCGCGCGTCCGGAAGCGCCCTTCCCACTATTACGCTCCTCGCGTAGCTTATGTAGGAATCGCGCATTTCGTCTTCGATATATATCGGCGCTATCTTTTCATTACGTGTGTACATGTTTTTCCTCTATACGTCTAAGTATCTTACGTTGAGCGCGTGGGTCTCTATAAATTCTCTCCTCGGCTCAACCTGATCGCCCATTAAAACAGTAAACATCTCGCCCGCCTCAACAGCGTCTTCAACTATCACTTTTAAAAGGGTACGTTTCTCCGGGTCCATGGTCGTTTCCCAAAGCTGCTGCGGGTTCATTTCTCCGAGGCCTTTGTAGCGCTGTATGCTCATGCCATGTTTTCCGTTTTCCTTTACAAAACCCAACACCTCTTTTAGGCTGTTGACATATCTCTCATCACCCTCAACTACTATTTTATACAAACCTTCTTTTATTTTTGTTTTATCTTTTGCCTTTGGGCTTTTCCCCTTCGGGGAGGCTCCGCTTCGCTCCGCACTGCCTTTTGACTTCTTTTTGCCTGTTTTCTCTTCTTCCTCTTCTGCCCCACCAGGTGAATAATCCATTATGTCGATCTTTAGTTTATCAATATTTTTTAAAACATCCTCTAATTCTTTTGCCTCATAGAATTCAATCAGCTCTATTTCCTTCTCAATCTTGCTTTCTTCTTCGTTAACTTTTACATCTTTGCCCAATCCCTCATCATCATAGTAAAACTTGTATTCGTCCTCCACTTTTGCCCTATAAAGGGGCAACTTTTTGGTCTTTGAGTGTCTATTTTGGAGATATTCTGATATTTTCACTCCCCTTTTCTCTATAATCGTTGCCAGCTTCTCAAATTCAACCAGATTATTTAGAAGTTCGCTTAGCTGTTTATCTGTAAAGGTTGTTTTATCCTTAACCCTTGTCAGGGTCATGCCTTCGCTGCCGAGCTCAAGAAGCAGGTCATTCATGCGCGCCTCTGTGTCTATATACTCTTCACGTTTGCCGCGCTTGATCTTATATAGCGGCGGCTGGGCGATATATATGTACCCCTGTTCAACTAATTTTGGAAGCTGACGATAAAATAATGTAAGAAGCAAGGTCCTTATATGCGAGCCGTCCACATCGGCGTCGGCCATGAACACAACCTTGTGGTATCGCAGCTTGCCGGCATCAAATTCTTCTCCTACGCCCGTTCCGAGGGCGGTTATTATAGTCCTTATTTCCTCGTTGCTTAGTATCTTGTCCAACCTTGATTTTTCAACATTAAGTATTTTACCCTTTATAGGCAGTATCGCCTGGAATCTCCTGTCGCGCGCCTGTTTTGCCGAGCCGCCCGCGCTGTCACCTTCAACTATATATAGCTCGCACAACGCCGCGTCCCGTTCCGAGCAGTCGGCAAGTTTTCCCGGCAGAGAACTCATCTCAAGGGCGCCTTTTCTTCTGGTAAGCTCCCTTGCCTTTCTGGCCGCCTCTCTCGCCCTCGAGGCAAGTACTGCCTTTTCAACAATCTTATTGCCTACCGGCGGATTTTCTTCCAGGAACGCGCCGAGCGAATCATTCACAACAGAGTTTACGATGCCCTCTACTTCCGAGTTCCCGAGTTTTGCCTTGGTCTGCCCCTCAAATTGCGGGTTCGGCACCTTGACGCTTACTACAGCGGTAAGCCCTTCGCGGACATCGTCTCCCGAAAGGGTCTCGCCTTCGCCCTTAAGCAGATTTTTGTTCTTGCAGTATTGATTCAGGGCCCTTGTAAGCGCCGACTTAAAACCGCTCATGTGGGTTCCGCCTTCAACAGTATTAATGTTGTTCGCGAAGCTGAATATATTCTCGGCGTAACCGTCGTTGTACTGCATCGCCGCCTCGACGACGACCCCGTCCTTCTCCCTGACGAA
>CAYQVM010000051.1:4414-6648 GCA_964421145.1 uncultured Planctomycetia bacterium
AGAAGGAATGAGCAGGAGGGATAACCACGCCAATCATGACCGCTCTTGATTGCGTCAGTCATTTGTCTTTTTCCTTTTCAAAATAGACCACTTTTTTATGGAGCGGGTTCTTATTTTTATTAAGATATTCCACGAACGATGTAACTCCGCCTAAAAAATTGAAGACGTTGGATTTTTCAGTCCGTTCGTCCTTAAGTTCAATATTTATTCCCTTGTTTAAAAAGGCAAGTTCTCTTAAGCGATTGGCCAGTATGTCATAGCTATAATCTATCTTGACTGAGAATATCTCTTTGTCCGCTTTAAACGTCACCTTTGTGCCGGTACGCTGGCTTTTGCCGATAACCGTAAGTTTTGAGGCGGTCCTCCCTCTTTCATACCTCTGATGAAAAACTTTTCCGTCCCTCTTTACCTCCACCTCAAGCCAGTCGGAAAGCGCGTTCACGACGCTAACGCCGACCCCGTGCAGGCCGCCAGCGACTTTATACGCCCGGTGATCAAATTTACCGCCGGCGTGCAGTGTAGTTAATACAACCTCCACCGCAGGTTTTTTCTGCGTCTTGTGAATATCCACAGGGATGCCGCGCCCGTCGTCTGTCACGCTGATGCTGTTGTCTGCATGAATTAAAACATTTATATTTTTCGCATAGCCGACCGCCGCTTCGTCTATGGAGTTGTCCACAACTTCATACACCAAATGATGCAGGCCCATCGTAGCAGTATCGCCGATATACATGGCCGGCCGTTTTCTGACCGCCTCCACGCCTTCCAGGACCTGAATGGTGGTCGCGTCATATTTTTTCACAGCTATTTCCTTTTCGCGAGGCTCTCTATCTTCTTCTTTTGCCTTTGGCTTCTGCTCTTTGCTCTTTGGTCTTCCCACTTGTTTCTCCTATCCTAAACTGGACTTCCTGTATCCTGCCATCCGATTCCTTTGTTAAACTCGCGAGTATTTCCCGTTTCTTTAGCGTCAAATTATAAAGAAGGCTTGAGTCCCCTACGGCCACTATTAACTTGCCCTTTTTTAAAGATGCCGGCCGGGAACGCCGGCTTGCGAATTCGCCTGCCGCCTTCTTCCAAAAATGCTTTATCTCTTCCGCGTTGATCCTGTGGTGCGTTTCGCCGCCGGTTGATAAATCGGCAATTACCTTATTTACTATATCCCTGATCGGCAAAACGCGGTCTTGCCCGTCTGTCATACCTATGTTATCTGCATGGGCAGCACTACATAGACGTAACCGTCTTCCGTCCTTATTACCCCGGGCTTTTCCGGAGAAGACAGTTCCAGTGCTACATCAGGCTTGTCCATGTTTTTCAACGCATCCAAAAGATAGTTCGGGTTAAATCCTATAACGAGCCCGGGCCCGCTGTATGAGACAGATAGTTCTTCCCGCGACTCTCCGAGCTCAGGCGTAACCTTTGAGATGACCAGCTTGTCTTTAAATATCTCAAATTTAATCGCCTGGGATTCCTGGCTCGTCAGTATACTTGCCCTTTTTACCGCCAGCAACAAACTCTCGCGGCTTACCTTAAGTTTATCCTTTAATTCTTTAGGAATAACCTGTTCATATTTAGGAAATTCCCCTTCTATAAGCCGGGATATTATTGTGGTGCTGCCCAGATTAAAAAGCGCCTGATTCTCACTTATTATTATCTTTGTATCGCCCTCTGTCCCAAGGGTTTTTAAAAGCTCTGATATTGCCTTTGCCGGCACGATGATCTGCTTTGGCAATTTTTCAAAGTCCTTAGGCAGCTGTACTGCGCTCTCCACCATTGACATCCGCCGTCCGTCCGTGGCCACCACCCTGATTGTTTTTGGCCCTATTACAAAAAGGCTGCCGTTTAAAACATATCTTGTTTGGTCAAAGCTCATCGCGAAAGACGTCAAGCTCAACATCTTTTTTAAAAGCGGCTGAGAAACAATTATGCCCTCTTTGTCTTTAAACTCCGGCAGCCTTGGAAACTCCTCTTTTGGAAGGCCTATTAATTTAAAAAATAGGTTTTCGCATTCTATGGTGATGATGTTGTTCTTTTTCGCGGAGATCGTAATTTGTTTGTCCTGGGGTATTTCCTTAATAATATCAAAAAACCTTTTTGCGGGTATGGTTACGGCGCCCTCCATCTCAACCTTCAGTGGTATATCATTTATTATTCCTATATCCAAATCCGTCGCTGTGAGCCTGATCCCCTCTCTGTTTGTCTCTACCAATATATTTGATAATATCGGCAGGGTTGAT
>CAYQVM010000052.1:0-6416 GCA_964421145.1 uncultured Planctomycetia bacterium
CGTTTACATGGAGATATTTAACGAGCAGAATAAATTCATTGCCTTTTATGTTTTTAAATTAAATACGTTTTACGGGTGCGAGGAAAAAATATCGGCGGCTATATTAGCCCATGAGATGGCCCATTGCGTCATAGACCATTACTTTGAGGTTACGCCTCCCAAGAAGATAGGCGAAATGATCGCCCATTATGCCGAACTTCATTTAAGAGAGGAAAGATGAACATATGAGAAAGAAAATATTTACTTTACCGGTCTGTATTTTATTCGCGTCCTATTGCATAGGCTACGGCGCTGAGGCGCCGCAGGCGCCGGTTGTCGGTTCCGGCGCGCAGCCGGCAACGCAGCAGGGAAGCGTTCCGTCAGGCGCTATCTCCAGGATTTCCGAAACCAAGGCCACAATCACCAGCGTAGTAGGCAGCGTGACGATCCGGAGCCGAGGATCGCTGTTCTGGCACGACGCCAAGGCAGGGGAACAGCTTAGCTCAGGCACCGAGATAATGACCAAGGAAAACGGCAAGATAGAATGCGTGCTGGAAAACGGAAACATCATTAAATTAAAGCCCAACTCGCGCCTGATAATCTCAAATATCACGCAAAATAACCTCACGGGCGATTATGAAAACTTTTTTCAGGCCGATACGGGTCAGATATGGGCCAAGATAAAAAAGATCCAAGGAAGCTCCACGTTTAAGATAAAGACGCCTACGGCTATAGCGGGCGCCAGGGGCACGATAATCTATCTTGTTGTGTTCCCGGACTCGACCAGGGTCCTATTTGAAGAAGGCAGGGGATTCTTTGTAGACAATAGATTGGGGCAGATGTTTGATACGGAACCGGGGCATATTTATGAAATAGACAACGAGGGGAATTTCAGCGGCCCGGTCGTCCCATCCAGCGAACAATTGCAGGCGCTTGTGAGCGGCTGGGAAGTCGGAGCGGAAGCCGAGGGTTATTCGACGCCGCCCGGAGGAGACACAGGCGATGTAGAAGGCGATGTGGAGGACGAGGCGGACGATCAGGACGACTCAAATGAGCAGGCGCAGGATGATAAAAAGAATTCGCAGGACTCCTTTTTTGTGGATACGGACAACGACGGTATCCCCGATTCAACTGATACGGATGATGATAATGATCTCATTCTTGATATATACGATGCCTTCCCGTTAGATAAGACAGAATGGCTGGATACTGATAAGGACCGCATAGGCAATAATGCCGATACGGATGACGACAACGACAAGGTCTTAGATACTGACGAAGTTGTCCGTGGCACCAATATATTACTGATAGACACGGACGATGATGGAGTCAAAGACGACAAGGAAGTAAATACCGACAACGAAGGCCTCATAGACGATTACGACCTAGACGACGATAACGATACGCTCCTGGATACCCAGGAAGGCCCATTGGGCACAGGCACTAACCCCTTACTTACAGACACTGACTTAGACGGCATAACTGACGATAAGGAAACAAACACAGACTCTGAAGGCCTCATAGACGATTACGACCTAGACGACGATAATGACGAACACCTTGATGTCGATGACGCCTTCCCGTTAGATAAAACAGAATGGCTGGATACCGATAAAGACCGTATGGGCAATAATGCCGACCCTGACGATGATAACGACGGCCTATCAGACAACATAGAAGGACAATATGGTTTGGACCCATTAAGCAATGACAGCGACGGCGACGGCCTGACAGACGGCTTTGAGGCCTTTGTTTATATGGATCCCCTAAAAGCAGATACAGATGGGGATGGGATACTGGATGCGTATGAGATAAAAAATGGCCTGAATGAGCGCGGCTGGGATACCGATGATGACGGCGCCGGTGACGTAGAAGAAATGGAAGAAAAAACAAACCCGCGCCTTTCGGACTCCTTCCCCCACGGTGTAACCTATGATAAGGATTTAGACGGCAGGCCTGATAAAGAAGACGATGATATAGACGGAGATTATTTAAATAACGCTACAGAGGCCAGGTATAGATTTAGTTATGTCGATGAAGAGTATATTTTAGACCCGGATGGCGATATTACCCTTAACAGTTATTCCGCTGACACGGACGGCGGCGGCATTTCAGATTCTCTTGAGATTTGTATGGGTTCAAATCCTTTTGACAGTTCCGATGATAATCCGTATGAATTTGGCCAGGACAGCGATGAGGACGGCATCGCCGATGAAGCAGAATTAAAATTAGGACTTGATCCTGAAAGCGAAGATACAGATGATGACGGCGTGGAAGATCAAGAAGAGCTGTCAAGGGGCACAGACCCCGTGAACGCGGACACTGATAATGACGGGCTTACAGACAAAGAGGAAATGGATGATAAATCAGGCTGGCATTCCGACCCCCTAAAGGCAGACACAGATGGAGACGGCGCTACTGATAAAGAAGAAGCGCTTGCCGGGACAGACCCGGACCATCCTCTCTTTTTCCCCGAATATGTAGAACGCGAATCCGAAGGCGGAACCAAAAAGATATATTTAGACGCGGATAAAGACGGGATACCAAACGGATGGGATTGGGATGATGACGCCGACGGCATAAGCGATGAGATGGAGGTGGGTTCAGATGAGGGAGAGGGGGAGGGAGTTAAATTTGACACAAATCCCCTTCTCAAGGATACGGACGGTGACGGCATAGACGACGGCATTGAGATCGCTGAAGGCACGGACCCGCTTGACCTCAACTCCTTTAGGGCCGCGCGCGCGCCTGAATCGGATAAGTATGTTCTGGATACGGACAAGGACGGCATATCGGACCAGCTGGAAAGAGAAATAGGCCTTGACCCGAATAACGCGGACACGGACAGCGATGGGCTGAATGACGGGATAGAGATGACGGCACAGCTTAATCCGTTCGACAAAGATACGGACGGTGACGGCCTGGAGGACGGGTTCGAGGTTTTTAGCGAGCACCTGGATCCTTTCAGTCCGGACGGGGACGCGGACGGTCTGCGGGACAATAAAGAGCTGGCCCTCGGTACGTCTCCTAATGAGTCAGATACGGATGAAGATGGTATAAAGGACGGCATGGAAGTCGCATCATGGTGGGTGAATTCGGATCCAAAAGATATGGATAAGGATTCGGACGATGACGGTATTGGAGACTACGAGGATGCCTTCCCGATGGACGCCGAAAGGACGAAGAGCCGCGACGGGATGCGTGAGGCAAGGCTTTTTCTCATCGAAGAAAACGAGCTTCGCCGTGAGATAAGCGATATGCTTTCCGATTTTTCAGCCAGATACAATGATTCTGTCATGGAGAGGATATGCGACGCGCAAACGGGCAAGGTCCTGATAGACCGCGAAGGTTACCGTGTCCGCGTCGAGCAGTATATATTACGGCCGAACGCCAATACCGTAGAGGTGATGAACCTTACGTTGCGCGCAGGCGGAGATTATGCCGGCCTGCATGGCCTGGACTGGAAGACAACATTCAATAAGTCACTCGATAAGTTAACAGGCGGCCAACTGCGCGATCTTCCCTGGAATGATTACCTGGAAGGCTCTATAGATGAAAACGGCCGCGTAACGGAAGGCCCGAATTATGGCGCCGACAAACCGGAGTTTTACCCTGTAGATATGACCGTGAAGATGGGCAACCCGTCAGGTGACGCGTTTAATGAGAAAAGAGAATTCGGCGCGAGCCTTTATCAAATAGCCGATAATTGGCGGCAAGATATTACAAGCGACAAGATGTTTGTCAACAATGAGTGGGTAACCTTTACGATAACAGTTGATCAGCCCAGCGGCACAGGATACAACCCCAGGGGTTTTCTATATAACCCCGACGGCCTGCCATCCAAATGGGATGTCCGCGCCAGGTTCTACGTCATCGGCGACGGCGATGCAGGCCGGGTAAGCGACGCCAATTTCCTGAATATGAATTTCAACACTATATGGGATGCCCTCGCTGTCAACATGGCGGGTTTCCCGGATATAGGAGAGAATAACCTGGAGATTTATCTGCAATCCAAATTTGGCGGTAATGAAAATAGAGACATAGACCTAATCTACATCCCATGGGAACGCCAGGGATGGCGCGCTAATCACAGCTGGCGTGGAGGAGAAACCGGCGCGGCATATTCAAAATGGCGCGACTGGAAGGGAGGGGAAGGGCCTCAATACTAGAAGTCTACAGAAAAGCCTGACTGCACCTGATATACGTCGTAAGAATATGTATAATACTTTTCGTATTTCTGATTTGATCTTGCCCACGTATAATCATAACTTGTAATCCAGGATATCTTTTTTGTCAGAGGGAAGGAGCAGTTGATATGAAAGGCATGCTCCTTGTCTCTTTGGTCGTTGTTTGTATAAACCCCGCCTGACTCCTGCGCTTTTCTGTCAGAGTAATCCCTTAATAAAAAAGAATACCCGCAGCGCAAAGAGACCCTTTTGTCTTTCCCAAGAGGATAATAATACGTCAAATATGGATATGTGAAAAGGCTTAGATATGTGTAATAATTTTTAGTGTAGACGTCATTATTTGTGGAGTCGTAGTATCCCAGGTTGGAATAGTTGTAATCTAGTGAGTTATCAATGGCTATTTCCCAGGCATCTCTTTTTACAGGGTACATGCCGTTTAATTCCACCGTAACCACATAATCCCTTCTTTTCTTGTCCATGTCCAGAACGCCGCCCTCGTCTATCAGCCTTTTGTCAATGAAGTATTTTAAAAGGAGGGACGGTTTGGCTTCCCAATTCAGGCCTTGTGTATTTTTCGCCTCAAATCCCCCGGAAAATTTTACACCGTCAAAATCTTTTTCTTTTTTTTCAACCGCGGTTTGCGCCGCGAGAGATATTAATGATTGATAGTGAGGATAATCCCTGTGAAAGTACTGGAATCCCACTGTCTGCATATTTTCTCTTTTTTCGTCAATAGGACTTATATGCCGGAAATCAGCGGAACCGCCGTAGTCCTCATAATCGTAAAGGCCTTTGCCGAAGGACTCATCCCTTGTTTCTTTGACAAAATTCCATGTAGCCAGCGCCGTCAGGCGGCTTGACCATGTATCGGAGAGCTTGCTGCGAAGCGCGATGGAACCGTTATGTATCTGCCAGTTGTTATAGAGCCTGCCGCCTTCTTCCTGGGTCACATATTGACGCATGCGCTTATACGCGCCGTTATATAGAGGAATAAGGTAATTTTTTTCATTTAACCGTACGGCGGGCGAATAGAAACCGGATACATTATAGCCCCAAAGCGGACTGCCGGTATTGATATCGGAATAGCCGCCCAAGACCTGGATGTTGCCCATCTGGATGATGCGCCTCGGCGCCGCCTCTTCCGGAACGTCGGGAATATCTTGCTGACCTTCCTGGCAGGATACATCCGCGGCTATCACAAGGCAGCAGGCAAACAAAACAACCGCTTGAATTGATAGGTATTTCCAATATTCTTTCATGTTACAAATTATACCAAAAATGTTTCTGTAAAGCAATAAAATATGATATAATTACTACCGTATGCAGATAAACTGCAAAGAGGCATTTTGCAAAGAGAGGGCGCTTAGCCTCTCAACCTATTGCTGGAAGCACATAGAGGACAAGAAGGCCTTTATCGCCCAGCTTGAGGAGCACAATAAGCGCGCCCACTCCATGGAAGGCTTTTACCTGAAGGGCCTGAACGCCCTTTTGATAAACCTGCTTCACGCCAACCTTAAAGACGCGAACCTGTCCAATGCTGTCCTGAAGGGCGCCAGTTTCTCCGACGCAGAACTTTCCGGCGCCGACCTGACGGGATCCAATTTATCGGAGTGTGATTTCATCGGCGCCGACTGCGTGGGCGCGAATTTTATGATGGCGGACCTTACTCGGGCCAGGTTCTGGCACGCCGATCTCACGGCCGCGGATCTGGCCGAGGCGAATATGGAAAAGGTGGATTTCTTAAACGCCATTTTATTTGGCACCAACATTTATCACGCCAATCTCAAAGAGGCGCGTTTTCTTACGAGAGAGAACTTCAGGGGCAGGGACAACAAAGAAGGCGTTGACGAAAAAGGGCCGAAGACAGCAAGGGAATCCTACGCCAACATAAAACAATATTTCATAACCGCGGCCAGGTACAATGACGCAAGCTGGGCCTCTTATAATGAGAACCGCATGGAATTAAGGCGCCTGTGGAAGGATAAGAGGGCCGGGATTATACCATTTTTTATAATGGGCCTTTTGTGCGGCTGGGGGGAAAGGCCCTTACGGGCCACCGTAGCGGCGTTGGCCATAATTACGGCTTACGCCTCTGTATTTTTTGTGTTGAACGCGGTCAGGCCCACATTTTCCGATACTTATGCGGCAAAAATCGCCCGGGGCGGCCGGGGAAGAAATGCCGCTTACGAGCTGGCCTTGCGCTCGGGACGCGCTTACCAGGCCGGCGATCAGGTTTCGTATTATATCACC
>CAYQVM010000053.1:0-6136 GCA_964421145.1 uncultured Planctomycetia bacterium
ATTTTCCCGGCTTAGCGAAAAAGAAATACAGTCTTGGCGCGCGTGGCTCAAAGAGGCACGCAGCCACCTTAATAAGTACAAAGAGAAAAAAGGCCGGGGCGGCGAGGCGCAATCAGAGAAGTTGGAGAAGTCAGAGAGCCGTTCAAGGATACTGGAGCGCGTGGAACGCGAGACCACGCGGACAGAAGAGATCAGGCGTGACAGAAGGACGAGGGGCGGTTCAAGCGGAGGAGGGGGAAATAGGATTCAATATTAATATGGGGATGATGAAAAAAGCGTTATCTATTTTTGTGGTATTTTTTATAGCCATAACGCCTTGTATGGCAAAGGATGAAAGTAAACTCCTTTTTTATTGCGACGTTTATGAAGGCTACGACAACAATGTAAACCTTGATTCGTCAAGGAAGGGCGGCCAATTTTCAGAACTGGACATGGAGCTGGCTTACAGGCGCGCCTTTACGGAAAATGTAAACGGTATTATTGATTACTATCTCGGCACTGTAACCTATCATGAGCAAACGGACGCAAGTTTTTACGATAATAATGTTTCGGCTGCCGTGGCGTTAGACCTGTTTGATAAAAGGGCGGCCCTCTCCTTTAATAACGCCTTTGAATATAATTACTATCCTCATGAAGATGCGTCAACATACGCCTCATACAGCCCGCAATTATTATTCAGGCATAATATAAGCAAAACAATATACCATAGACTGGGTTATGATTTTGAGATAAGGCGGTATCCGGAGCGCAAGGCCGAAGACGGCTCAAGGGCCAAAAAGGCGGCCGCCAGGCAGGACATAAGAAACGGCCTCGCTTACGAACTGGCAGGGTTGGGCATTAAAGACATATTCCTGAAGATCAAAAACAGATATTATGTAAATGATTCAAACGACCAGTATATGGACTACTATGATTATTGGGCCTACAGGCTTGATATATCCACTGTTGTCCCTTTATTCAGGGACAGGCTGTTCGCCCTTATCGGCGCAGGTTATCAGAGGACTGACTATAAAACGAGACATCTGGTAAGCGATACGGGAAGAAGACAGAAGGACAACCTTTATAATATTTCATCGTCGCTTCTATTTGATATCACAAAAAGGTTATCGGCTTCTTTGAATTATTCATACAGGCAGAACGAATCTAACGAACCTTCCGAGAAATACTCCGGCAGCATATATTCTATCGGTTTTCATTATGCCTTTTAACGCACCAAGGCCTCCACAAGGTATCCCCAAGTCCATAAACTATAAAAAGGTACTCATATATCTTGCGTTGGCGCTTTTGGTAATAGACGTCTTGTCGTTGTCCTATTTCAGGATACTGGACCGCTTTGAGCTTGTTACTCTTGACTTCAGGTATAACGTACGGCTGTTTTTCCCGCAGAAGATAAACCCTGATATCGTTCTGGTTGAAATAGGGGAGGATACCCTTCAGGCGTTCTATTTCGACTTCCTGCGGCGCGGAGCCTGATAGATGTCTTAAGAAAATCCAAAGCAAGATCAATAATTTTTGATATACTTTTCTGCGAACCCACTGGCTGGGACCCCGTCTTTGTTAAATCCATAAAAGAGGCCGGCAATGTATATTTCCCTTACGCGTTCAGGCTGAAAGAAAAGCCGAGAGGAACTCTTCCCGAGGCCTCCGACATAGACGCCCCGCTTTTGAAAGGACTCGCCGCGGCGGCCAAAGGCAAGGGTTTTATAAACAAGATTACGGATATCGACGGCAAAGTCAGACGCGCGCCCATTTTTATAAAATATAACAATGAATTACATCCTTCAATGACATTTCTGGCCGCTTCAGATTATCTGGGGGGACAGGTAAAGATCGGCCCCCGGATTCTTGATGAGCAGGGATGCCTTTTGTTGAATTTTGCCGGCCGGTGGGGCGATGTATTCAAGCACTACTCCTATCTGGATATTCTGGCCGCGGACCAGGAGTTGTCCGAAGGCAAACCGCCAAGAATAGATCTTTCAGAGCTGAAGGGCAAGGTCTGCTTCATCGGCCTCACAGCCACAGGCACGCAAGAGATAGGCCCGGTAGCCGTGCAGAGCGATTATCCAATGCTCGGCATCCACGCCAATCTCTTTAACATGCTCACAGAGGGCGTGCGCCTTAGACGATTCGGCAGATTGGAGAATCTTTCAATCCTTATCCTGCTATCCTTGCTTATTATGTTTTTGATAAGCCGCTTCAGGCCGTACGTGGCCTTCTATATGTCCTTAGGAGTTATTTCGCTATTATTCGTAACCGCCGTGCTGCTGTTCGCGTTTAAAGGGATATGGGCGGATATTGTATGCCCCGCCATAACACTATTTGTAATCTATCTGGTTTTTACCCTTGTCAAGTACATCGGGGAAATAAGGGCGCGGGAAAAGATACAAAAGGAGCTTGCGGTCGCATCTTCTATACAGAGGTGTTTTCTGCCGGCCGAGATACCAAATATCCCCGGCCTGGACATAGCCGCGGCAATGAAAACCGCCAAGGAAGTGGGCGGGGACCTCTATGATTTTGTAAAATTTAGCGATAACAGATTCGGCGTCATGATCGGCGATGTATCCGGAAAAGGCATCCCCGCGGCGCTCTTTATGGCCAAGGTAGACACCTTATTCAGGGTGTACACTAAAAGCGAGGACCGGCCGTCCAAAACGATAGAGATGCTTAACAATGAGATAGCCTCGGATGAGCGCTCCGGCCTGTTTACCACCGTCGCCTACGGGATAATTGACGCAAAACAGAAGAAGCTTATTTTTTCGGACGCGGGCCACCTGCCGGTCATACTTGTCGGGGGCGAAGAGACGCAGAGGCTTTCCATGGAGGACGGGATGGCGGTAGGCATCATGGAAGGCATCACATTCAGCGACAAGGCTGTTAACCTGGCAAAAGGCGACATAATCATATTCTATACTGACGGCGCCAGCGAGGCAAGGGACGCAAAAGGCAACGAATTCGGTATTGAGAGGCTGATAGATATCGTGAAACTCCGCAGGGATTCGGACGCTGGGCAGATTGTAAATTTCATATTGAAGGAATTAAAGAATTTTCAGGGCAAGGCGGCTCAGCACGACGATATAACCGTTATAGTTGTAAAACTCACCTAGGCGGGCTTTTCTTCTTAAACAGGTCCAGGAACCTGTCCTCATACTCCTTAAAAACACTCCAGACATCCAGCTCGTTTTTTAACTCAATGGCCTTGCTAAGGTCTCCGGCAGCCAGCTTAAACAGGTCTTCGATCTTTTTTCTTGCCGATTCAGGAAGTTTTGTAAAGGCAGCCAACTCTTTTTTTATCTTCTCTATATCTTCCTCACTGAGCGGGCCGGGGTGAAAAGAGTCTCCTTTTATATAACCTATCAGCTTGTTGATTTCTTCCTCTACAAACTTGGCCCTTTCCTTGAGGGCATTCAGATTGATATCAAGGTTCAGATGCCGGCCGAATACCTCAAGCGCCGCCGCAGAGGCCTTTGGGTTCTCTATCTGAATGGTGTAAATAGGAATCTCTCCGAGAAGGCAGATGCTTTCGATGCCCTTATTTTTGGCGAGTCCGAGTATGAGGCCATTTAAACCGCTGATCTGTCCCTCATTCATGACCTTCAGGTTGAAACCTTTAAAGTCTTCAATGAGTTTTTTTGAGCTGGACGCGATCCAGACCCGCGGGTCCTGGCCGTGCTCTATAGGCACCGTCATGGCGGCAAAGGTATATATGCGTTTTACCTTGTGTTTCTGGGCAAACGCCAGTATCTGATCAGCGTATTGAATGCTGTTTCCCAGATTGGGCTGAGCATCCGAAATGAACAGGATGATATCATCGCCCTTTTTCGGATTCTTGTAGCAGTAAAATATCCCACCCTCGGATTTTGGAAGGCTCAGGATCCCGCCCTTTATAAGCACGCCGGAGGGCTCAAAATATTCCGGGGCCTCAAGCCTTGCGAACTCCTTGAAAGGCAGGGTCCCCTTCAGGTGCAGAACGGCCCTTATCGCGACCTCGCCCATCCCGGGCCAGGCGCAAATCATAATCGGCGATTTAAATTTTGGATAATACGAATTTGTTATCATGTTTTCGCTATATTATACACCAAAAAAATAATTCGTCAAGCATTGTCTTAAAGTGATATAATATGTGAAACATATATGGTCCCTCGTTGCTTGAAGGAAACGATGACAACTCGGGATCATTTTGCAGGTTAAGTAAAATTAAGGCAAAATGGGAAAAGGGAAGAGAAATTTCATAACGTTTCTGGTCATAGCCGCGGTGCTGGCGGCTACGCACGGCCTGTGGATGCCGCTGCCGGCCAGGTTCCTGATAGTTAAGGATAATATCCAGAAAGCTGATGTGGTTGTAGTTTTAAGCGGGGACTTGGATTTTAACAGGGAGAAGATGGCGGCACAGCTTTATCGTGAAGGGTTTACCAGTAAGATAATACGCATACTGGAAAAAGACAACCTCATGTTCAATGTGATAAAGACCCTATTTAATTTAAATACCACTCACGAGGAGGTCTATAAAAAATTTTTTGAGTCACAGGGCGTCGCCCCCGAGGCGATTATTATAGGGGATATGACAGCCACAAGCACGTTCGATGAACTAAAAGTGGCTAAGGAAATCATTTTAGAAAATAATCTCAAGTCGTTTATTCTGGTTACCGGCGATTATCACATGCGCCGCGCCCTCATAACGGCCAGGTGGCTCTTTAGGTCAACCGATGTCAAGGTTTACAACGCCACCGTTTATACCAAATATTTCATATTGAGAAATTGGTGGCTGCATGAACGGCCGCTTAAGGAAATCACCCAGGAGTATCTAAACTGCGGGTTCTATCTGCTGTATCATTTTCTGCTTGGAAAGTAAAAAATGATATGTGATAATATCGCTACTGTCAGGAACAAGATACGGCAAGCGGCGCGGAAAAGCAATAGAGATCCCGATGATATAACGCTTGTATGCGTGGCCAAAAGCAGATCTTTGGAAGAGATCAAAGAAGCGCTCACCTGCGGCATTACAGACATAGGCGAAAACAGAGTCCAGGAGGCTCTTTTAAAGCATAGGGAACTATACCCTAAACCCTATACCCTAAACGCTATTAACTGGCACTTAGTCGGGCATCTGCAGACCAACAAGGCCAAAGATGCCGTGGCGATGTTTGACCTGATACATTCCGTTGATTCGCTTAAACTGGCGAGAGAGATTGACAAGCAGGCGGCCAAAATAAATAAAACACAGGATATACTTATCGAGGTCAATACTTCAGGGGAGGCCTCAAAATACGGCCTGCGGCCGGAAGGGCTGATAAAGGTAATTAGTGATATAATTGTAATACATAATATAAGATTACGTGGTTTAATGACCATGGCGCCCATAGTGCGCGATAAGGAAGAGGCGCGGCCTTATTTCAGGAAGCTGCGCCAATTTCAGGGCGAAGTTAACAATTTTCTA
The DNA here is from genome assembly GCA_964421145.1 of uncultured Planctomycetia bacterium. GTDB lineage: Bacteria > Omnitrophota > Gorgyraeia > JABMQH01 > JABMQH01 > CAYQVM01. The sequence continues at coordinate 5,435 of CAYQVM010000053.1, forward strand.
TCAACTATGAACTATCAACTATTAACTGTTTTATCAATGGGAATGTCCGGAGATTACGAAGTCGCGATAGAAGAAGGCGCTACGATGGTGCGGGTAGGAACGGCTATATTTGAGGGACCCAGCCCCTCCTATTGAGGGCGACTGGGTAAGCAGGAGGGGCTGGGTGGATTATAGAGTCGGCATAATTGGTTTTGGAAATATGGGTTCGGCAATGGCTGAGCGAATTAAGAAACTTAGATATGATTTTAAGAGAATCAAAGTCCTGGTATATGACAAGGATTCAAAAAAAATTAGTGGAGTGAAAAACATAGATGTCGCTAAAGACATCAAAGATTTAGTAGAACATGCCGATACAGTTATATTGGCGGTTAAGCCTCAGGACTTTGAAGGTGTATTGATGGAGATGAAAAATGCCAGACGGCAAAATTTGGTTATTTCCGTGACAGCCGGTGTAACTACTGCTTACATTGAGAGAATTTTGGGCAACGTTAAAATAATCAGGGCCATGCCGAACCTACCCGCAAAAATTGGCAAAGGTATAACAGGGCTATGTATGGGGAAGTTCGTAAACGAAGGCGATCTTGATTGGTCTAAAGGTCTGTTTTACGAATTGGGGAAGGTACTAATTGTAGAAGAAAAGATGATGAATGCCCTGACGGCTGTTTCCGGAAGCGGCCCCGCGTATGTCTGCTATTTTCTGCA
>CAYQVM010000054.1:0-6100 GCA_964421145.1 uncultured Planctomycetia bacterium
ACTAAGTAAGTAAAAATATAGTAAAATGGGAGGTGCACATGGAACGCAGGGCATTGGGTAAAGGGATTTCCGCCTTAATTCCTGAACGAGAGAAGGCCGCGCCGGACAGCGTTGAGAGCGTGATAAATATTGACATATCCAGGATTTCACCTTCGCGCTATCAACCAAGGGAATTTTTTAAGAAAGAAAAACTGCAAGAACTGATGTCGTCGATAAAAGAAAAAGGCGTAGTCCAGCCGGTGCTGGTAAGAGAAAAAGCGGAAGGCGGATATGAATTGATTGCCGGGGAGAGAAGATTTAGGGCAGTAAAGGAATTGGGCTACCAGACAATCCCGGCAATTGTCAGGAAAATAGATTCAGGCATAGATATCCTTGAGTTGTCGCTTATTGAAAATATACAGAGAGAAGGGCTGAATCCCATAGAAGAGGCGCATGCCTATCAGCGCCTGATACAAGAGTTTAATTTTAATCTTGACAGCGTCGGGAAGGCGGTCGGGAAGGACAAAACCTCGGTAAGCAATATGACGCGGCTGCTGAAACTTCCAAAAAAAATTCAAGACCATATTATCGCTGAAGACATCTCAATGGGGCACGGCAGGGCGCTTTTGGGCCTCGAGGATCCGAAAGAGCAGATCAGGATCTGCGGAAGGATTATAAAAAAGGGCCTCTCCGTCAGAGAAACGGAGCAGATTGTGAACAGGCGGCTTAACGGCTCAAGGAAAACTGCCGCCCAGCGTGACCAGAATTTAGTCGCTATTGAAGAGGAGCTGCAGCGAATCCTGGGGACAAGGGTTAAGATCGCGCATGCCAAGAAAAGGGGAAGGATCAGCATAGAATATTTTTCACTGGATGACTTGGAAAGGGTTTTAAGATTATTCAGGAGGATAATCGCATGAACCAGCAGATACTAGTCCTGATAAAACCCGACGGGCTTATAAAATCTCTTACAGGCAATATCCTCACGCGCCTTTCAGAATCAAAACTTGAGATTATTGCCGCGAAGATGGTGAGGGTATCAAAAGAGCTGGCTGTTGAGCACTATAAGCAGCTTAGGGAGAAGCCCTTTTTTGACGAACTTGTAAAATATATAATGGGTGAACTTCACGACAGGCGCAAGGTAATGGCAATGGTTTACTGGGGCGAAGACGCCATTAAGAAACTGCGGGAGCTGGCAGGTTCTACAAATCCGGAAGAGGCGAATCCTATCTCAATAAGGGGCCAGTACGGCAGGATCACAACAAAAGGGATTTATGAAAATGTTATACATGCCTCTACGAATGAAGCGGAGGCGGAAAGGGAAATAAAGCTCTGGTTTGAGCCGGATGAGGTTATAGTGGATTTATATCCGACAAAAATTACCGAGTTAAAAAATATAAAAAAGAGGGTGTGGGCATAATGATTAAATCAATGACAGGTTTCGGGAAAGGAGAGGCGGTCGGAAAGTTGGGAAAGATAAGGGCCGAGGCGCGCGCCGTCAATCATAAATTTCTGGAGTTTGGCGCAAAGCTGCCGGAAGGGCTGCTGGATTTTGAAGAGAGGATAAGAGAAGTTGCCGCAAAATTTGTGAAACGCGGCAAGGTGAACCTGAACCTGATTTATGAGGACGGTTTTAGCGCAGCCGACAAGATAACCATTGACGAACAACTGGCAAAAACCTATTACCGCATGCTTTCCAGCCTAAAGAAAAAGATCAAACTGGAGGGTTCCATACGGCTGGACCAGCTGATAACACTGCCAGGCGTTATTACCTATGAGCCCAAGGCCGCTATTTCGGGGAATATCTGGCCGGTGATGAAGAAAGCTCTGAAGGCGGCGCTTAAAGATCTGGATAAATCACGCCTGAAAGAGGGGGCGCATTTATACGCCGATCTTAAGAAAAGGATAGAAAGCATAGAGAGGGCTACAAGACTCATCAAGGACCGCTCCAAGATAAATGTGAAATTATACAAGGACAGGTTTCAAAGCAGTATAAGGAAAATCTCAAGCGAGGCGATAAAGACGTTTGATAAGAACCGCCTTGAACAGGAGGTGGCCCTGTACGCCAAGAATTCGGATATTACCGAAGAAACCACGAGGATCTCCGCCCACATAAAGGCGCTTAAAGAAAGCCTGGGCAGAGAGCTTGAGGTTGGAAAGAAACTGGATTTTATTGCCCAGGAATTGAACAGGGAAATAAATACTATCGGATCAAAGGCAAGCGATTTTAAGATTTCACAGAAGGTGATACATATCAAAGGCGAGATTGAGAAGTTGAGAGAACAGGCGAAGAACATAGAATGAAGAAAGGCAGGATATTTATCATATCGGCGCCGAGCGGATGCGGCAAGACGACGCTTTGCCGCAAACTGCTCTCCTCCAACGTGGGATTAGTTAGGTCCATCTCTGCCACCACAAGGCCCAGAAGAAAAGGCGAGTCAAGGGGCAATGATTATTATTTCGCGTCAAAGGCCGATTTTCAAAAAGGCATAAGCCGCGGCAGATTTCTCGAGTGGGCAAGGACGTACGGCTGGTATTACGGCACGCCAAGGAGATTTGTAGATAGAATGCTCAGGCGCGGGAGAGATGTCCTGCTTAGTATCGACGTGAAAGGGGCCTTGAAGGTAAAGAAAATTTATCCCGACGCTATTTTGATATTTATATTGCCGCCCTCTTTACAGGAATTAAAAGAGCGGCTGAAAAAGAGAAACGCCGATAACAAGAAGGAGATAGAAAAACGGCTTAAGATTGTAAGAAGGGAACTGAGTTTTGTGGGCAAGTATGACTATGCCGTTGTAAACGACAGCATAGAGAAGGCAGTTGACAAATTGAAGGCGATAGTAATCGCCGAGAAAAACAGGGTGAGGTAAAAAAATATGGGTGAAGTGACAATGGAAGGCCTGATGAAAAATATAGGTTCAAGGTATAAGCTGGTAGTCTTGGCCTCTAAGCGGACGCTTGAGCTGGCAGAGGGCAAGCCGAAATTTGTTGAGATGCCTGCGGCGGCAAAATTATCCGAGGTCGCGGTAAAAGAGATTGCCGAAGGGAAAATCAGTTTCAAGATTAGTGAGGAAAAGCCGGCCTCATAGAGTTATGTCAAAAAAAACAATTGTGCTGGGAGTAACAGGCTCTATCGCAAGCTATAAGGCGGCAGAGCTGGTGTCTGGACTAATAAAAAAAGGCTATGATGTGTCTGTCGTTATGACAGAAGAAGCGGTAAAGTTTATTACGCCCCTTACTTTTCAGACATTGTCCGGGAATAAGGTATATTCAGGCATGTTTGAAATTCCGGAAGAGTGGGACGCCAAACATGTATCACTGGCGAAAAGGGCCGGGGTAATAGTGATAGCGCCTGCTACCGCTAACATAATCGGCAAGCTTGCGGGCGGGATATGCGACGATCTTTTAACCTGCACCGTGACAGCCTCGAAGGCGCCGGTATTAATCGCGCCCGCCATGAATGACGCGATGTACAACAACGAGATCGTTCAGGAAAATATCGCTAAGTTAAAAAGAATAGGATATCAATTCGTCGGGCCGAAAACCGGACGGCTCGCCTGCGGAGACATCGCGATCGGCTGCCTGGCGGATATAGAAGATATTGTGAAAGAAGTAGTAAAGCTGGCGACGTAGCCAAGAGGATAAGGCGGGAGTCTGCAAAACTCCTATTCAGCGGTTCAATTCCGCTCGTCGCCTTTAACTGATAAGCGCGGTCTGACCCGAATGAAGTTTCTTCTTTAGAACTTCTTCGGGATCCCGAGTTTCCATTGGAAATTTAGGCGGTGAAACGAGGGACAAAACCATTATTCAGCGGTTCAAATCCGCTCCGCGCCTTTGATGATACGCCGAGGTGTCGGAACTGGCAGACGATGGGGACTTAAAATCCCCTGCCCCTAAAGGGCGTGTGGGTTCAAATCCCACCTTCGGCACTTGCGGGCGATTAGCGCAGTTGGATAGCGCGTTTCCTTGACATGGAAAAGGTCAGAGGTTCAAGTCCTCTATCGCCCACCATAAATACAAAGGGATATAAAGATGAATCTTGAAACATTACGGCATAGCGCGTCGCATATAATGGCGGACGCGGTGAAACAACTGTTCCCCGACGTGAAATTGGGGATAGGGCCCGCTATTGAAAACGGGTTCTATTACGATTTTGACAGGCCACCCGCCTTTGTGCCGGAAGACCTTGTGAAAATAGAAAAGAAAATGCGTGAAATTGTAAAAGCGAACCCGCCATTTACGAAAGAGCAGATACCCCGGGAAAAGGCGATACAACTTTTTGAAAAGATGGGTGAGAAATATAAGGTTGAACTAATAAAGGACCTGCCGGATAAAGAGGTCTCAATTTATAAACACGGAAATTTTGTGGATTTGTGCAGGGGCCCGCATGTTGAGAGAACAGGCGACGTGAAAATATTTAAACTTTTGAGTATCGCAGGTGCGTATTGGCGCGGGATTGATACCAACCCCATGCTGCAGCGTATTTACGGCACCGCATTTCCGACGCGAAAGGAACTGGATGATTATCTCAAACTGTTGGAGGAGGCAGAGAAGCGCGACCACAGAAAATTGGGCAAGGAGCTTGAGTATTTTAGTTTCCACAATGAGGTAGGCGCGGGCCTGGTGCTTTATCACCCGAAGGGCGGCCTGCTTCGCACAATAATTGAGGATTGGGAAAAGAAGGAACATCTTAAACGCGGCTATCAGATTGTCATCGGGCCGCATATTTTGAGGTCGGATATATGGATACGCTCGGGCCACTATGAATTTTACAAGAACCTTATGTATATTTTTAAGATAGAGGAACAAGAATATGCTGTCAAGCCGATGAACTGCCCGGGCCACATGCTTATTTACAAATCAAAGACCAGGAGCTACAGGGACCTGCCGCTTCGGTTATTTGAGCTCGGCAGCGTTTACCGTTATGAAAAAAGCGGCGTCCTGCACGGGCTCCTGCGCGTGCGCGGCTTTACGCAGGATGATGCGCACATATTCTGTTTGCCAGAGCAACTGATAGACGAGATAACAGGCGTAATAGATTTTGTAATTTATGCGATGAAGATATTTGGTTTCAGCGAGGTAATGTATGAACTTTCCACACAGCCGTCGAAATCAATAGGCTCGGACCAGATGTGGGAAAGCGCCCAGACAGCGCTTATTACGGCGATTAATAAAAAAGGCATAAAGTATCAGATATGCGAGGGGGAAGGCGCCTTTTATGGCCCGAAGATAGACATAAAATTAAAGGATGCCATCGGCCGCTACTGGCAATGCGCCACCATACAGTGCGATTTCGCCCTGCCCGAAAGATTTGACCTGACTTACGCGGGCCAGGACGGCAAAGAATACAGGCCGGTAATGCTTCACCGAGTTATCCTTGGCAGCATAGAGAGATTCTTGGGCACGCTTCTTGAGCATTACGCCGGAGCGCTGCCATTATGGCTTTCTCCGACTCAGGTTGCCGTAATACCTATAACGGATAAACAAAGAACATACGCCATTGACATAAAAAATAAACTGCTTGATAGCGATATAAGGGTGGAGTTATACGACCAGAACGAAACATTGAATTATAGAATAAGAGAGGCGCAGGCGCAGAAAATCCCATACATGCTTATCGTTGGGCAGAAAGAGGCGGATGCGGGATCAGTCGCTGTTAGATCGCGCGCGAAGGATGAAGGCCAGGCGAAGCTGGTTGATTTTATAAATAGGGTAATGAACGAAATAAAGGAGAAAAAATGATGACAAGGAGGGGCATATCGCACGAGAAGCAAGAGTAAATTACCGGATAAGAGTAAGGGAGGTCCGGCTGATAGACCATAACGGAGAACAGCAGGGCGTTGTCCCCATACAGGACGCCCTGAGGCGCGCCGAGGAGGCGGGCCTGGACTTGGTTGAGGTAGCCTCACAGGCGATGCCGCCGGTCTGCAGGATTATGGATTATTCGAAATACAAATACGACCAGGAAAAGAAACAACGCGAGGCAAAGAAAAAACAACACGTCATTCATATAAAAGAGCTGAAGATTAAGCCGAACATCGAACCACACGATTACCAGGTAAAGCTCGCTAACCTTAGAAGGTTTCTTGAAAGGGGAGATAAAACCAAGATATCGATGATTTTC
>CAYQVM010000055.1:0-1024 GCA_964421145.1 uncultured Planctomycetia bacterium
CGCGTATCTCCTTTATTACGTTAATCTTATTTGTGCCTGCGTTAGCGAGTACAACAGTAAAGGCCGACTTCTCCTCCTCCGCTGCGGCCGCAGCGCCTCCGCCTGCCGCAGCGCCTCCGCCCACAGCGGTTTGCGGCAGCGCAGCGGTTACGCCGAATTTATCCTCGAGCGCCTTCACGAGGTCCGCCAGTTCCAGGACAGTCAGCGTCTCTACGGTTTTTATTACATCCTCCAGCTTCTTAGGTAGTGTTTTTGTCTCTTTCTGTTCTTCCGCCATTTTTATCCTCCTTTTACCTCTTTTTTATCTTTGATAGCCTGCAGCGCATATAGAAATCCGCACAACGTATTATTCAGGACGCCTACAAGGCCTGCGAGCGGCGCCTTTATAGTATAGACCGCCTTCGCAATAAGTTCGTTTCTTCCCGGAAGCCCAGCCAGATATTTTATCCTCTCCGCATCTATCGGAGAGCCGTTCAGATACCCTCCTGCAAACTTAAACGATTCGTGTTCTTTGCCGAACCGCGACAGGAGCCTTGCTGTCTGGACCGGGTCGGTGCCTGCGAATATCAGGCCGACAGGGCCTGTTATATATTGGTTGAGCGGTTCGAAACCTGCACCCTTAATCGCTATCCTGGCAACCGTATTCTTTAGAACCAGGTATCTGCTCGATATCTGTTCGAGCTGCCGCCTCAGGTTGTTCATCTCTTCAGACTTGAGCCTCGAATGCGCCCCCACATAAAAATTCTTCTCCTTCGCAATCTCATCCGTGAGTTCGGATATCATGAGGCTCTTCCATTCCGCTATCTTTAAATCTTCAACTTCTAATTTGAATGTATCTATGCCAGAAATATTCCTGAGCTTCGGATAATAAACCATGTCCACATGGCTAAGGCCTTCGGCCCTGCCGAGCATATCCGCGGCATTAAAACAAACCGCCTCGCAGGTCACCTTTTTATCCGACACCCACATCTTCATGCCTGCCCTTCCGTACTGGGCAGGCGCGCCCTTTACCTTCAGGCCCCTT
>CAYQVM010000055.1:1034-2849 GCA_964421145.1 uncultured Planctomycetia bacterium
TGATAAAAATAAGGGCTGGGGATTCCCGGCGCCGAATGGGCCCAGCATATCAAGTTCTTCCATGAGCCGATCGTCCAGCGAAGATAGCGGCAGTTCCATATCCACATCCAGTTTCGGTATCAGATCAGAGGCGCCTATCATTCTGTGCGCCGCCTGATTAATAGAATCCCTGAACCTCTCGATATTATCTTTTAAAATTGTAACCCCGCACGCCGCCTCATGGCCGCCAAAATTTTCCAGGGTATCCCTGCACTGATATACCGCGTCAAATAGATGAAAATTTTTAATGCTCCTGCCCGAGCCCTTGGCTACCCCATCCAGGACGCTTAAAACAACCGCAGGCCTGTAAAACCTGTCCGCTATCTTGGATGCAACGATGCCTAGGACACCAGGATGCCAATCCTCGCTCCACACGACAATGACCTTATTGTCCTTGAAATTGAATTCCCCCTCTATCTTTGAAACTGCCTCCCTGAAAATTCCTTCCTGGAGTTTCTGGCGATGGCTGTTTTCCTGATTGAGTATGGCCGCGAGCTCCTTCGCCTCCGAGGCATCCTCGGTCAGCATGAGCCTGAGGGCGATATCGGGCGAGCCGATCCTGCCGCTCACATTTATCCTCGGGCCGATAATAAACCCTATATGTTCCGCCTGTATGTCCTTGTTCTGCAGGCCGGCCGCCTCCATGAGCGCCATGAGCCCGCGGCGCCTGGTGCCGCTTAGTTTCGACAAGCCGAGTTTCGTGAGGATCCTGTTCTCGCCCACCTGCGGAACCACATCCGCTACTGTGCCAATCGCAACCAGGTCCAGAAATTCCTCGCTGCCGTTGCCGCCCGCGTCTTCCGATAAGGCGCACACAAGTTTGTAGGCAAGCCCGGAGCCGGATAATTCCTTAAAGGGGTACTCGCATTCCGGATGCAGGGGGTTTATAATCGCATAGGCGGCAGGCAGGTTTTCTTTCTGGGGCCTGTGGTGATCGACAACAATAGTATCGATCCCGTTATTGGCAAGATAACCTATTTCCTCTTTGTCCGAGGTACCGCAATCAACGGTAATAACCAATTTAACACCTTTGGATTTTATAAACTTGGCCGCCTCCATGTTAAGGCCGTATCCCTCTTGGAGCCTGTTGGGCAGATACCAGTCCGTCTCTATACCCTGTTTTTTGAAATACGTCACAAGGATGGCCACGCCTGTAATGCCGTCTGCGTCATAGTCGCCGTAAACCAGGATCTTTTCTTTCTGTCCTATCGCTTTTCTGATTCTCCTGACCGCTTTCTCCATATCCCTCAGCCCGAAGGGGTCATGAAGCGACGACAATTTAGAGCTTAAGAATTTTTCTATAGCGGAGGCATTGGTAAGGTTTCTGTTTATCAGAAGGCCGGCGAGGACATGCGATATGTTAAGCTCCCTGGAAAATCTTTCCTTCAGAACTTCGTCCTGATTTTTTATAACCCACAATTTGTTCATCTTGATATCTAAAGCAGCTTCGCCTTGTTTATTATAAGATTGAAGTCGCATTTCAAAAAACTGGCCGCACGCCGCGAGATAATCATCCTGGACAGGAATATCTCAAAATATTCCATAACCTGCGAAATCTTTGTGTCTATCTGCAATATCAGCGCTATCGTCTTGGCCTTTCTGTCCACTTTTATAAATGACCTCTTGGCCGCGTAATTAACCCTGTCGTGTATGTCGAAGGCAATCATGCGCAGGTTTCGTACCCTTGAAAGGTGAACATCCGCCTTGTCGGCTAATATCAGGGCGGCGCAGGCCGCGTTTATGGGGTCTGCCTCGGGCTCCTCGTGATTGCCTATG
>CAYQVM010000055.1:2859-6030 GCA_964421145.1 uncultured Planctomycetia bacterium
CTAAATCCATCAAAATATCCTTTGTGATCAAGGCACTCACCTGGCCATGGTCATATCTTCCGACAACGTTGCCTATATCATGCAGATAGCCGGCGATACTGGCCAATTCAACCGTCCTTTTGTGGTGGCCCAATTTTCCGAGTATATCCGCGGCGGCCTTGGCGACGATATTGGCGTGCCTGAACCCGTGCTCCGTATAGCCTATGGCCTTCATGTGGTCATCCGCCTTCTGCAGAAAGGCCTTTACGGTGTGGTTATTCTTTATGACTTCCAAGGTAATATGTTTCTTCATTTGCTTGTCCCCTGCCTGTTATTCCTGCCTTTTTTTCTTTATAAACGTCACGCAGTTCTTCTGGACCTCAATCTTGCAGTTATCATCCACGCGCAGGATTACCGTGGTGTCCTTGACGTTCACTATTGTCCCATGTATCCCGCCGGTTGTGACTACCTCATCGTTCTTATCCAGCGACTTCAGCAGTTCCTCGTGCTCTTTCTGTTTCTTGTGCTGTGGCCTAATTAGAAGAAAATAGAATATAATAAAGATAATAGCAAGCGGCAACATATTTAACATCGGATTCGGCTGTGGCTGCATCTAATCCTCCTTTTAATTTTTCTTAATTCCTATTTATTCTTATCTATCCTTCTTTTCCCTTATATATTTTTTCAAATTCTTTTTTATATCCTAAAAACTGTTCTTTAGCAATCGCATCCCTAATTTCCTTCATAAGCATAACATAAAAGTAGATATTATGCAAGGAGACAAGCCGCAGGCCAAGCATTTCTTCCGTGTTGAACAAGTGGCGTATATACGCCCTGTTGTAATTCCTGCACGCGAAGCAACCGCATGCCTCATCTATAGGCGTAAAATCCCTGGTGTATTTTGAGTTCCTCAACAGCAGTTTCCCTGTTTTGGTAAACGCGGTGCCGTTGCGGCCGTTTCTGGTGGGTATGACACAGTCAAACATGTCCACGCCCATGGATACCGCCTCTAAGATATCAAGCGGAGTGCCCACGCCCATCAGGTACCTCGGTTTGTCCTCGGGCAGAAACTCCGCGGTATACTCCGTAACCTCGTATATCAGATCCTCGCCCTCGCCTACGCTGACCCCGCCTATGGCATAGCCGTCAAACCCGATTTTCGCCAGCTCTTCTGCCGCCTCTTTGCGCAGATCCTGATAACTGGACCCCTGCACAATTCCGAATAATAATTGCTCCCGGCCTCCGGCTGTCGCTTTCGATCTCCTGGCCCAGTCAATGGTCCTGTCCAGCGCCTCCTTGGCCTTCGTTTTTGAGCACGGATACGACACCGGCTCATCAAGCGGCATCATGATGTCGCTGCCGAATGTCTGCTGCAACTCTATAACTTTCTCAGGCGTTAAAAAATGTCTTGAGCCATCAATGTGGGACGAAAATTCAACGCCCTCGTCCTTTACCTTCATCAATGTCGCCAGGCTAAATACCTGGAAACCGCCCGAGTCGGTCAAGATCGGCTTATTCCAGCTCATAAATTTATGCAGCCCGCCCGCCTGTTTAATTACTTCTATGCCGGGCCTAAGATACAGATGATACGTATTGGACAGCATAATCCCAGCCCCGCAGTCAACCAGGTCCTGATGCGACAGCGTCTTCACTGTCGCCTGCGTGCCCACAGGCATAAAACACGGCGTATTCACCACGCCGTGCGCCGTCTCCAATTTCCCCACCCTCGCCTTTGAATCTTTGGAAATTAACGTAAACATAGTTTTATACATTCGCGGCCTCAAATCCTCACCCTTAATGGTGCGGATGAGCAATGGCCGCTCAGTATTACCCTTCAATAATACCATGGCTTTTAAGCCGGTGATAGACGAGGGTTTATAAAATCAGCATACAATCGCCGTAACTGAAGAAACGAAACTGCGTTTCAATCGCCCTTTTATACGCCTCAAGGATGAACTCCCTGCCTGCGAAAGCGCTGACAAGCATTAATAAGGTAGACTTGGGGATGTGAAAATTGGTAAGGAGGACGTCTATGACCTTGAATTTATAGCCGGGGTATATAAATAAATTGGTATATCCATCAATGTAGGGGCACGATTTATCGCGCCCGTTGATACAACGGGTTTGATAAATCAAACCCCTACAGTCAACGCCACATGTCTCCAATGTCCGCGCTACTGTGGTCCCGACCGCCACAACCTTATTACCTTTTTTCTTTGTTTCGTTTATAATATCGGCTGTTTCTTCCAGTATTTTAAAATATTCCTTGTGCATCTTATGTTTTTCTATCTCTTCCTCAAGCACTGGCGCGAACGTGCCGTAGCTGACGTTTAATGTAACATGGGCGATATTTACGCCCTTATCTTTTATCTGCTTGATTATCTCATCCGTAAAATGCAGCCCGGCTGTCGGGGATGCTGTCGCACCGTTTGATTTCGCGTAAACGGTCTGGTATCTCTCCTCATCCATTCTCTCAGGCGGCCGTTTTATGTATGGCGGCAAGGGCACCTGGCCTATTGATTTTAATTTATCGTCAATATTGTCAGTACTGTCAAATTTGATAATTTTACCGATATCGGCATTTTCCAGGACTGTGGCGGCTATTCCCCCGCTAAAACTAACCCTGGCCCCCTCTTTTAGCCGCTTGCTCGGTTTCGCGAGGACTTTGTAGGTGCTGCCGCCTAAATTTTCAAGCAGAAATAACTCTATCTTGGCGCCCGTGTCCTTCCTGCCCAGGATTCTCGCCGGAATAACCTTGGCATCATTTAGCACAACGGTATCGCCTTTATTTATATAATCTACAATATTCACGAATTTTTTCTCATAAATCTTATGCGCCGGCCGCTCCAGCACTATCATCCGCGACCCATCCCGCCTCTCCAGCGGATACTGCGCAATCAACTCTTCCGGCAATGCATAATCAAAATCCGATAATTTCATGCGATAATTATACCATATCTTTATTTAGGATTGGGACAAAATCCGATTATGCGATACCTCTGTACCATCCCAACTTGAAGTCACAATTTGTGACTTCAAGTCTTTCTACTATATAAGACGCTTAAAAGAGTGATTTTGTTTTAAAAAAATTTACTTTCCAAGGGGTATGAGGCTTGAGGATGCCTTGAAAGCGCAAATTGGGGACACTTTGAAGATTGGATTCAGGGACACTTGGCAGTTCAAAATCGCAAA
>CAYQVM010000056.1:0-6006 GCA_964421145.1 uncultured Planctomycetia bacterium
TTTTTAACATCTCCCTTACCTCTTCCCAGGTTAGAAAGCCTTTGGCCGCGCCTATGTGGCCGGCTATGATAAATATCGTGGCAGGAAAATTGTTTTCTTTTAAAGCGGGGTAGGCGTAGGTGTAATTGTCCTCATAACCGTCATCCACGGTAATAACAACCGTATTGTGTTTAAAATTCTTATTGGCCTTTATGCCTTCTACCAGCTCGTCCAGCGAAATCACATTGTACCCTTTTTGTTTCAGATAAGCCATTTGGCGCTGAAAGTTTTCAGGCGTGACAAAAAGCGTACTTTTCTCATATCCGAAACGATGGTACATAAGGATAGGCGACGTATATCGCGGCGAGAGCCAAAAGAGATAAAAGGATGCCGCGAGAACACCTATTGCGAGAAACGCAAATGATAATCTTCTTAGTATTTTCATGTCGCCGCGCAGCATGCGCTGTTTTTTGTGTTTGCGCAGGCCGCCTTATTCCGGCCAACGCAGGCCCCTGTCCAGCAATAGAGACATACCTTTTCCTTCGGGACGGAGATGGCCTTGACCATGTCATCCACAGTCTGGTATCTTAGCGTCGTAACATCCAGGTCCTTGGCTATCCAGTCCACCATCTTCTTGTATTTGGCGGAATTGTGGTCCGTGTATTCCGATACATCCTCAGGGTCCCTGCCTTCAATGGCGCGTATCGCCTTGCGCGCCGCAAGCTCGCTTATGTTGCGCGTAGAAAGATTGAACCTGCAGGGAAACATTAGCGGCGGGCAGGCGGGCCTCACGTGGATCTCTTTGGCGCCGCAATCCCATAATTTTTTTATTGTAAAATTCTTGAGTTGGGTCCCGCGGACAATGGAGTCCTCGCACACTACGATCCTGTTATTTTTTATGATCTCCTTTATCGGTATAAGCTTCATCTTTGCTATCAGATCGCGCGTCTCCTGCGACGGAGGCGTATAACTCCTGCCGTATCCCGGCGTATATTTAACAAGCGGCCGCCTGAACGGTTTTTTGGATTCCATCGCGTAACCGATGGCGTGCGCGAGGCCTGAATCCGGAACGCCGGTCACTACGTCTATGCCGATATCTTTATCGCGTTTGGCCAGAAAGGCGCCGCACCTCTCCCTTACTATTTCGGTATTTACACCCTCGTAATCCGAAGCGGGGAAACCGGTGTATATCCACAAAAACGCGCATATCTGATTTATCTCTCCGGCGGGCCGCTTCTGGGCCATGCCGCCTTCATTTATAAGCGCTATTTCTCCGGGGCCCATGTATTTAACAATTTCGAATTCGCTGTTTGGAAACGCGCTCGTCTCGGTTGTTACGGCCCAGTCATCTTTTCGCCTTCCTATCACAAGCGGTGTATAACCGAACTTGTCCCTCGCGGCATAGATACCGTCTTTACTCAGAAGGAGAAGCGAACAGGAACCATCTATAGCGTCAAACATCTTTTCTATTCCGTTAACTATATCGCTGCCCTGCGTAATAAGCTTGGCGACCAGCTCTGTGGCGTTTACCGCCTCATTGCTGACCTCGCTGAAGGAAAATCCTTTTTTGAGCAGGCCGTCAGCAAGTTCTTCCGCGTTTTCTATGCGGCCGTTTGTCACCACGCAAAACGGGCCGAATTTTGAATTCAGGTAAATCGGCTGTTCCTCAAAGGCGCTGATAACGCCTATGCCCATATTACCTTTTATATCTCTGGCATCTTCATAAAACTTTGACTTGAACTGGCTCTGGCTTATGTCGTGTATGCGGCGCGTAAAGCCTTTTCCCAAAACCGCCATGCCTCCATATTCTGTTCCCAGATGGGAATGATAGTCGGTTCCGTAAAACAAATCCCCGGCGCAATCGCCCTTAGAAACCACTCCGTAAATACCGCTCATACTTTTTCCGCTCCTTTTCTATAAACAATTTCGCCGCCTATGATCGTCATTACGGCGTTAAAATTCTTATCCATTATAACGAGGTCGGCGTCTTTGCCTTCTTCAATGGAGCCCTTCCGGCCGTCGATACCCAAAACCCTGGCGGGATTTATCGTAGCCGTCTGGATGGCATCACATAACGTCACATTGCCGAATTTAATAAACCGTTGTATCATTTTGTTCAGCGGGAGGGCGGTGCCTATTAATGTGCCGTCTTTATACCTGCAGGCGCCCGCCTTTGAAATATATTTCCATCCGTCATATACATATTTTCCATCAGGCAGCCCCTGAGACGACATGGAATCTGTTATCAAGACGATATTTTTTATCCCTTTTAATCTTACGGTCAATCTTATGAGCGCGGGGTGTATATGAACGCCGTCCGCGATTAGCTGGACTGAAACCCTGTCATCCATTAAAACAGCGCCCAGTGCGCCAGGCGCTCTTTGATGTATTGGGCTCATCGCATTGAAAAGGTGGGTCGCATGCCTTGCGCCCGCCTCAATGCCCCTTTTGGTTTCTTCATAGGTCGCATTCGTGTGGCCTATTGAGGCAATAATATTTCTCTTTCTTAATTCCTTAATAATTCCTATAGCGCCTCCCTGCCCGTCCTGCATGCGGTCTCCTGCGGCGGATAATTCTTGCGCTATAGTCATCATCCTCAGCTTTCCTCCGGAAATCTTCAATACCTTATTGAAATATCCGGGGCTGCATTTTTTTATGCCGTCAGGACGTATCATCCCCTTTCTTTTGGGATTCACAAACGGCCCCTCAAGGTGTATTCCCAAAAGTTCTGCTCCCTGACCCCTGACCCCTGAACCCTGCCTGCCCCGGCAAGCGCTCTCGGCGGGCCGGGAAACCCTGACAATATTCTGAATGTGCCTATTCGCGCCATTCTTAAATACGGTTGTCGCCAGATAAGAAGTGGTTCCGAAACGGGCCAGTGTGTTGGAGATTTTTTCAATCGCCATCGGGGTCCCGTCCAGAAAATCGTATCCGCCGGCGCCCTGCAGATGCACATCTATAAGCCCCGGGCATACAATCTTATCCTTCGCGTCTATGACGATTGCGCCGGGCGGGATCTTGTTAAAAGGCTGCCTCAGGATCTTCTTTATCTTTTTTCCGTCAATTACAAGGTGGGAATTCCTTATTACCCTGGAAGGAGTGCAGAGATCCGCATTCTTAATATATATCATGAATTATTATATATTACTTGATATTATTTTTTGTTATTAATTGTTATTAATTAGTATTTTTGGATATTATTTAATATTTTGTATTACTATGGCTTAAATGGCGAGTCCCCACCGTAGTTGTTGTCCTGATCCAGTGTAATTGTCGTTTTATCCGTTTTTCTTTCTGCCGTTGCTAAAAAAGTGTTAGAGGGATTGCTTGTTACGGAAAACCAATAGTGCTCATCTGTCACCTCCGCGCCAAGCCTGGATTTAATTTCTCCTATGTTGTCGCACGCCGTATAGCTGACATTGCTCGCGTAATAAATCTTCTCGCCTGTTCTTATAACCTTAAGATATGTAACCGCCTGCTCCGCCTTTGCCCTTTCAACCATTCTTGTATAGTTCGGCACAGCCACCGAAGCCAGGATGCCGATTATAACGATAACAATTAATAATTCAATCAGTGTGAATCCTTTCCTCATACTTCCTCCATAAAATTTACATTCCCGTATATTGCACATCCGCGGTAACGTCATAATCGCTGCCGTTTAAAGTCTTGTATACAGTAATCGTATATTTTTCCGTGCTTATAGGAACGGGTGATTTCGTATCCCCGTTTCTAAGCTGGGCAATGCCGTGTTGAACTCCGGCCTCGGCCAGGTACCATGCCTCTGTTTTCTCTATAGTGACCAGATTCATCTGGGAATAGCTTATCATCGCCTGTAGTAAGGCGGTGGTTCCTATCCCTACTATTATCATGACAACCAACACCAATGTTAAAGCGGTACCCTTTTTCATAATCACTCCGCAGCCAGTGACCGCGCCTCAACAATCGAGCTAAAAGTCTGGATGGCGCCGCTTGAAGGCTTAATATCAATCCTTATAACAACCTGATTATTGGGAACTACTGTGCCCTTAAAATATGTTACATGATAGGCGATATATTTAGTAGTTGCTGATCCGCCCGGTGGTGTAATACTGCGCCGGATGTCACCACTTTGATTATACCTTCCACTCCAAAGATAAATATATCTGGTATCGTCTGTATAATTATCCGCGGTATGGGGGCTGTTCTCGTCAATATACATAGTAATACTAGAAGTATAAGCTGCCCCCACTACGGGGGTCGCCGGAAGGGTGGTAGCCACAGATACCCTGTTCGCGGACCTGGTCCTGGTTATTATTTCTTCAAGGGTCCCCAGATATATTTCTCCGACCTGGTTCTGTCTCTCGGTAAAATCAAAATAAAATTTCTTAAAGCTGATCAAAAGGGTTGAGGCAGTCATGAGGACAACGCTCAAAAGGGTAATCGCGATTAAAAGCTCAAGCAGGCTAAGCCCCTTTGACGATTTTACCATGTCACCTTTACGGTTACCCTTTTATAATCAATGATGCCGTCGGTATTCATGTCCACGTCATAAACTGTATATGTTCTGGTAAAACTTGCATCGGTAGTCGGGTCCGAGTATGTCGTGCCCAGAGCCGGATCAGCATTGGAATCCACAAGTGGGGCCGCGCGCACCGGGTCCTCGCTGACAATGTTTTTAAGCCTTTCCAGCGTATCCCTGGCAAATATAAGCCCTTTTAGTTCCGGTAAATCAAGCTTACCCGGCCCCTTGCCCACTATAGAAAAGGTGGCGAACATCCCCGATACTATGATGCTCAGGAGTATCATCGCCACCAGTACTTCAAGTATGGAAAAGCCCTTATTCCTCATTATAATAATGTTATAATATTAGATTATAATTGTCAAGCTAACTCAAGTATGGTATTGTATTGTTATTATGGCGGTCTTATCAGGCCTGTTAAATCTGGTTTATCCTGCTCTTTGCGGTATCTGTGAAGTAAAGTTGGCAGATGGCAGCCAAAACGGCCTGTCCATCTGCGATAGGTGCCTTAGCAGTATAAAAAGGAATAAACCGCCATTTTGTAAAAGATGCGGCCGGTCCCTCTATGGCGCGGCGGAATCGGTTGAGGTTTGCGGGGAATGTTACGGCCGGCAGTTTTATTACGAAAGGAGTTGGTCCTGCCTTCTATATGAAGGTATCGCCAAAGAGGCGCTTCATCTCTTGAAATACTCCAAAAAGCTTTCTTTCGGCGCCGTCTTCTGTGAGCTATCTGTCAGGTTTATACGCGAAAACCCTGAAATTATATCCGGCATGGACGCTGTCATAGCGGTGCCGCTTCATGGCGCAAAATTAAGAGAGAGGGAATTTAACCAGGCGCATCTTTTGGCAAAGGCCATCGTAAAGCAGTTTGACCTAAAAGACCTCTCCAGATGCCTTATCAGGGCCTACCCGACAAGGCCCCAGAGCAAGCTGGATAAGTCCGAAAGGCTAAAAAACGTGAAAGATACCTTTAAGGCTATAGAAAGTTCTTTTCTGCGGGATAAAAACATATTGCTGGCTGACGATTTATTTACTACCGGCGCCACATTAAATGAATGCTCAAGGGTCTTAAAAGAAGCCGGCGTAAAAAAGATACATTGCCTCACCTTCGCGAGGGGAGCATGAACTGGATACTCAACAGGTATATCACAAGAGAATTCATAAACGCCTTCTTTTTGTCTATCGCCATATTTACCTTCGTTCTTTTAGTAGGTAATTTTATTAAAATGGCGGAACTGATTATCAATAAAGGCGTCTCCACGCTTTTCCTTATCAAGCTGATAATCTATCTTATACCGTATCTGTTAAGCTATACCATCCCTATGGCGATGCTCACCGCCACCCTTATCAGCTTTGGCAGGCTCTCAAGCGACAATGAGATAATGGCCATGCGCTCTTTAGGCATAAGCGTGCTGACTATTTCTCTGCCAATACTTGTCATGGGCCTCATCGTAAGTCTGCTGTGCATACCCCTCAATGACAAGCTTCTTACAAAATCGCGTTTTGCCTCCAGAAAAACGCTCAAGGAG
>CAYQVM010000057.1:0-878 GCA_964421145.1 uncultured Planctomycetia bacterium
ATAAATTGATCAAACTGACGGAAAGGATCCTAAAGAGGCAGATGCCGAAGGTCAGGATCCTGGACATGAGAAAAGAGATGATGAAGAGAAAGAGAGCCGCGGTATTCTCGTTCGCGCTGCAGGACGCCGTCTTGAAAGTTCTGGCGGCAAAGAGACAGGCGATACTCTTCTTAAACCGGCGCGGATTCTCCACGCATCTGGACTGCAAAAAGTGCGGCTACGTAATGGAATGTAAAAGATGTAAATCGGTGCTGGTGTATCATTCCGATATCAATAAACTCGTGTGCCACTACTGCAGCAGGAAATCCGATCTGCCGAAGATATGCCCCTCCTGCAGGGCTGCATACATAAAATTTTTCGGGCTCGGGACGCAAAAGGTTGAGTCGGAGATGCACAGGTTGTTCCCGGGGGCGCGGATCGCGCGCATGGACGCAGACGCTACTTCCAAACGCGGCTCGCACGAGAGGATCCTGGATGATTTTAAAAACGGGGCGACCAACATCCTTATCGGCACGCAGATGGTGGCGAAGGGGCTAGACTTTCCGCAGGTGACGCTGGTGGGCGTCATCTCCGCGGACACGACGCTAAACCTGCCGGATTTCAGGGCCTCCGAGCGCACTTTTGATTTATTGACGCAGGTGGCGGGCAGGGCCGGCAGGGGGGATGAGCTATCCGAGGTGATCATCCAGACGTATACGCCGACCCATTATGCGATAACAATGGCCGCGGGCCATGATTATGAGGGATTTTATAAAAAGGAGATAGCGACAAGAAAATTTGCCGGGTTCCCTCCTTATAACAGGCTCATTAAATTCACATTCAGGTCCGGAAAAGAAGAGAAGGCCCAGAGAGCAGCGGAAGAACTGGCGGAGAGGCTA
>CAYQVM010000057.1:888-2165 GCA_964421145.1 uncultured Planctomycetia bacterium
GCTAAAGCAGCTTAAAGGCGCCAAGGTAATGGGCCCGGCGCCGTCTCCCATGATAAAGGTAAGGGGCCAGTTCAGGTGGAATGTTTTTTTAAAATTCAAGACGGAGAAGGTTTTTTCTTTACAATTAAGGGGTATTGTAGCAGAATTTA
This sequence comes from uncultured Planctomycetia bacterium, assembly GCA_964421145.1. Lineage (GTDB taxonomy): Bacteria > Omnitrophota > Gorgyraeia > JABMQH01 > JABMQH01 > CAYQVM01. The sequence continues at coordinate 1,038 of CAYQVM010000057.1, forward strand.
AGAGAGGAAAAGGCGCATTCATGACGGTGGATGTAGACCCTATGAGCACATGATATTAGAGATTAAGAAATTTCCGGATAAGATTCTGAAGCAGAAGGCAAAGCCGGTGGATACGGTTATGGACGAAGACAGACAACTGATACGTGACATGTTTGATACGATGTATTTTGCCCAGGGCGTGGGACTGGCCGCGCCTCAGGTAGGTATTTTAAAACGCATCATCGTCTGCAATCCGACGGGCGAAAAGGGCGATGAGCTTGCGATAATCAACCCGGTGATCCTCTATAGAAAAGGCAAAAAAGTCAAAGAGTGCGAGGGATGCCTGAGCATCCCGACCATGACCGGCGAGGTGTCACGCTATTCCATAATCGGCGCCTCGGGCAAGGACCCAAGCGGCAAGGCAATCAAGCTTGAGGCCAGCGATATGCTGGCGAGGATAATAGACCACGAGACCGACCATCTTGACGGCGTCCTGTTTATCGACCGGATGGGCTTCATAAAGCGAAAGCTGCTCCTGGCTAAATATAAAAAGAAGACGGGGATTAGCTGCGTGGGCAGGTGGTATTGATGAAAATAGTATTTTTTGGGACATCAAGTTTTGCAGTAGCGAGTTTGAAGGCGATGGCGGCATCGGGGCATGAGCTGCTTCTGGTGGTCACACAGCCTGACAAGAAAAAGGGCAGGCGCCTGCATTTGACGCCGCCGCCGATAAAAGAAATCGCAACAGAGTTAAATATTCCAGTTTATCAGCCCCAGGACGTCTCGGGAGCGGAATCAATTGAGAAATTAAAGGCTCAAAACGCGGACCTGTTTGTCGTGGTGGCTTTCGGCCAACTTTTTAAGAAAGCAGCACTTGCGATACCAAAGAAATTCGCTATAAATTTACACGCCTCGCTTCTTCCTAAATATCGGGGCGCAGCCCCTATAAATTGGGCCATAATTAACGGTGAGAAGAAAACGGGTGTCAGCGTTTTCAGATTAGAAGAAAAAATGGATGCCGGGGATATTATTCTGGATAAGGAAGTAGATATAAAGGAAGAGGACAACGCTGTTACACTGGGTGAGAAGTTATCAGAGGCAGGAGCCAAGATTTTAAATATGACTAAATTTGACGACGTGGTTTTAAGA
>CAYQVM010000057.1:2175-5984 GCA_964421145.1 uncultured Planctomycetia bacterium
AGATTTTAGTTGAGGCGGTTGACTTGATAGAAAAAAATAAGGTGTCTTTTAAGAAACAGGATGACTCTTTGGTGAGTTTCGCGCCTAAGCTTAAAAAGGCCGACGGCCTTCTTGACTGGGGCCTGACAGCCATCCAGTTACATAACAGGGTGCGGGGACTTCTTTTGTGGCCCGCCGCCTTTACTACCTTCGGTGGTAAAACTCTTAAACTTCTGGAGACCAAGGTGATTGATTTGAAAGAAAAAGCCGGCCAGCCAGGGGAAATCATAAAAGCAGAACCCGGCCTTGGCATATTGGTCAAGGCCGGCAGCGGCTGCCTCGCCATTCAACGCCTTCAACTCGAAGGTTCCCGCCCGATGGGTTTTGAAGAATTCCTTCGGGGCCATCATTTCGCGGCCGGAGATAAATTAGGCACAAATTAAATATTGCAAAGTTTAATTTTTATGCTATAATTGTCGCATTATGCCGATGGATTCGAAGATAGCGCCGAGGGATCTGATACAGGCTGATTTTAGGAATCTCAGAGGCAACGAGAGATTGGATACAACTCCGCGGAATGAAGAAATAATATTCATTCAATCCATGGAAGGCCGGGCGCATAACGGCGCCGGCGCGTTTCATAAAAGGTTTTTCGTAAATACTACTATAGACGATATAGTTATCGCGCTTGACAGGGACCCTAAGCATATAAGGGAAAGACGGCAGGTCCTGATTGATGAGATTGTTGATTTTGTCAGGAGGGTCATCAATGGTGAGCGCATAAACAGGCTGATTTCCCGCAAGGGGACCCCTTTGTTGGGGATACCGCTCTTTAAGACAAAGCTGATAAGACCGCATGATGTGGTAAAAGGTATATATATCGGCGGCCTGAGGGACAGCCCTGAGACCAGAAGCGAGGCCGAAAAGAAATACGATATCACAATCGGATATGGCCGTTGCTACCTTGTGAATATAGATGTGATGCAGGAGATGGGGCTGGACGGGGAAGGCCTCGCCCACCAGGGCCACGAGCAGGAGCTGGAGGAATTTAAGGAGCGGGGCCTTATCGTCGCGCCTAATAACATACACACGGTCGGCGAAAACAAACTAAGATATTTTTACATCAGGCACAAACTGGGGCCGGGGCAATCGGATGACGCGGCCATTGTAAACGCGGGCCTGCTGCATAAAAGCGTAGATGTGGCGCTCGGCGTTTTTCTGGCGGACGCCATAGATACTCTAGAGAAATACGCGCCGTTTTATTCGGACCAGGATTATGAGTTATCACTCTTTATTAAAGAGAATTACAAGGAGCTTGGGGTCACGGATGATGAAGTGCACGAGCTGACTTATCTGTCGGGCATCCCCGAGGGGATGGAGGAAGAGGTGCCGGACAGTTCACTCAGATATTTCCTGACCATAGACCCCAGGACCGGACAGACCACTCTGGAAAGCCACCTGAACTTCATAGAGGGAAAGCCCTTTTTCCCCATGGCAATAAGTTATAAGAGAATACTTATAACAAGTTTCTATGAGTATATAACCAACAGGCTCGCCGAGGTCAGAAGGCCGGATGAATTTGTAAAGCTAACTGCTATAAAAGAGCTGGATATACCCATAAAGGAACTCATCAAGCGCAAGGTCATCGTTGTTTCGGGCGATAAGATTTTGAGCGATGCATTAAAAGAGTTGAGAGAAAAAGAGGCGGATGTTATAATTGTGCGAGATGACAAGCAGAATATATTGGGCGTCGTGGATTCAACCGATTTTCTTCACATATTGGATGTGTTAGAAAGAAAGAGTAAGGACTGATGCCGCAACTAAGACGGGATCCCATCACAGGGCGATGGGTTATCATAGCGGCCGAGAGGGCGAAACGGCCGGAGGATTTTTTAAGCAAGCAGGAGCAGATGGTGGATGACGGCTGCCCCTTTTGCAAAGGCGCCGAGGGCAATACCCCGCCCGAGATTTTCGCTATCAGGGATGCCGGCACGAAGCCGAATCATCCGGGCTGGAGCGTGCGTGCGGTTTCGAGCATCGCCCCTATATTAAGGATAGAGGGCCCTTTAAACAGGCGCGGCAAAGGCATGTATGATTTAATTAACGGGATAGGCGCCCATGAGGTGATTATCGAAACCCCCCAGCACATAGCCGATATCGCGGACCTGAGTCCGGAACAGATCAAAAAAGTTATAGACACCTACATATACAGAATGAACGATCTGGAGAAGGATCACAGGTTTAAGTACGTCCTGATATTCAAAAATTACGGACATGCGGCGGGATCCACTATGTATAAGCATGCCCGCTCGCAGCTGATAGCTACACCTGTCAACCCGAAATTAGTAAAGGAAGAACTTGCCGGCTCAAGAAAATATTTTGATTACAAGGAGAGGTGCGTATTTTGCGACATGCTTAAGCAGGAACTTGACGTGCAGGAAAGGGTGATTCTTGAGATGGACGGTTTTGTGGCCATAGCGCCTTTCGCTTCAAGGTTCCCGTTTGAGGTCTGGATCCTGCCGAAAGATCACAGCTGCGATTTTCCGAAGCTGGCCGAGGACCACAGGATTGACCTGGCAAGGATTTTAAAAATTGTTTTATCAAAGCTGAAAAAGGCGTTGGGTGATCCGCCATATAACTATATTATTCATACCGCGCCGTTCAGAGTGGGCAAAAAGGCAGGGTACTGGCGGACAATTGAAGATGATTATCACTGGCACATAGAGATTATACCGCGGCTTACCAGGGTGGCGGGTTTTGAATGGGGCACCGGCGTATATATAAATCCGACGCCGCCCGAAGAGACCGCCAAATATTTGAGACAATTGGATATCTGATATGCCTGAATTAAGGAAAGATCCCATTACGGGAAGATGGATTATAATAAATACGGACGCGCCTAAGGGGCCCGACCAATACGAGGTCGAGACCCAGGCGAAAAATACGACCACATGCGCCTTCTGCCCCGGCAACGAAAAGATGACACCGCCTGAGATCATTGCGTACAGCAAGGTCAACAGGGAAAAGAACAGCGCCGGATGGACGCTTAGGGTGGTCACGAATAAATTTCCTGCCCTGCAGGTGGAGGGAGATCTTGATAAATCCGGTATAGGCATGTTTGATATGATGAACGGGGTGGGCGCGCACGAGGTTATTATTGAGAGTACCGATCACAACAAAGAGATACCGGACAGGAAAGATGAAGAGATCAAGGACCTCATATGGGCGTATAGGGACAGGTCGCTTGATCTGAGGAAGGACAAGCGTTTTAAGTATATATTAATTTTTAAAAATTACGGTTTCACAGCAGGCGCCTCACTGGACCACCCGCATTCCCAGCTAATAGCGCTTCCCTTCGTGCCCAAGAGGGTCGTGGGCGAAATGGAAGGAGCTCAGGCCTACTATGAATACAAGGAGAGATGCGTATATTGCGATATGATAAGCCAGGAATCGAGCGAGAAACAACTGACCATATGCGAGAACAAGAATTTTCTGTCATTCATGCCGTACGCGGCGAGGTTCCCTTATGAAACATGGATAATACCCAAAGAGCATTATTCGGATTTTGCGCAGGTGAACATAGAGCTGGTAAATGACCTGACCTTAGTTATGAAGGAAACCATGACGAGGCTGAAGTCGGTGCTGAAGGACCCGCCTTATAACTACATAGTTCACACCTCGCCGCTGGATAGCCTGACGCGGGACGATTACCACTGGCATATCGAGATCATGCCGCGCATAACAAAGGTGGCCGGTTTTGAATGGGGGACCGGTTTTTATATTAATTCCACGCCGCCGGAGCTGGCCGCGAAGACATTACGCGAAGTAAA
>CAYQVM010000058.1:0-5675 GCA_964421145.1 uncultured Planctomycetia bacterium
GCTCTTCTGAAGGGATTCGGGATTTTTTATAAGGCAGGGGTATCAAGCGGCGCGGATTTTGACGAGATTTTGCAGCTTGTGCACAATCTGAAATTTAAAAAGGATTAGAGAAATGAAGGTGCTGGTAATAGGCGCGGCAGGATTTTTAGGCAAACATCTGGTAAGAGATTTTTCTATAGACAATACGGTCTTCGGTGCGGATAAATATAAGGATAAAAAGGGCCTGCATTATTTGGACCTGGCCAACAGGGAAAGCGTGAAGTCGGCCTTCTTGAGATTTAGCCCTGAGCTTGTTTTGTTGCCCGCTTCTGTTACAGGAGTGGATTTTTGCGAGCAAAACCAGGACCTGGCCTGGGCGGTAAACACCGAAGGCCCAAAAGAAGTCGCTGTGGCGGCAAAAAGACAAGGCGCTTTTCTTATCTTTTATTCTACCGATTATATATTTGACGGCGCAAAAGGGCCCTATTCGGAAGAGGATAGGCCCGACCCGATAAATTTTTACGGTAAGACAAAATTGGAAGCCGAAAGGATTATACAAAAGGAGCTAAACTCTTTTTTGATAATACGCACCTGTGGCCTGTATGGTTATGAGAAGGGCGGCCTGAATTACGCGATGCAGATTTATTCAGCTCTAAAGAAAAAAAGAATAGTAAGAGCGGTCTGTGATCAGTACGGCACGCCTACATATGTGGAGGATTTGTCCGCGGCAACATTAAAACTGGTCAAATCGAAAAAGGAAGGCATCTTTAATGTGGCGGGGCCTGATTATGTCAACAGGATACAGCTATCGCGAGAGCTAGCAGATGTTTTTGGATTTGATAAGAGGCTGATACAAGAGGCGAGGACAGAAGAATTAAAACAGGCCGCCGAGAGGCCGAAAAAAGGCGGGCTTAAAACAGATAAACTTGGTATTGAGGCAGGCATCAAGACCATGAGCTTGAAGGAAGGTCTGCTTGCTATGAGGGGGATGATATTAAATGGAAACAAAAGTTCCGTTGTCGGTAGTCGTAATCACGAAGAATGAGGAAAAGAATATCCAGGATTGTTTGAGCAGCGTCGCGTGGGCCGATGAGATAATAGTTGTTGATGACTATAGCTCTGATGGGACCGTTGGGCTTGCAAAGAAATACACGGACAGGATTTTTCAGAGGAAGATGGATGTTGAAGGCATTCACCGGAACTGGGCGTACCAGAAGGCGGGGAATACCTGGGTGCTAAGTTTAGATGCGGATGAACGGGTAACGCCTGAGCTAAGCGAAGAGATAAAAGGGGTTTTAGCAAAAGGGACGGATTGCAACGGTTTTACAATCCCGCGGCGCAATTATATAGGCGATTATTGGATTAGGCACGGGGGGTGGTACCCCAGCCCTCAGTTGAAATTATTTAAAAGAGATAAATTCAAATATGAGGAGGTTGAGGTGCATCCGAGGGCATTTATGGATGAACCATGCGGCCATCTTAAGAACGATATAGTACATTATTCATATAGAGATTTTGAGGATTTCAGAAAGAAGCAGGACAATCAGGCCGAACGCGAAGCGACTAAATGGCTAAAGGCAAATCGGAAGATCAGTTTTTTTCGTGCCTGCTGGAGGGCCATAGACAGGTTCTTTAGGTCCTATGTAGGCAAACAAGGTTTTAGGGACGGTAAGGTAGGTTTTGAAGTTGCCATTTTTGCGGCGAGATATCAGATCAACAGCTTCGCTAAATATTCGGTGTTAAAAAATAAGGAGTCCAGATGAAAGAGCTTTCATTGTCAGTGGTGATGCCGGTTTATAATGAGCAGAATACCCTCAAGGAAGCGGTCGAGAAGGTCCTGAATGTAGCTATGGTGAAGGAGCTGATAATAGTGGACGACGGCTCAAAAGACAGGACCAAAGATATCCTAAAGGCCTTGGGCCCCAATCCTAAAATAAAGATTATTTATCATCAGAGGAACCAGGGCAAAGGGGCCGCCCTGCAGACGGGATTTAAGGAGGTCAGGGGAGATGTAGTTGTTATACAGGATGCCGACCTGGAATATGATCCCCAGGAGTTCAAGGAAATGATAGTTCCCATACAGAGCGGCAGGGCGGATGTGGTATATGGATCGCGCCTTACGTTCGCAAAACCCCAGAGGGCATATCTCTTCTGGCACAGAGTCGGCAACAAACTGGTGACGTTGTTTGCGGGAATTTTATATAATACCACATTGTCCGACATAGAGACCTGCTACAAGATGTTTAAGGCAGAACTCCTAAAAGGTATCACGATACATTCAAAGGGATTTGAGGTTGAACCAGAGCTTACGGCGAAACTTTTAAGGAAGAAGCTGAGGATCTACGAAGTGCCGATTTCATACTACGGCCGGACATACGCAGAAGGTAAAAAGATTTTCTGGTGGCACGGATTCGGAGCGCTCTGGACACTGTTGAAGTACAGGTTCGCGAAATAAAATGGATAAAATCATATTTATCGACAGGGACGGCGTGATAAATCAGGACCCGATGGCAGCGAACACCAGGAAGGAATACATCACCGACTGGCCGGAGTTCCATTTCCTGCCGGGTGTGCTGGAGGCGCTTAAAAGGCTGACTAAAAACGGCTACAAGATTATTATAGTTTCAAACCAGGCAGGCGTTGGGAAAGGCATATATACAAAAGATAAGCTGGATGAGATTACCAAAAATATGCTCAGGGAAATCGAGGCCGCCGGAGGCAAGATTCATTCTGTCCAGTATTGCATACACACCAAAGAGGACAACTGCGATTGCCGGAAACCGAATACAGGCCTTTTTAAAAAAGCAATAGAAGGCCTTAGCGTAGATTTTACCAATACCTATTTTATCGGCGATACAAAAAGGGATATCCTTGCCGGCAAAAAAATAGGGTGCAGGACAATTCTGGTGCTGAGCGGAAAGACGAAGGATAAGAGCAAGGTTTCAGGTTGGGAGATCAAGCCGGATGTTATAGCTAAAGACTTAAACGAAGCCGTAAACGGGATTATAATGGAAGGAGAGGCATGAAAAAAGTATTGATTGTATACGCGATGGCGGGAGAGGGGCACAAAATAGCCGCATCCGCGCTAAAGGAGGCGATGGATATTTTAAACCCGCCCGATACGCAGGTACAGATAATCGATTCCCTGGAGTACACAAACGCCTTTTTCAAATGGTCCTATTCGAAGTTTTATATATTTATGGTGAAATATATCCCGACGATCTGGGGATTTTTTTATTTCATGCTGGACCTCAGATGGTTTTATGCGTTTGCGCAGTTTATCAGGCGCATGATAAATAAGTGCAACACGGACCGGCTTGAAAGATTCATCCTTGATTTTAAACCGGACATTATTTTATCGACCCATTTTTTGGCAAGCGAGGTGATATCCAGTTTAAAGAGGAGGTCTGCCCTCAAAACGTGCCTTATCACCTGTGTTACCGATTTCAGGATGCACTCCTTCTGGTATTCCAGGCAGACCGATCTCTTCTGCGTGGGATTCGCGGAGACAAAGGGAGACCTGGTAAGAAAATGGAAGATACCTCCCGAAAGGGTGCTCGTATCGGGAATACCCGTGCAAGTAAAGTTTTACACCTTAAAAAACAGATATGAAATATACGGCAGGCGGGCGCTGACGAAGGACCTCTTCACGGTGTTGATTAGCGGTGGCGGGTTCGGGGTGGGGCCGATCATGGCGATGGTTAAAAAAATAATTGAGCTGAGGCTGTGCATGCAGGTCCTGGTGGTCTGCGGGCACAACAAAAGATTGCTGGACCAAATTTCAAAACTAGCGACCAGCGACCAACGACTAACGACCATACTAAAACCTTTTGGCTTCATAGACTACGTGGATGAACTCATGGAGGTTGCCGACCTGGGTGTTACCAAGGCGGGCGGGCTGATATGCTCAGAGTCAATCGCAAAGGGGCTGCCCTTGATTATCATAGCTCCGATACCTGGACAGGAAAGCCGCAACTGCAGACTGCTTTTGAAAAACCGGGCTGCTTTCAGGATACAAAGGCCGTCCGCCCTTAAAAAGGTAATTGCGACCATGTACCGCAATACGGACATATTAAAAGAGATGCGTTCGAATATCCGGAGCATAAAAAGGGAAAACCCTTCCATGCATATCGCAAAGTTGACTTTAAGGACTATTAAATAGGGCATGAGCGAATTCGCTGAAATTATAAAATCTTTAAAGGTTTACCTGGAAACCGATAAGCTGATAGGGATAAAAGACCTCCTGTTGGGCAAGGAATTGATAAGGGAGAAAAATCCGCTTGCCGATTTGAAAAAGCGCCTGGAAGAGTGCAAGGAGTGCCCTCTTCATAAGGGGCGCACCAATCTGGTTTTCGGCTCGGGCAATCCGCGTGCGGCGCTTATGTTTGTCGGAGAGGCGCCAGGTGCGGACGAAGACCTGCAGGGGCTTCCGTTTGTGGGAAGGGCAGGCCAGCTGTTGACCAAGATGATAGAGGCGATAAATATGAGGCGCGAAAACGTATATATAGCAAATATATTAAAGTGCAGGCCCCCCAATAACAGGCCACCTATGCCCGAAGAGGTCGCGGCGTGTTCTCCTTTCTTAATGGAGCAGATAAAGATTATCCGCCCGAAAATCATCTGCGCCCTCGGCAAATTCGCGTCGCAATTTTTATTAAGGACCGATGAGCCCATATCGGCTCTGAGAGGAAAATTCCGCGATTGCGATGGAATTTTAATGATGCCGACATACCACCCCGCCTATTTGCTACGCAATCCGAACGACAAACGGTTAGTCTGGGAAGATTTAAAAAAGATAAGAGACGAGTTGAAAGAAAAATGATTGCCGAAATTGTTGTAGGCCTTCCGATTGACAAGACCTTCCATTATTCAATACCGGAGGCGCTTAAGGAAAAAATAAGCGTTGGCAAACGCGTATGGGTCCCGTTCGGACAGAAGCGCCTGGTGGGATATGTCGTGAACCTTGAAGAGACCGTTCAGGGCACCCCGGGGGTATATAAGGTTAGGGATATAGAGGAAGTAATAGACGATAACCCTATTCTGGATGAGGCTATGCTTAAGCTGACCAGGTGGATGGCTGATTATTATTTCTGTTCATGGGGAGAGGCGATAGAAAACAGCCTGCCAGGTGTCTTAAGAAAAGGCAAAACCAAGATAGAGCCCCGGAAGGCCAAGGCCGATAAGCATTATGAGCCGACCTCTGACCTGAAACTTACGCCCCAGCAGAGGAATGCCCTCGCGTCGGTACTGGAGGATCTGGAAAAAGGCCACAACCACGTCCATTTATTGTTCGGCGTTACGGCCAGCGGCAAAACCGAATTGTACATGCAGGCGATAAGTTTCGCGCTTAAACAAGGCAAATCCTCTATCGTGCTGGTGCCTGAAATAGCGCTGACCCCGCAGACAACAGAGAGGTTTAAATCACGATTCGGCGAGGAGGTATGCGTAATACATTCCCGTCTTTCCGAGGGGACGCGCTTTAGGGAATGGCAAAGGTTAAATGAGGGAAAGTGCCGCATTGTTATAGGGCCAAGGTCCGCGGTATTCAGCCCTGTTCGGAATCTTGGCCTGATAATTATTGATGAGGAGCACGAAACGTCTTATAAACAGGAAGATTCGCCGCGGTATCACGCCAGGGACGTCGCCATAAAAAGGGCCGCTATCTCGGGCGCGGCTGTCATGCTGGGGAGCGCCAC
>CAYQVM010000059.1:0-295 GCA_964421145.1 uncultured Planctomycetia bacterium
GATATTGAAAGAGGCCTCAAGGAACGGGTCAGCTTTCAACCATCAGCCGATAGCTTATAGCTATATAGATTTATTCCTAGGTAATCGCGGTGGTTGTATAGGTGAAGTGTGCATCGCGGCGTTGTTAATAGGGGCTGCTTTTCTATTTTTAAGAAAAATAATCACATGGCATATTCCTATAACCTATATATCAACGGTCGCCCTGTTAAGCCGGATGTTTAACGGCAGAACCGGTTTCTTTAGCGGTGACGCGTTGTTCCCCATTTTAGCAGGCGGGCTGGTGCTGGGCGCATTT
>CAYQVM010000059.1:305-5638 GCA_964421145.1 uncultured Planctomycetia bacterium
GTTGGGAAGGCGGGATTTTTTGGATAAGTATTCCGATGTAGATTTCGCTGTCTTTGTTAACCCACCCACCCCTCTACCATCTTTTATCAAAAAGACACCAGATTTTCTACTACCAAAATGGCTTCCCCGATTCGAATTTCACGTTAGAAGCGTTGTTGGTGACATAGAATTTAATGTTCACCAACAAGTTTTGAGAGACGAGAGTTTGCCTGACTGTTTCTGGGATGAGATGAAGAAAGAGGCTTATTCGAGAGGCAAAATTATTTTTGGAGTTGGATGCGGAATACTAACCTTTATCATAAGAAAATTCTCGGGATACCCTGAAGGCGTTTCTTATTCGATTTTGATAATGAATTCGGCAGTTCCGCTGATAGATAAATATACCCATCCGAGATGGTTCGGGAAAAAATGAGGCGGCCCATGAACCCCGCACCTTCTAAATATTCAAAACAAAGGGAAATAACGAAAGGCGTGGGGTGAACAAGAAAGAAGGTGCGGGGTGAATCAGATGATTAAATTCGGAATTATTTTAGCGGTAATATGCCTGATGGCGACGCTTGTTCTGGCTGTAACCTACGAGGTCACCAAACCGAAGATTGACGAGGCGATGAAAAACGAAGAAAAAGAGGCGCTGGAGTTAATATTGCCTGAGGCTGATTCGTTCAATGAGAAAAGTGTAGACGGCATTGATTATTACGAGGCGCTCAAGGGCAAAGAGTTAATCGGATACTGCGTGAAGGTTGTAAGTAATGGCTACAGCGGTTTTATACGGATTATTGTAGGCATAGATCTGAATGGCGTCATAACCGGCGTAGAGGTGATAGAGCATTCGGAAACGCCGGGACTTGGGGCGAAAATAGACGAGATAAAACCCGGCGAAAAAAGTCCATGGTTTTTAAAACAGTTTGTCGGGAAGCCCGCCACAGAGATAGAGGTAAAGAAAAATATAGACGCCATAACAGGCGCGACGGTGTCAAGCAAGGCAGTGACGGAGGCGGTAAATAAGGCGGTAACAGAGTTTCTAAATAAGAAAGGGGACAGTTCTCAGTGAGAACTGTCCCCTAAATAGGGGGAAAAAATGAAGCTGTTGGGTGAGTTTGTCAAAGGGCTTTGGCGCGAAAATCCCACTTTCAGGATTGTCCTGGGGCTGTGCCCTACCCTCGCGGTATCCACAAGCGTTTCCAACGGGATAGGTATGGGCGTTGCGGCTACTTTTGTGCTGCTTGGCTCTAACATATTTGTATCCCTCGTCAGGGGTATAGTGCCGGAAAAAATAAGGATACCCTGTTTTATTGTAATCATCGCCACTTTTGTTACCATAGCGGATTTATTTATGAAGGCATACGCGCCTATGCTGAGTAGGTCGCTGGGCATGTTTGTGCCGTTGATAGTTGTGAATTGTATAGTGCTGGGGCGGGCAGAGGCGTTTTCCTCCAAAGAGCCGCCCATGAGGTCTATTTTTGACGCGCTTGGTATGGGAGTGGGATTTACGTGGGCCCTGATTTTGATATCGGCGATAAGAGAGGTGCTTGGAAACGGGACAATACTGGGATACAGCCTGAGCAAAAATTTTCAGCCGCCGCTTTTTATGATATTGGCCCCCGGCGCGCTTCTCACAATAGGACTTCTTATAGGGCTGATGAATTATCTGACAGAGAGGTGGAAAAAATAAATGGACCTGGCGACATATTTAACTATTCTGATAAGCGCGGTTTTTATAAATAATTTCATCTTATCGAGATTTCTGGGGCTCTGTTCGTTTATCGGCGTCTCCAAACAGATAGGCCCGGCGGTATCCATGGGTGTGGCCGTCACATTTGTTACGACAATGGCCTCACTGATCAGCTGGCTGATCTATTATTTTATTTTAATGCCGTTTCATCTTGAGTACCTGAGGACGATCAGTTTTATCCTGGTAATAGCCTCGTTTGTCCAGTTTACGGAAATCGTCATACAGAAAAAGGCGCCTCCGCTTTATAAGATATTCGGCATCTACCTTCCGCTTATCACGGTAAACTGCGCCGTTTTTGGCGTCGCGGTATTAAATACGGACGTGTTTTTCCTGGCCGGGCATGCGCTGCCAGGCAGTTTCCTTAAATCACTGATTCAGGGTTTTGGCGCGGGCGCCGGCTACACGCTTGCGATGTTTCTGATGGCAGGGATACGGGAGAGGCTTGAATTTGCGGAAATTCCGAAGAGTTTCAGGGATATCCCGATAACCTTTATCATAGCGAGCCTCATGTCGATGGCGTTTCTGGGTTTTAGCGGGTTTAAGATATGATTATGAATATCGTTATCCCGGTTGCCGCGATGGCGGGGCTCGGCCTTTTATTCGGCGTGGGCCTGGCCTATACGCTTAAGATGTTCGGGATAGAGGTTGACCCAAAAATCTTCCTTATTCTTTCCAAATTACCGGGCTCGAACTGCGGGGCCTGCGGGAAGGCGGGATGCGCCGGGTTTGCCGAGGCCCTGAATAAAGGCGAGGTGATGCCCTCCGGTTGCATCGTGAGCAATGAAGAGGCCAGAAAATCCGTAGCTGAAATCCTGGGCATAGATTATAACCCGCAGGTTAAGACAATTGCCACGCTTCTGTGTAACGGAGGCAAAAATGCCAACGATAAATATGTTTATCATGGCATCAGAAGCTGCAAAGCGGCCTCGTTGCTTTTTGATGGCTACAAGGCGTGTACCTTCGGTTGCCCGGGCCTGGGCGACTGCGTTGATATTTGTCCCTTCGGGGCGCTTAAGATGGGGCCGAATAATTTACCCGAAGTTGATCCTAAAAAATGCACGGCCTGCGGCAAATGCGTTAAGGCATGCCCGAAAACCCTTTTTGAGCTGACGCCGATTGACAAAAAATATTATGTCAGGTGCAGCTCAAAAGATGCCGGCAATGTTGTTATGAAGGTATGCAAGGCGGGATGCATCGCCTGTAAGAAGTGCGAAAAGGCTTGCCCTATAGGGGCCATTAAGGTAGAATCTAATCTCGCGCGTATAGATTATAAAAAGTGCCAGAACCTGGGGAAATGTTTTGAGGTCTGCCCCACAAAAGTGATTGCCCGGAGATAGAAGAGGGAGCAAAAGAGATGGTAGAATTTACAGACGGAAACTTTAAGAAGGAGGCGCTGGAGGCAAAGGTCCCGGTCGTGATTGATTTCTGGGCGACCTGGTGCGGCCCGTGCAAGGCGATGACGCCGGTCATAGAAGAGCTGGGCAGGGAGTTTGACGGAAAGGTCAAGATCGGAAAGCTGAATGTGGACGAGAATCCCGCTGTTACCGAACAGCACAGCGTATTTAACATACCGACGCTGATATTTTTTAAGGGCGGCAAAGAGGTGGACAGGCTTGTGGGGATAAACCCGAAGACGAAGATCTCAAAAAAGATAGAGGGCTTGTTATGAACCCAGCCCCTCCTATGGAGGGTGCTGGGTAAAAGAAGGAGGGGCTGGGTGAAAAATATCGCCGTGTTTTGTTCCGGGAACGGGACAAACCTTCAGGCCATAATTGATGCCGTGAAACGGGGGTACATCAAAGCAAATCTTGCGCTGGTCGTCTGCGACAACCCCGGCGCATATGCCCTGGAAAGGGCGAAAAAGGCGAATATAGAGATATTTCTGCTCACCAAGGATGGGTTTAAGAAACGGGAGGATTACGATAAGGAGATAATAAAAAAGCTGGAGGAGAAAAAGATAGACCTGGTCGTCCTCGCCGGCTTCATGAGGCTTATGAGCCCCTATTTTGTAAGTAAGCACAAAAACAGGATATTGAATATACACCCCGCGCTGCTGCCGTCATTTAAGGGCACGCACGGTGTAAAGGACGCGCTTGACTACGGCGTGAAGGTAACGGGCCCGACGGTGCATTTTGTGGATGAAGGGCTGGACTCCGGTCCTATTATCCTGCAGGAGGCAGTAGAGATTAAAGACGGCGATACCCAAGAGACGCTCGCCGGGCGCATACACGAAAAAGAACATGCGATATATCCCAAAGCGATTAAACTTTTCGTTGAGGGAAAATTAAAGATAGAAGGGAGACGGGTAAGGATATTATGACAAAGATCAGAGAGATCAAGGCAAGGGAGATTCTGGATTCCAGGGGCAATCCTACAGTTGAAGTGGACGTTATCCTGGATTCGGGAGTGATGGGAAGGGCGGCAGTGCCAAGCGGCGCCTCGACCGGAGAGCACGAGGCGATTGAATTAAGGGACGGCGATAAGTCCAGATACGGGGGCAAGGGCGTATTAAAGGCGGTTGAAAATGTCAGGAAGATTATCGCCCCTAAGCTGGTCGGAAAAGAGCCGTTTAACCAGAAAGAGATCGATGAATTCATGATAGATCTGGACAGTACGCAGAATAAATCCAGGCTGGGCGCGAACGCGATATTAGGCGTGTCGCTTGCGGTATGTAAAAGCGCGGCCGCGGAAAAAAAGCTGCCGCTTTACCGTTATATAGGCGGTGATGGCGCAAATGTCCTGCCGGTGCCCATGATGAATATTTTAAACGGCGGCGCGCACGCGGACAATAATGTTGACCTGCAGGAATTTATGATTATGCCGCTCGGGGCAGACTCTTTCAGGGAGGCCCTGAGGATAGGCGCCGAGGTTTTTCATAACCTGAAAAATATACTGCATAAAAAGGGGCTGGCTACGTCTGTGGGGGATGAGGGAGGATTTGCGCCGAATCTTAAGTCCAATGCCGAGGCGGTTGAGACCATACTGGAAGCTATAAAACAGGCAGGCTATAAGGCCGGTAAAGACGTTTATCTGGCCCTGGACCCTGCGGCCAGTTCATTTTATGAAAATGGCAAATATATTCTGGAGGCGGAGGCCAAGAAAGAAAATTCAAGCGCGGACATGATAAAATTTTACGAGGGTTGGGTCAATAAATACCCGATTATATCAATAGAAGACGGCCTTGCTGAGGACGACTGGGACGGCTGGGCGGAATTAACAAAAAGGCTCGGGCAAAAGATACAGCTTGTCGGAGACGATTTATTTGTCACGAATACAAAAAGGCTTAAGAAAGGCATAGAATCCAACATAACGAATTCTATCCTGATAAAGGTTAATCAGATAGGCACGCTGACAGAGACATTGGCGGCGATCAAAATGGCTAGGGAGGCGGGTTATACGGCAGTGATATCGCACAGGAGCGGTGAGACAGAGGATACAACTATTTCGCATCTTGTTGTGGCAGCCGGCACAGGGCAGATAAAGACAGGCTCCGCCTCAAGGACGGACAGAATCGCCAAGTACAATGAACTTCTGAGGATAGAGGAATTACTTGGCAAGAGCGCTGTCTATGGCGCGAAATTATGGAAAAAAAGAAGATAAT
>CAYQVM010000060.1:0-876 GCA_964421145.1 uncultured Planctomycetia bacterium
TATTATAATATCTTCTAATTATGAAATATGATATCAGGAAGAACTGGCTGAGCTCTTTTTATTTAATAAAGTCCCGCCCGGTTCTTCTTTTACCTTTTATTGTCGTGGCCTTTCTTGAGGCGGCGGCGCTTGAGCTGATATACTTCATACCCAGAAAGCCGGCCCTTTTGGTCGCCGGCCCGATAGTCAGAAAATTCTTCGGAGAGCAATTTCTTCATTATCCCGCCAACCTTATAGTATTACCGAGATTATTTTACTACGCGCAGGTGATAATCTATGTATTTGCCGGGGTATTCATGGCCGCGATTGCCGTAAATATATTCAAGAATGCGGTAACGAACCTGCCTGTCAGGCCGAAGGCGGTCATAAATAACGCCTTAAGCAGATATATTTCTTTTTTCTTTTTCGGTGTCATTATGGTCGCCATTTTCTTCTTAGCGCAAAAGGCCGATAATTTCATATTTATCAGGTACATGAATTTCGCGGGGGCGCATCTGCCGCGGATAATACTAAAACTGGCTCCGGTAAAGCTGGCCCTGCTTATTTTTGTTTCCAACGTTATTGCGCATACATTTATGATTTTTACGATCCCTGTAATTGTCATAGAAAAGAAGGCTGTCCTGGCGGCGATTTGTAAAAGTATTTTTATGGGCGGGCGGTATTTCCTTACGGTGTTTGGCCTGATATTCCTACCGTTTTTATTTTATCTGCCTCCGGTGCTGATGAGGTCCGTTCTGTCCGAGTTGGTAACGAAGGCGTTTCCCGAAATAAGCATTGCGATAACGGCGGTAAATATTGTCATAGCGATATTTGTGGACTCCTTTGTAACGATATGCGCCGCCCAGTTTCTGCTGGATAAAAACAGGGTTTAGCGGT
>CAYQVM010000060.1:886-5635 GCA_964421145.1 uncultured Planctomycetia bacterium
CTGGATAAGATCGAGACAAAGATATGAAGAAAATAATTTATGCGCTTATCCTGGCGCTGGTCGGGCTCTACATCCTGCTTGCGGTGGCCAGCTCAAGCGACGAGTACAATGCGGAAAGGCTGCTCTATCATGCCACAAGGGTGAGCGCGAAATTCGCCGCGAATCCCGACGTAGTCCCTCCCGCCATGCAGAGGTCAGTCGAGCGGGACCTCAATATTATCCTGAGCAAATATCCGCATGTTAAAGTAAGCGGCATGGCGCGGCTCGCCCTGGCGGAATTTTATATCGCAGGCAAAAAATACGACAAGGCCGTTTCTATGCTCAACGACATCCTTGTGAAATACCCCGGCAATGAAAATATGCAAAGCAGGGCGCAGTTCCTGAAAGGGTTCGCATACGAGAAGCAGGATAAATGGGACAGGGCCCTTGCGGAATACAACCTGCTCAGGAAAAAATATCCCAAGACGCAGATCGGGCTGCAGATCCCGTTTTATATCGCAAGGCACTATTACGCTAAGGGCGAGGAGAATCAGGCTCAGGGTGTTTATACCGAGGCGGTTTCTTTTTACAGAGCGCTGGAATCGGAGAACAGGAATAATATCGTCGGATACACGGCCGCCAGCCTGCTGGTCTATGTCTACATGAATCTCAAGCAATATGAGGAGGCGGGGAGGACAGCCGAAGAGATTCTTAATAATTACCCGCTGGCGGTTTCGCTGAGGGACCAAATACAGAATGTGGATACAATCTATATTAGCATTCTTAAAAAGCCCCAGCAGGCAATAGAGATTTTCAGGGTTGTCAAGGATAAAACCAAGGATCCGAACGCGCAGAAGTTTCTTGAGAAACACATAGAGGCCATAAAACAACAAATACTTGACAAAAAATAGTTAAACTGATACTATGGACACCTCTCTAAACCATAATCATAAAGGGACAAACAACAAGGCTAAGTTTCGGCAGATCAAGCGGGTCGCCTCTATGTGCAGGATTTCCGTCAGTATCATAGAGGATCTGTGCAACCCGATAGATTCGGTAAACAGATTTGTGAATCTGGCGCTTGAGACGGTTGGGGAAAATTCGCAGGGCAGACAATTTCTTTTGGAATCTAAAGAGGGCCTCAGAAGAACATCCCTCCTACTCAAAAGGCTGAACGACCAGGCCCGCAGAATAGAGAAAGAAATCCGAAACATAGCAGTGAATAATGAGTAAGGCTCGCATACTTCTCGTAAGCGAGGACAAACTCGCTCAGAAGTCGTTGTTCGAAATGCTCTGCCGGGCCGGATATAAAGTAGAGCTAACCAACTCCTTAAACAATTCTTTAATTTCTTTAGCGAACAGGTCCTACCAGGTTGTCCTTGCCGAATTAAACAAAAAATCCGAGACAAAATGGATTAAAGAAGTAAAAAAGGTCAGCACTGCGACAAAGGTTATCCTGCTTGCCCCATGCGGCCGGCACGATGTTAAGCGCGACGATATCTTTGACTGTCTCATCAGGCCCGTTGAAGACAAAAAAATACTGTCTTCCATAGAATGCGCCCTCTCTGAAAACAAGGGAGAGAAGGCGGGCCCTGTATTTTCCGGAAAGATTCCCGAAAAGGAAAGCGCGTTCTTCGGATTGGTCGGCGGAAGTCCCTCCATGAAAGAGATTTATTCTCTGGTGGAGCGCATTTCCAATTCCAAGACGACTGTTATCCTTCGCGGCGAAAGCGGCACGGGCAAAAGGATGGTGGCGCGCGCCATCCACAGGGCGGATAAGAAAAGAAAAGATAAGCCATTTGTCGAAATATCCTGCGGCGCCCTGCCGAGAGAGATTATTGAAAGCGAATTATTCGGCCACACCAAGGGGGCGTTTACGGGCGCGATAAACGACCGCAAGGGCCGTTTTGAGCTAGCGAACGGCGGCACGATCCTCCTGGATGATATCGATTCTCTCGCCCTGGACCTGCAGGTCAAGCTTTTAAGGGTCCTGCAGGAAAAAGAGTTTGAACGCGTGGGAGATAACAAGACGATAAAGGTGGATGTGCGCGTGATCGTTACCACCAACCAGGACCTGGAAAATGCGATAGCGGAAAAGAGATTCCGGGAGGACCTGTATTACCGCCTGAATGTCATATCAATATTGATTCCGCCGCTTAGAGAGCGCAAAGAGGACCTGGATTCGCTTATAGCCCATTTTGTGAACCTTTATTTAAAGGAAAACAATAAGAAAATAAACGGCATCGCGAAAGAGGTCTGTGAAATTTTAGCAAACTACAGCTGGCCGGGAAATATAAGAGAGCTTGAAAACATAATAGAGCGGGCGGTTATACTGGATACCAACTCGTTCATAGATACATGCGATTTGCCCGAAATTATCATAAACGGCTCCGGTGCGCCGGCGGCGCATTCTAAATTAAACGCTGCAAAGGAGGCTGTGTCTTTAAAAATTGCCCTTCAGGAACCGGAAAGGATATATATCCTTAAGGTCTTGTCAGAGGTGGATGGGAACAAGAAGAAGGCGGCCGAAAAATTAGGCGTTAACAGGACCACTCTATACAACAAGTTGCGCAAGTACAATCTTCTTTCGTATAAAAAATAAGACAGGGGAAATAGATGTCGCCGGAAGATTGGGGCCTTAGGGACCTTGTAAATCTTGAAGACTGGAAAAAGATCCAGGATCATTTTTCAGAATCTCTTGATATAGCGCTCAGCACCGTGTCCGCGGAAGGCAAACTGGTCGCTACTACAAACAGGACCAGCCGGCTCTGCACCCATATCCTGCCAAAAACACCCTTCTACTCAAAAATTTGCGGTAACTGCCTTTTTGACGAAGAATCCCGCAAGACGCTGAATATGATAAAAGAAAGGCAAAACATCAAATGCCCATTCGGGCTTGAGGTATTTGTGTCGCCCATCAGGGTAGGGGACAGGATTATTGCCTACGTTGTAATAGGGCCCGTTATACTCAAGGCCAGAAAAGATGATGAGGAATATGCGCAGGATGCCCGCACCGCCGGGGTGGCTTTGTCTGAATTAAAAGACGCCCTTATTGAGATCAATGTTTTTTCTTACAGCAAGATAGATTCCATAACACAACTGATAGAGGAGACATTTTCCTATATAGCCCAGACCGGCTATCATAAGAGGCGGCTGGGAGAGATAGCGCCCGAGATCCTTGAGCTGGACCCGCTCTTTTCAAGGTATTATGAGGAGAAGATATTAAATAGCCTCCTTAGCGCATGCACGCTTATCCTGGATGCAGATTCGGGCTCTGTCATGACAGTGGACAAAAATACCAATATGTTAAGCATCAAAGTCGCCTCCAAGCTCGACGAGAATATCGTTGACAAGACAAGCATTAAGGTGGGCGAGGGGATAGCCGGAATCGCGGCGGCCACTGCCCAGCCCATTATATTGCCAAAGGATCAGGCCAGAAGCGACCTTGCCGGCAGGATGAAAAGGAAATATATCAAGTCCTCAATGATAGTCCCGTTCAGCAAGAGCAACAGCCAGGAGGTTTACGGAGTAATAAACCTTAATATTATAAGAAAGCATGCGGATTTTTCAGAGAGGGACATCGCGGTTGTAAAAGAATTGGTCCATCTGGCCAGCATAGCCCTCGTTCCATTCCAGAAGTAAAATATCCTTGCAATTAAAGCCATCCTGTTTTACAATTATAGCTTACGAGGTGAGTTTTTGAAAAAGGCAGTTTTTTTAGCAATTCTGCTGGGTTGTTTTTTTATCGCGCCTTCTCTAGGATTTTCACACGAACGCATACATCCAAGGGGGCCGATGCCGATAAAAAACCAGATGCCGATGTATCTTTTCTGGTATTTCTTCCCGCAGGAAAAGGCCCGGGTGGCTGATTACAGAAAATTTGACGCTGCCCTTGACTATACCGTTTCAAATGTTATAGTGGACAAGGTGACGACTCCGTCGGAAGAATATGTCGTGCGCATGGACATGGAGGTAAACCGCCTTAACCTTAATCTGAAATTCGGCCTTCTTGAAAAACTGGAGGTTGCCTTTGAGGTTCCGTACCTTATAACGTCAAAGGGATATCTGGATAGTTTCGTTGAGGGTTTTGAGAGGGCGATTGGCGCGACCGCTGTCGGCGCCCGCAAGCGCACCGAAGATTATAAATATGATTATTACATGAGCCACAACAATAATATCCTGATCCGAAGACAGGAACCCGCAAGCGGCATGGGCGATACGGCGGTTTCGGCCAAATATATGATTGTTGATGAAGATACGGCCATGCCGCGCATCTCAATGAGGGGCGCGGTTAAATTTCCCACGGCCTCGGAGACAAAGTACCTCGGCAGCGGCAAATATGACTACGGCGCCGGCGTATTACTGGATAAATCCTTCAGCAGATTATTTGCGTATGCCAACTTTAATACTGTTATAATAAATAAGCCTAATTTTCTGAACGAATTGGATATGAAGAATTTCATTATGTCGGGGATGCTTGCCCTGGAATACTGTTTTACCAATAGGTTTTCCGCGGTAGCGCAGGGGACATGGAACTCTACGCCGTATCCGACGACAGGGACCGACCCCCTGGATAACCAGGCAGGCGAAGTGGCCCTGGGCCTGAATTACCAGTTTACCGTAAATTCCAACTGGCGCATTGCCGTTGTTGAAAATGTTTTTGCGGATTCCACTCCTGACGTGACATTTCAGTTGGGAGGGAATATAAAATTTTAAAAGCCCCTCGTCCCGACCGCATAATAACATCAGGTCGGGACTCGGGATGATTTT
>CAYQVM010000061.1:0-1676 GCA_964421145.1 uncultured Planctomycetia bacterium
ACCTATTTCGTGCGACGTTGCCCTTTCGGGCTTCAGGTTTGGATTGCCTTCCACGCCTCCCCATGCTCCCCAGTCCTCTCTCGGCCAGTAGAGGTCGTTAAATGTCGGCGCCCTAAACGATTTTCCAACCAGGCCGTGAGCCTTGATCTTGTCAAAAAACCACCATGAGAAACTCGCGCTGGGGCTTGTCCTGTTTCCAAAATTTGAATAATCATCGGTTCTCGCGCCTGCCTTTAACGTCAAGTCATTGTCAAACAGGTCGAGCTCCGTTTCTATATACCCCGCTTTGAAATTGTAGTCGTGCTTTGCGCTTGATGAGCTGTTAAGATTATTTTGCTGGCCGCTTGCGCCAAAGCTTGTGCGAAATACGTCAAACCATATTTGGGATATCTGCAGATCTAGGCCGTACACCTTTGTCTGATGCGCCTTCTTGTCAAGGATAGGCGAAAGCGACTCTATGAATTCCAGGCGGTCAAGGGTTTGATAAAATTTTAGCAGGACCCTTGAGTCGTTCCAGCATGAACCCGTCCAGGTAAGGTCAAAAAAGTCGGCCCATTGTTCTTGTCTGTCGTCTAGATCCACATCGCTGTTGCGGCCGGGCGCGCCGGTCTCTGAGGCATTGTAACCTGTTTCAAGGACCAGGTGGTTATCTGCATTTATGTCATATCCGAGCTTTACGTTGTAATTTTTCTGTTCGTAGTCGGAGTTGTCCCTGTAGCCGTTTGATTCAATGTAGCTGGTGGAGACGAAATAATCAAAATCGCGCAATTTCCACCCGTGGGCAAGGTCCGCGATGTATGTGAGGAAACTGCCGGTTTTTGTGTTCAGTTCGGTAAACATTTTTTCCTTGCCTGATTTCGTTATGATGTTTATCACGCCGCCAACCGCGTTTGCGCCGTATATGCTTGATGCGGGGCCCCTTAGAACCTCTATCCTTTCAATATTATTTAAGGGAATTCTGTTGTGGTCCGCCTGGCCGTCGCGGGGGGTATTGACCACTCGGCCGTTTATCAACGTAACTACATTGGAGCTTGACGCCCCGCGGGTATGAACCGATTTTGTTGATCCGTATGAGCCGTAATTCAGTATGTTAACGGCGGGCAAGGTGTTCAGCACCTGAGTCACTTCTTGAGCGCCGCTGTTGGCGACCTCCTCGCTTTCTATGACACTGATGTTCGCGGGGCTATTTTTGTATGATTGCTCATACCGGGAAGGCGTGACAATAATCTTTTCCAAATCCAGTTTGGCGTCGTCGGCCGCGCACACAAGCCCGATATTCCAAAAGACCCATAACCCATAGCCCATAATCCATAATCCTATTTTTTTTCTCATCTTCTTCCCCTCCGGGAATACTTTCTATGCTGAGTAATAGTCCGGGCTCGGCACAGGACCATCCTGTGCATTACCGCTGCGGGGCAGCAGAAGGGATCGCACCTTCATTTCCTTTACTTAGCAGGTAATTCCCTTTCCTTTCTTTTATCTTTAGACACCAAGAATACAAAAGGTCTGTTTGAAACAGGGTTTAGACCAACCACAACCACCGTTTTATACACCTTTTCTATCGTTTTATAATCCAGGACTTCCTGCGCCTCGCCCTGCTTGAAGATTTCTCCGTTGTTCATCAGAAGTAGTCTGTCGCAATACTCGGAAGCCAGGTTTAAATCGTGCAAGACGGC
>CAYQVM010000061.1:1686-5588 GCA_964421145.1 uncultured Planctomycetia bacterium
AACTACCGTCAAACCCTCTTTCGTTGAAAGGTCTCTTATTAAATCAAATATCTCAATCTGATGGCTTATGTCCAGATGCGAGGTCGGCTCATCCAGTATCAGAAGCTTCGGCTCCTGGGCGAGCGCCTTTGCGATGATGACGCGCTGCCGCTCTCCGGCGCTGAGCTCATTGATAAACCTGTCCGCCAGAGGGGTTGTGTTGGTTAATGTCATCGCCGTTTCAACAGCGGACAAATCCTTTTCGGTTTCCTTTTTGAATTTTTTTAAATACGGGATCCTGCCCAGCATCACAATGTCCCGCACCAGAAATTCGAAGACAATGAACGTATCCTGCGGCACCACCGCGACCGAACAGGCGATCTCATTGGGAGAGGCCTTATAGATATCCTTGCCGTTATATTTTACAATTCCTTTAATGGGCGGCAATGCCCGGGAGATCGTCCTGATGAGCGTTGATTTTCCAGCGCCGTTCGGCCCTATTATTCCTACGAATTCCCCTTTTTGCGCGGAAAAGTTAATGCCCTCGATGACCGCCCTGCCGCCGTAACCGGAGCTCAGATTTTCAACGTGTAAAAGTTTGGTCATTTCTGGCGCACCCGCCTCGATTTCTTAAGCAAAAACAGGAAAAACGGCCCGCCCAGCAGCGCCGTGACGACGCCGACGGGTATTTCCACCGGCTGCATAACTATTTTCGCGAGGGTATCGCTCAGGACCAGAAGCGCCGCGCCCAGTATGGCCGAGGCGGGTATTAACCTTCTGTGGTTCGGCCCGACCAGCGCGCGCGCCATGTGCGGCACTATAAGCCCGATAAAACCTATGAGCCCGCACGCGGATACCAAGCCCGCTGTTATAAGCGACGCGGATACAAATATCAGCCGTTTTATCCTTTCGGTGTCTATCCCGAGGTGTATCGCCTCCTCCTCGCCTATGCTGATAGCGTCCAGTTCTTTTGAATACGCCACGAAGATGGTGATGCCGCAAACAGTGGTTATTAATGCGATCATCAACAGGTTCCTGTCAAAAAGCTGAAGATTGCCCAGTAACCACCACATAGAGTCGTGCAGGATAGGGGTTTTTGCCGTAGAGATCAAGAATAATATAAAACTTGAGAACATTATATTGATCATTACACCGGACAAGAGCAGGCCGTGAACAGAGATTTTTCCGGCCGTGCGGGAGAGGTTATATACAAGAAATATTGTGGCGGCCGCGCCCAGAAAGGCCGGAAGCGGCAGGAATACGGCTGAGCCGAAGAATAAGGCGGCCAGGACAGCGCCCAGCCCGGCCCCGCTCGATATGCCGAGTATATATGGCTCGGCAAGCGGATTCCTGAGTATTGCCTGAAATGCCGCGCCGCAGCTTGCAAGGCCTGCGCCCGCGGTTACGCCGGTTAGGACCCTCATTGCCCTTAGCAGGAAAATATTTTTTGAAAGCTCCGCCGGGCCCGTGAATAAAGCCAGCGCGATTGAGGCGGCCAGCAGTATGAACAATCTACCTGTTTTCATGGAGCTCGTCAATGTATCTCCTGAGCGGAATCCGCCGTAGCCAGCTGCGAAAGCGGATAAAGTTTTTTATAAATAATTTCTATGCCCTCTACTATCCTCGGACCGGGCCGCAAAAATATGTCAGGGTTTATATCGCAGATAATGTTTTTTGACTTAACCGCGTTTATATCCTGCCAGCCGAGCCTTTTCGTAATGATACTCTTGGTGTGCTCCTGGTTTCTGGACATGTATCCTATAAGCATGAAGTCGGGATTACTGTTTATCACGAACTCCGGGCTTAAAGCCGGATATAACATGCCTATCCTCCCCGCTATGTTTATCCCGCCCGCCATCGTTACAACCTCATTTACAAGAGAGCCATCGCCTGCGGAAGTAATAGGGTCATCCCATATCTCAACATAGACCTTCTTTCTGGTTTTTATCCTATCAGCGCTGTTTTTTACTTTGGCCAATCGGTTTTTCATGCGGCGGACGGCCTCTTTTGCTTCCGCGTCTTTACCTAAGATTTTACCGAGCCGCAGTATATTTGACATTGCCTCCCCAACGCTTTCCGCGTTTAATACTATAAGCCGCAGCCCGGCATTTTTGATCCGGACATTTGAAGGGCTGAATTCCGATCCCGAGCTGAATACATAGTCGGGGTCCATGGAGACTATCGTTTCAATATTTACGCTCATCAGGGAGCCGACCTTCCGAATCCCGGCCGCCTCTTTCGGATAATTACAGTAGTCCGTGATGCCTACGATCTCTTTTTCGCCCACGCCGATGGCGAAAAGCGACTCGGTTATGTTGGGGGCTAATGAAACGATGCGCAGTTTCTTTTCAGCTGCCGACGAGCAACTCAGCTGTAAAACTATTAATATGAATAAGATTATTCCGCGCTTCATTCGTATTTTTTTATGTCAAGAAACCAGTGTTTCCAGAACCCTTCTTTTAGAATCGGCTCGCTCTCTAGAATCTTTATTTTCTTTTTAAATATAGGCCCGTCAAAGACAAAGGTATGGAACTCGCCGTTTTCACCGCAGGGGCAGACATTTCTTTTCTTTAGTTCGGGTATGAGCGCCTTATCCACGACCCTGCCGATAAACGATTTATCCAGTTTATCCGCCTGGCAGCTGACGATGACCGCTTTAAATCCCAGGTCGACGAATTCCTCAACGATGTTTTCCGTCGGGATGTTCCACAGCGGCTCGACCATCTCAATATTTAAATCGCCGCATACGCGCTCTACCCAGTTCTTCTGGTCCAATAGATAAATGTCTCCGAATATCATGGATCCCGCGTCGTTTAGAGCGAAAACCGCCTCTTTGAATTCTTTCTCATACTCCTTCATATCCGCTGTCGTCTCTTTCTGGACCAAGGGTATGCCTATGGAACGCGCCTGCAGTTTTATAAGATCCTGCGCTATGCCGTGGAAACATCCGCGCTTGCTTTCCCTGGAGATGAAATTCAGGAGATATCTTACCTTGTAGCCCTGTTTCAGGGCCTTATACAGGGCAAAGCAGCTGTCTTTGCCGCCGCTCCAGGAAGCGATTGAGTGGGTATTTGTTAAAACCTGTTTATTTGCAGTATGCATAAGATTATTAATACGGCGGCCTCTGTCAGTTCGTTGACAGCCCCGAGGGTATCCCCCGTCATCCCTCTGATTCGTTTATGGATATATTTCATAATGAGCCACGCAACGAGCGAGCCGAATAATAAAACAAAAAATCCGAAGGGAAACCAGGCTATTATAGAAATCACAATGGCGAAAACCGCCGCCAGGCGCAAATCATTTTTGTGTATATTTCCGATGAAATGTTCCCCGATGCCGCCTTCCTTTCTCGCGTATTTTGAAAAATAGGCAACTAAGACCTGGGACCATCTGCTTATCGCGCACATAAGGATCAGGGCCGAGGCCTTGAATTGTGAAGGTATTATGTTCAAGAGCTCGTATTTAAATAGCAGGGAGAGGACTATGGCTATTACGCCCATTGTCCCTATCCTGGGGTCTTTCATGATGTTAAGTATCTCATCTTTGTCGGTTTTTTTGGAACATAGCCCGTCAGCCGTATCGGCCAGGCCGTCAAGATGTATCGCGCCGGTCATGGCGGTAAGCGCGAAGACCAGCGTAAGATTTACGATAGCCGAAGGTAAAATGGGCGCGAGAACAACATTAATCAGGGCAAGTATTGCCCCCAACAGAAGCCCTACTACAGGAAAATAGGCCATGGACCTCGGCAAGCTCTTTTCCTCTATATGGGGACAGTTCTCACTGAGAACTGTCCCCATTATAGGTATTTTTGTCAGAAAACTAACCGCAATCCAGAATTTTTTCATTTATTTATTTTCCGTTGAAACTTTTGCCTCACCGAACGTCGCCATCTCATTCATGATTTTTGCCGCCGCCTCAATTAT
>CAYQVM010000062.1:0-5579 GCA_964421145.1 uncultured Planctomycetia bacterium
TTACTTTTAAACCCGACTGTAAGCAAACTCATCGGTATGCCGCTCCTATACACGGATGATTATTATCCGATCAGGCTTGTGTTTACACTTGTATTATGCACCGGCATCTCGCTTTTGGTCGCGTTTCTGACGCCGCCCGAGCCGGAGGAACATCTGGAGAAATTTTACAGGCGGGTAAGGCCAGCGGGATGGTGGGGCCGCATAGAAGCTAGGTGTAAAGACGTCAAGAAACTTCATCTTGGCTGGCCGGAATTTATTAACTGGGTCCTGACGGTCATAAGTATTTACGCCGCGCTGTTCGGGCTCGGCTGGCTGGTGATGGGGCAGTATGTTCCCGGCGTCATCGCCATCATAATATGTATAGTAACGATAATCATCATACTTAAAGAGATAGGCAAGATGGATTGGAATTTTTAATGCAGCTGAAAGCTTAGAATGAATAAGAAACATCTAGTTATTTCAGATTTTGACAAGACCTTGAGCGTGGATGACGTCGGAGTTATCTTGAGCGCCAGGCTGGGTATTCCCCTGAAGGAATTCATGGCAAGGGTTGAGGCGATAAAAAGAAAAAATATCACTCAGCTTGGCGGAGAGCTGGCGTATCTTATCATTAATGATCCCGCTTATAAGGGGAAGGTGTCGAAGGACCTGCTTTACCAGGCCGGCCGCGAGACAAAACTTAAAAAGAACGTGCCGGACCTAATTAAGATTCTCGGCGAAGGGTTTGACAACAGGGCCTTTTCTTTCTATATTCTTTCGGCAGCGCCGCAGGAGATAGTGGAAAAGGCCCTGGAGGGGATCCTGCCCGCGGACCACATATACGGGAGCAGGTTTGTTTTTGACCAGAATAATATCGCCGTTGACATAGAGCGCACAGGCGCCGGCCATGCCAAGGTTGCCACACTGGATATGTTAAAGGAAAGAGAAAAGGTCCCGCGGTACAGGATCATTTATATAGGGGACGGCGCCTCTGATGTACATGTGATGCTGCATGTGCTTTCTTACAAGGGCTATACCATCTCGGTTTCGCTGGCGCCTTACATGGGCCATATATGCAAGCGCACTATCGTGTCCGAAAACGCCTTGGCAGTTATTGTCCCCATACTGGAAGATATACTCAGGTATGACGAAAGCCAGGTAAGGAAATTTTTTGAGGAAAGGCACCACACCATACAGGAGTGGAACAAGGCCAAGACCGAATGGGTCGATATGGATTAAGCCTACCTTTTTACCAGCCCCGTAGTTAGCCCCGCTATTATGTGTTTCTGAAAGGCCAAAAATACGACGATTACCGGAAGCGCGGTTATGCTTGAGGCGGCCATGAGGTGTGTCCAGCCGGCGCCCTGCAGGGTTTTAAACAGCGCCAGGCCTACAGGCAGGGTGCGCATCTCGGGCGTATTTGTCAACAGAAACGGGAACAAAAATGTGTTCCAGGCGCCCATGAACGTATTTATCCCGACAATGGCAAGGGCGGGCCGCGAGAGCGGAAAGATTATCCTGAATAATATCTGTCTTTCTGAGGCGCCATCCACGCGGGCCTGATCTTCAAGTGAGGTCGGCAACCTTGAGATATACTGTTTCATCAAAAATATGCCGAAGGGCTGAACAAGCGATGGTACGATAAGGGCCCAGTAGGTATTAAGCCAGCCGATGCTTTTCATCATGATAAAAACCGGCACTATCAGGATCTGCGGCGGTATCGCTATGCTGGCGAGTATAAAAAAGAACAGCATGTTTTTAAACGGAAAATCTTTTCTCGCAAACGCATAGCCTACAATCGTGCATAAAAAAAGGTTTCCCAGGGTTATTATGACCGCGATCAGCAAACTATTGAAGAAATACCTCGCGAAGTATCCGCTGATCAGCGCATCTTTGTAGTTCATCAGGGTAAATCTTTTTGTTGTAAGCGAAAGGGATTCGACATACATAGAGCCGCCATGCCCTATCAGGTGTATGGTGATATTTTCCGCTACCTTTTCGGGCAGGCCGCGGTTTAACCTGTTAATCCTGAAATCCGCCATTGGGACAACGATCTTTAGCAGGCCCCCGTTGACAGGAGATGCCTGATATTTGGATGAATTTACAAAGCATGTTCTACCCTGGATGTCGGACAGTTCAATTTCAAACTGGGGCACTACTTTGTCGCTTCGGATCAGCAGGGCAATTGACGAAAACTTGCGCATGTCCTGCTTTACTTTTGCGGTAAACGAACGCTTGACCTCAACGTTTGAGAAAATTGTGACCTTTTCAACTTTTTTGGTCAGGGTACCGGCTGGTTTAAGAGAGGTATTTATCATCAAAAAAACCGGCATAAGCGCCGCCGCCACGATTGTAGCGAGCAATAACACCACAGCTGAATTAATAACGTATTCTCTTCTCATTCCCGCAATTCCTCGTCGGTCTTAAGCAGCCTCATTTGCATCAGCGAAAATAATACTATGATGACCGAGAGAAGGTATGCTGCGCTGGCCGCCTTGCCCATCTCAAATCTATGGAAACCGAGTTCATATATGTGATAGACCGCGGTGGTTGTGGAACCCAGCGGGCCGCCCATGGTCATTGTAAATATCTCGGGGAATACCTGTAAAGAATAAATTGTATTTATTACGACAACCAGTAGGATTATCGGCTTAAGCTGCGGGAAGGTTATGAACTTGAACTTCTGCCACTCTGTAGCGCCGTCCAGGCTCGCCGCTTCATAAAGATTTTCGGATATCGTCTGCAGGCCTGCCAGGAATAATATCGTGTAATAACCGAAACTTGCCCAGACATTCATCGCCATTATGCTCAGTAAAGGCAGGCTTATTCCGAACTTTGATACGGGGCTGCTTAACCAGCTTGATTGCGGATGGATTATGCCAAAAGAGTCCAACAGCTGATTTGCCAGCCCTTTAGGGGAATATATATAGGTGAAGATAGTGGCTATGACTACAACAGATGTTGTGACGGGCAGGAACAGGCCGGCTTCGTATAATTGTTTGAACGGGATCTTTCTGTTTATGAGTATGGCGCAAAAGAGGGCCAGGCCCACCGTAAAGGGGACAGTGCCGACACAGAATACAAGGGTGTGCCACAGCGCCCTGTGGAATCCGCTGTCAGATAATACCGCTATATAATTTTTAAGGCCAACCATGCTGAATTGCGAGCTCAACAGGTCGTATCTCGCGAAACTTATAATCATCGAGTATATAAGAGGGTACAGGCCGAAGGCTATGAATAGTATAAGCCAGGGGCTTATAAATGAAAATTCTTTAAGGTGCCCTTTTATTATCGTAAAAAGAAAAAGGGCCACCGCCAGCATTATTATCATAATAATGCTGTTTATGAACCTGTTGCTGACCTCTCCGGTCCGCGATTCCTCTTTTAACGCCTTTTCAATCCGGATGTTTGCATTTTTTAACGCCTCTTTGGAATCGGCATCTTTTAAAACAACCTTTTCTATCATGGTGGTTATCTCTTCCTGTATCTGAGTCCATCGTGGATGATTAGGCGGCGAAGCGGCATTTGCGAGCTGTAATAAGAATGTTTTTTGTTCGGAATAGTCGGTGTAATACTGGTCCTGCAATGCTTCCTTCTGTGCGGGCACGACATTCTGCTGTATCCGAACTATTTCCATTACGTTTTTTTTGCTGGTCAGGAATTGTATGAGCCGCAGAGCCTCTTTAGGGTGCTTTGAGTTTTTGGTTATGACAAACAATTCTCCACCGGAGAATGAAATGGCTCGGGCCTGCGGATCCGTACTTGGTTTCGGAAGCAGGCAAACGCCGAAATTCAAACCGGGATTTATGGAGGGTATAAGCCGCAGATTCCAGGAACCGGAGATCTGCATGCCAATTTTGCCTTCGGCAAAAAGTTCATTTATCTGGGACTGCCTTTCCATGATGGAGTAGGCGGAAATTTTTTTATAAAAATCAAGGGCCTCCAGAGTTTCTTTTGAGTAGAAGAAGGAGTCCTTAAGGTTTTCGCTTAGTATCCTTGAGCCGTTTGACCAAGCGAACGGCAAAAACTCCTGCCACGGCGATTCGGGTTCGCCTACGTATATTGAGAAACCCCATCGGCCTTCTTGAGGGTTATGTATTTTGTTTGCCGCATATAGCAGCTCTTTCCATGTCTGCGGAGGGGCGTTTGGGTCCAGGCCGGCTTCAGTAAATAAATCTTTGTTGTAGAAAAGCACCCGTGTTCCGGCCAGCCAGGGAACCCCGTATATTCTTTCGTTATATGTCGCGGAGTCCCACAGGAAATATTTGTCTTTTATATCCTTTATCTGGTCTGTTATGTCCAAAAGGACGCCGCTTGAGGCAAATCTAGCTATCCAGGTGGTGCCGAGTTCGCAGATGTCTGGGGCATTGCCCGCCGCCAGGCTTATGACGAATTTGTCCATGCCGTATTCCCAGGTGAGTTGCTGTAAGCGGACTTTTATGTAGGGGTTTTCTTTTTCAAATTCATTGATAAGGCCCTGCATCAGCTGTTCATTCGCACTGAGCTCCCAGAGGGTGAGCGTGACTTCTTCGTCAGCATAGGAATAGCGGATAATGGATAGTGGATAGTGGATAGAAAGAAAAGAAAATATTAAAGCTAAAAACATTATTGCAATCTTCATATTTAAACAAATATAGCATATAATTATGTTATTGTCAAAGGCGCCGCTATTGGGTATAATATAAAATATGTTAAAAACAGGGGTAAGTTATTTTGGCTCCAGGATTCAACGGCATGTCAGGGAGGATATGGCGGATATCAGGCGACATAATTGCACTTATGTCGTCCATACCTTCAGCGAAACGGACCTGGAGTTCTATAAAGGGACAATGAAAGAGATAGCGGAGATTTCGCGCAAGGCCGGCCTTGAGGTCTGGGTTGACCCGTGGGCGGTCGGAGGCGTATTCGGGGGGGAGACCTATTCAAAGTTCGTGGCGGTAAATCTGGATGCAAGGGAAATCTCGGCAAAAGGCCAATCGCTTCCCGCGGCGTGCCTGAACAATAAGAAATTCAGAGAGTTTATGTTCGGGTGGATCGACGCTGCCAGGGAGCTGGAGCCGGATGTTTTTTTCTGGGACGAGCCGCATTTTTATTTATATCCGCTGGATGAGATGCAAAAGGATAAGACGTTGTGGGCGTGCAGGTGCGATGTTTGCCGGCGGCTGTTTAAGGCGCAGTTCAGATATTCCATGCCGGTGAAATTAAACGACGATATAAAGCTTTTCAAAGAGGACTCCATTGTTGATTTTTTAAAAACGATGTGCGACTACGTCAAACGCAATACGCAATACGCCTGCCTGCCTCGCCGACAGAGTCGGGAGGCAGGCGAACGCAATACGCAAAACGCCGTCTGTTTTCTACCCTTTAAGGGCTCTCTGGGCGGAATAATGGATTGGTCAAAGGCTGCTAGGATTAAATCGCTTGATATCATAGGCACTGACCCGTATTGGCGCGAGGGCGAAAAGGATGTGAAGGGATTGGTAGGGCGGTTTTCAATGCGCATAGCTCAAATATCGAAAAGGTACGGTAAGGAAGGCCAGATCTGGATTTTAAACTTCAGGATAAAACGCGGAACCGAGAAAGATATAGAAACAGCGGTC
>CAYQVM010000063.1:0-5558 GCA_964421145.1 uncultured Planctomycetia bacterium
CAACAATACCCATTAACATAACTATTAACAAAAACGATATGAAGTTCAGCGTCGTGCCCGTCAGGAGGAATCCAAGGAATACGCCCGTGAAGGTAAAAGGCACCGCGAACATTACGATAAAAGGATCGCGCAGCGACTCAAACTGCGCGGCCATTACCATATACACAAGGATAATACCCAGTATCAGCAGAAGTATCAGGTCCTTGAACGCCTTTGCCTGTTCTTCCGCTTCTCCTCCGAAATTTATCATCATATCCGACGGTATAATAATTTTCGACAGCTCTTTTTTGATATCCTCGATAACCTTCCCCGCCGACCTACGATATACGTTGCACTCAACCCTTAAAACCCTTTCCCTGTTCTGGCGCTCTATCCGCACAGGGCCCTTTACCTCATAGACCCTGGCGATATTGCTCAGCCTGATAAGTTTTTCCGACCCCGGTATGGTTATCGCGAGGTTTTCCAGGTCCTCCACCTTTGAGCGCGAACCTTCCTCCAATCTTACATAGATGTCATACGTTTCGCCTTTTTCGCGGTATCTGGCGGCGGTTGTCCCTTCTATAAACGTCTTCATGCTGGAAGCGATAGCGCTCATGTTAAGGCCCAGGGCCGTCGCCTTCTCCCTGTCTACCTCAATCTTTAGTTCAGGAAGATTTAGTTCCCTTGAGACGCTTACGTCAACAACGCCGTGGATTTTTTCCATCAGCGCCCTTATGTCTTCCGCGAGGGCATCGGTCCTCTCAAAGGAATGCCCTATAATCTCAAGCTGGACGGCCTTTCCGCCCATACCGGTGATCATCCTGCCTATGGGGTTTCCCGTAGAGACGTCAACCTTCATAACGCCGGGTATCTCTTTTATCTTTTTTCTTATGGCCTGGCCCACCTCAAAGACGGAGCGCTTCCTCTCGGTCTTGGGCACAAGCTTTGTCCCCGCCACAACAACATGGG
Organism: uncultured Planctomycetia bacterium; assembly: GCA_964421145.1. Classification (GTDB taxonomy): domain Bacteria; phylum Omnitrophota; class Gorgyraeia; order JABMQH01; family JABMQH01; genus CAYQVM01. The sequence continues at coordinate 949 of CAYQVM010000063.1, forward strand.
TGCCGGATGACCCCTGGAAAATCCTGCCGGTGCCGCGCGTGGTCTGCCCGCTTCTGGCAAAAAATACCCTTGCCTCCGGCACTTCTTTTTCAAATATATCCTCAACCCTTGAAGCCACCTTATCTGTTTCCTCGAGGCGCGTGCCGAGGGGAAGCTCTACAGTCACGCGCACATCTCCCGTATCCTCTTCGGGGATAAACTCGTTCCCTACAAATCTGAGCAGAAATAAGCTGAAAATAAACGACGCCGTAAAAACGATTATGACGATCTTCTTATGCCCCAGGCACCAGGCAAGCGCCTTTGAATAGGCCTCTTCCCAGGACTTAAACCACTTTTCCGAAATATCATATATCCCGGAAAACATCCTTTTTTTCTGTCCCGGCGTCCTTAACAGCTTAGAGCACAACATCGGGGAAAATGTAGTAGCGGTAAAAAGAGAGGCTATGAGGGTAACCGTAACTATCATGGCAAGTTCCCCGAACATGATCCCTACTACGCCCGGTATAAGCAGCATAGGCAAAAATACAACCACTGTAGTAAGCGTGGAGGCCCCTACGGCCAGGAACATTTCCGAAGAGCCGAAAATAGCTGCCTCGCGGGGCCGTTCTCCTCTCTCCAGATGCCTGTAAACGTTATCGACTATGACAATCGCGTTATCCACGACCATGCCCGAGGCAATCGCGAGCGATGAGAGGCTTATGGTATTTATGGTCCTGCCGCTTAAAAAAAGATATATAAACGCTATCAACAACGAGAAGGGGATTGTAAGCGCTATTACTAAACTTCCCATGATCTGGCGCAGGAAGAACCAGACAACCAGAACAACAAGCACAATACCCATCCATACTGACGACTTGAGGGACTCAAGCGACGTAACAATGTCCTTTGAGGTGTCAAATATTGTATGCATCTTTACGTCCGTAGGCAGGGTTTTCTCAAGCTGGCTCAATCTGTCTTTAACCCTTTGCGCGACCTCAACGGTATTCGTACCTGTCTGTTTCTGTATCATCATCATGAGGCTGCGTTTTTTGTTGATCCTGACATTGGTGGTAACCTCCCTGAATCCGTCTTCAACCCTGGCCACATCCTTAAGATATACGGCCTTGCCGTCCCGTTTGCCCAGGATAACGTTGTTTATTTCATCCGGGCTGCTGAACTCGCCCGGCAGCCTGAGCAGGTAATCCGTAAGCCCCGACTTAAGGCTGCCCAGAGGCTGGGTCACATTTTCTCTTTTTAAAACGTCGTTTATATCCAGAATGGAAAATCCATAGCCTTCCAGCCGTTCCTTATTTATCCAGATATTAATCTGTCTTTCAAGCCCGCCGATCAACTGGACTGTGCCGACGCCCGCCAGCTGCCTAAGGCTGTCGCCCACCCTCTGGTCTATCAGGTCGTACAGCTCGGGATATGTCTGCTCGGCCGTGATCCCGATAAATATAATCGGGATATTGGCGGTGTTAAACTTAAATATAAAGGGGTTGTCCATCTCATCGGGAATATCCGGGAGGAACCTCTTGGCGAGCTCAATGCGGTCGCGTATATCGTTTGAGGCTTCGTCTAAATTCGTGCCCCATTTGAATTTCAGCATAATCATCGAGGCGCCGTCAAGGGAGCGCGATGTCAGTTTTTCAAGGCCCGGGGTCGTCGCCAGCTGGTTTTCAAGCGGCTCAGTCACCCTTATCTCCACATCTTCGGGGCTGGCGCCTCCATACGCCGAAACAACGGTTATGGCGGGCTGCGCAATCTCAGGCAAAAGGTCAATAACCAGACCTGTCAGGCTGTAAAAGGCGATAATTATTATCGCCGAGAATATCATAAGGTTTGTGATAGGTTTTCTTACGCCGAATTCGGGTAGGCTCATTCTTATTCCTCCGGCGCCACAGAAGCTCCGTCGCGGAGCTTCTGCTGGCCCATGATCACAACCAGGTCCCCTTCCTTCAAGCCCTGCGTTACCTCGTAATACGGCCCCTGGCGAATCCCGGCTGTGATTTTTCTTAATACCGCTTTATTATCTTCCGTAATATAAACATATAAATCAGGCTCTTTTCCTATAAGGGCCTCTTTTAAAATAGCAGGAACCTCTTTGTGCTGGCGGATAATCAGGCTTACTCTTGCGAACATCCCCGAATTTAATTTGTGCTGGGGATTCTCAATAACTATTTCTATCGGGGCGTGTGGTCAGGTCAACCACCGGGCTGATCTTTGTCACACTTCCGGCAAATTCCTCATCCGGATAGGCGTCAACACGGATCAGGGCCTTCTGCCCAAGTGAAATCATTGGTATATATTTTTCAGGTATCTGGAGGCCTATTTCCACTTTATCCATGTTAACTACCAGCGCTGTAGGCGTTTGGGGGCTGACCTGCGAACCTATATCCACAAAAACCCTGCCAACTATGCCCTTAAGAGAGCTTTCAACTGGCGCTTTTTCGAAATTGAATCCAACCTCGTCGCGGTCAATATACGCGATTACCTCTCCTTTTTCTACGACAGCGCCGTCCTCTTTTAATTTTTCTATGATTTTACCGCTTACCTTAGGATAGATAAGGGCCTCATCCTGCGCCTTTATATTCCCGACATATTCTATGGACTCCGCGATGTCTTTTAACTCAACCTTCATCACCTTGACAGGGATCGCTGTTTGGTTTTGGGCGGCGCCCTCTTTTTTGGCGCAGCCGGCCCCGAGAAAAAGCAAAAATGCAAGCGGGATCAACAACACAAACAAAATATTTTCTGAATTTTTATCAATCATCATTATCCCTCCAATGTCACGTTATTTTTCACCAGTGTCAATCCTTCGGACTTATCCAGATTTATCAGGGCAACATTGTATTCAACCAGCGATTTAAGGTAACTAAGCTGCGCGCGGGATAACCTGTCCTGGTAATCCAGCATATCGTGCGTGCTCACCTGGCCCTCGGCATAACGCGCTTTCTGGGCCTGGAAATTCTCCTCTTCCTTGTCTTGATAAAGCTTTGCCACCTCTACCTGGCGCGACTTAATGTTTACTTCCCTGACCCTGTCCCTAACGTCAAAAATTATATTCTGCTCCAGCCTTTTAAAGGCGATCAGCGCCTGCAGTTTTTCCAGTTTACGCTGGTCGTATTTTGCCCTGTCCGCCTCTCCCCACGGAACGTTGAATTTCACCCCCACGGACCAATCCGGATAGTTTCCGTTAACTTTTTCCAGGGCCTTGCCGTAATCCGCGCCGAGGCCGTTCAAGCCGAGGCTGCCGTTAAGATCGAGCGTGGGTAAAACGGCATTTTTCGCCGCCTTTATCTTAATATCCCTGCTCTCTAAGTCAATCTTAGCGGATTTATAATCGGGCCTGCTGTCAAATGCCAATCCCACACTTTTAACAAGATCCGCCTCGGTTACTACAAACTGCGGTTTATCTATCAATTCTATCCTTGCGTTCCATACCTCCGGGTCGTCTACAAGGTTAGTCACGAGTTTTAATTCATCTTCTGCTTTTTTCATTTCCGCCTCGGCGGCGAGCAAGACCTTTTGTCTCTGGGCTGCCTCCGCCTCGGTCTCCAGCACATCCACTGAGCTGGCCAGGCCCTTGGCATAACGGGCCTTGTTGATTTCCAGAAGTTTTATAATCCGCTCCAGGGCAAGCTCTTCTATCGCGTAGGCATCTACAAAAAAAACGTATTTATAATATGTATCCTTTACCTTGCTTATGGTGTTGATCGCCGTATCCTTAAAGGTTTCCTCAGACTGCAGTTCGTTGTTCCTGGCTATAAGTATGTCGGCCTTATTAACTAATACCCCTGCGCCCTTAAAAAGCGGCTGGGTAATTGTAATCTTCGGCTCTGCCGTGTAATACGGATTGTATATCTGGTAGCTGGAATCACTCTTGTATCTCTGATTTAAGAAATCAAGGGAGTATTGCGTGCCTGTGACGAGTTTGCCTGAGATGCCTGCATTCAGATTTATGTCCTGTGTATTATATTTGCCTACGCTCTGAAGGCGTGAAGAGGCAACCTTGGTATTATCAGCCAGGGTAAGTTCTGTAGTAAAAGAAGGCTCAAAAACTCCGTAAGCGATTTTTACATCGTCTTTTTTCAGCTGCGGGGAAATACGTTCCACCTTAATCTCGGAATTATTCTTCAAGGCGTAGGCGATACAGTCCACTAAGCCGATTTTTAATACCCTATCCTGGGCGCCGGCAGTAACAAAAAGGGCTTTTTCTATTTCCCTTTGTTGCTCTTCGTCAGCGGCCGCTGAACTTGCCAAAAGAAATACTATAAAAAATAGAATTATCTTTTTCACCCCGTTAGACCTCCAAATCCCGTTATCTTACCTACAACGGCTATGTTCCATAAACTATATATTTCTACAAATCCAAAGTACTTCTGAAGAGGTCTAACGGGGTTCATGCCTTCTGATTGGTCAAAACGTCCCTCACGCGCATAATGATTCTAAGATACTCTTCCCTGTCCCGCTGGGTCAGCTGGCCGAATATATCAATAATCATCTGACGCTTCTGCAGGTTTATCTTTCTGACAAGCGCTGATCCCTTGGCCGTGGCCCTTACCTTTATTATCCTTCTGTCATCCGGATCTTCTGCCCTTTCCACATAGCCGTCTCTTACCAATCTGTCT
>CAYQVM010000064.1:0-1692 GCA_964421145.1 uncultured Planctomycetia bacterium
CTCCCTAGGCGAGGAGGCCCGCCACTCCCTGTAAATTATGCCGGCTGTCTCATCAGATTTCATTTCTTATAACGCTCCCAGCACGGCTGCGCCTATGAGAATTAAGGCGGGGTTCACTTTCGTGAAGGCAAAGAGTATAAAGGAAAGTACCACGACCAAAAGGTTCTTCGGATGCGTTAATTGGCCGATATCTATCAGCCGAAACGCAAGCGCGATCAACATCGAAAATACCGCCAGCTCAACCATTTTAAGCGCGCCCTTCACGTTCGGTAAATCCTTATATTTATCGTATAAGCCAGCGGCGAAGATTATCAATATGGCGGGCGCTGCCAGGTTGCCGAGATTCGCGGCTATAGCGCCGGGAATTCCGGAAAGCTTGTAGCCGGTATATGTGGCGTATTTTATGGATATGGCGCCGGGAAATATCTTCACTGTGGCCATGACGTCTAGAAATTCATCCCTTGTCAGCCAATTGTATTTCTCTACGATATCCTTTTGCAGAAGAGGCAGAAAGGAATAGGCGCCGCCTACCGCGAACAACCCGATCCTCAAAAAGACCAAAAATAGGTTCAATAAAACCACATCAGTGTTCCTTTCCTAAAATCATATCAAGGCCATGGGGCAGCGTGTCAAGCACCGCTTTCAATGACTCCTCGGCGCCCTTGGTGCTTCCGGGCAAATTTATAATAAGGGTCTTGCCCCTTATTCCAGCTATTCCCCTGGATAACATTGCCCGCGGGCTAAATCCCAGGCATCCTATGCGCATTGCCTCAGGGATCCCGGGCACCTCCTTTTCTATAACTTCTCGGGTTGCCTCAGGAGTGCGGTCCCGTTCTGTAAATCCTGTCCCGCCGTCCGTCAAGACCAAATCCACTTTAAGGTTATCGCAATAATCAATAAGCTTTTCCTTAATCATTGGCGGTTCGTCAGGGACGATCTCATATCTTACAACTTCCCCTGGAAGCTTTGGGACTAGTTCCTGCACGATCTTACCGCTCTTATCTTCCCTTTGGCCCTTAGAACACTTGTCGCTTATAGTCAAGACCGCTACCTTATACATATCTCATCCCCTGGTTTAACCACCCCGCCTTTTAATACCCTTGCGAATACCCCCTCCTTCGGCATGACACAATCCCCGGCCTGATAATAGATGCCGCATCTGGTATGGCACTCTTTTCCTATCTGTGAAATTTCCAGTATAACCTCACTGCCTATTTTAATTTTATCGCCGATTTTTAAACCCAATAGGTCCATGCCCTTGGTAGTAATATTCTCCGCAAAATCGCCTGATTTCACCTTCAGGCCCTTGGCCCTCATCTTTTCTATTGATTCTTCTGCCAGCAAGCTGACCTGCCGCTTGCCATCACCAGCGTGGGCATCGCCAATGATTCCAAAAGCTTCCTTCAGCTCAACGGATGCAACGTTTCTTTTCCTCGTCCCTTTCTTTTCTGAAATTGAAACCGCAACTATCTTTCCCATGTTCCGCTTTTTCCGCCTGTCTTCTTTAAAAGTTTTATGTCCGATATTACCATCTCCTTATCTATCGGCTTGCACATATCATATATTGTCAACGCCGCAACCGATACGGCGGTTAATGCCTCCATTTCAACACCTGTCCTTTCTATCGCTGACACCTGAGAAATAATCTTAACACCATAATCTAAAAATGTAAAAGTTATTCTAACATTGGTT
>CAYQVM010000064.1:1702-5476 GCA_964421145.1 uncultured Planctomycetia bacterium
CATATCGTATATTGTCAGTGCCGCAACCGACACGGCAACTAGGGCCTCCATCTCAACGCCCGTCCTGCCCAAACATGAAACCTCGCTTCTAATCGTTACCGAGGTTTTGTTTAATTTAAAATCTATCTTTACATTTGATATCTCGAGAGGATGGCATAGCGGAATCAATTCCGGTGTTTTTTTTGCCGCCATTATGCCGGAAATATTCGCCGCGGCCAATACGTCGCCCTTTGGAACTTTTCCCTTCGCCAGCGCTTCTATCGTTTTCCTTTCGGCAAACACCTTCCCCTCGGCTATGGCAACTCTTTTGGTAATATCCTTGCCGCTGACATCGGCCATCCTGATTCTACTTGATGATTTCATTTTCCATCCATTCATATTCGTCCGCTACCCGCCAATCTGACACATTGAAAATTCAGGGATATGAGAGGCATCCCCTTTGTCCAGTTCATGTTCCTTCGGCTTAAGTTTTATGACTGACTCTATAAGTCCAATCAGCGCCTTTTTGTCTGCGCCGCTCCTTAGTGACTCTCTTAAATTTACCTTTATATCAGAATGTAAACACGCCTTTAAATTGCCGTCAGAGGTAAGTCTTAATCGGTTGCAACTCGAGCAGAATTTATGACTCATTGGGCTGATTAGCCCAAACGTTCCCAGGGCGCCCTTTAACCTATAACCAATAGCGGGGCCATTCCCAAACATGTCGGCACCCTCTATAGGCCATAAAGTAGACGCTATTTCCAGGACGCCACGGCACGATACAGCATTTCGTATCCTATAAAATGAGTTCACAGGCATAAATTCAAGAAAGCGGACGCAGACCGGATTCTCAAGCGTCAGGGTTAAGAATTTGACAATTTCATCTTTATCCACCTCATCCAAGAGCAGGACATTTATCTTAATAGGATTAAATCCTACTTCAACGGCTTCTGCAATGCCTTCCAACGCATCTTGGAGGTTCCCGAGACGGGTAATATACCTGTATCTCTCATGGTTTAAACTATCCAGACTGATATTTAATCTTTTAAGCCCGGCCTCCTTCAATTGAGCGGCATATTGTCTTAAAAGAATCCCATTCGTAGTCATGGATACATCTTTAATTTCATCTATTTTGCTTAACAGATAAATCAAGTTGGCCAAATTTTTTCTTACCAATGGTTCGCCGCCTGTGAGGCGTATCTTATCTACGCCCAGATCAACCGCCACCTTGACAATCTCAGCAATTTCTTCAAATGTAAGCAGGTCCTCGTGAGGTTTATTCATAATCCCGCATTCCGGCATGCAATAGACGCAGCGCAGATTACATCTGTCTGTAACAGAGATTCTTAAGTAATCAATTTTGCGGTTATACCTATCTATCAGCATACTTTAAATTTGCCTTTATTGTATACGTAAATATTCAAATCTGGTTTTATAAATTTTAATACCGACGTCCCTTCAATAACAATGCCATTTGTGTTTTTTAGTTTTTTAAACGCCGCCTCTAAACCCTCTTTCAGCCCCTGCGGGTTTGCCACAAGCCACAAGACCTTTCTTGCCCCCGCCTTCTTCATCCTCTCTGTGTCTTTTCCTTTCTGATTTATCGTCCTGGCATTGGAAATAATTGTAAACGGCCTTTCCTGACGCTCGCATACGCCGCAGGCAATCTCCTTCGGGCAGGGGCCTTTTTTTATTGTGGTAACCTTAATCGCTGACCAGCCCGCAAGCCGGCTTAACAGCTTTTCCACCAACGTAGTCTTGCCAACGCCGCTGTGCGCTCCGGATACCGTGATTATCATCCCGTTAGACCTCCAAATCCCGTTATCTTACCTACAACGAAAATATTCTGAAGAGGTCTAACGGGAATCATGACTCTATCCCCAACTTTTTCATCTGGCTATAGGAGAAATTTGGGCCGTCCAGGCAGACATATTTCCCTTTTATGTAACAATGGCCGCATTTGCCTATGCCGCATTTCATATGCCTCTCAAGCGAGGCGTATATATTTTCCTCCTTGAACCCCAATTTCAATATATCCCTGACAGCGAATTTAATCATCACTGAAGGCCCGCACAAAAAAACCATGGTATTACCCGGGTTTAATCTAATCTTCGGAAATAAAACACAGACAACCCCGCAAGCCCCGCCCCATGATTTATCAGGCTCATCTACTGTAAAATAAATTTTGGTATCTGGATTATCGGCCCAAGACCCTGTTTCCTCTTTATAGAACCTATCCTTCGGCGCGCGGCAGCCATATATAATCTCTACCTTACCGTATCTTTTTCTGTGCTTGAAGACGTGCTGTATAAGTGAGCGAAGAGGCGCGATGCCGCATCCCCCGGCGACAAAAAGGAGATCTCTGCCTTCCATCTTGTTTAGCGGAAATGTATTGCCATACGGCCCGCGAACGCCTACGGCATCTTTTTCTTTAAGCGCATGCAGGGCATTTGTCAAGGCGCCCACCCTTCTTACAGATATTTGAAATATCCCATTTCGGCCGGGGAGAGAGGCGAAGGTAAAGGGCGCCTCTCCATATCCCGGCAGGGAGAGCATCATGAATTGGCCGGGTTTATATTTTAGTATGGGGGCAGCCTTCTCCTCGGGCCTGAGGGTAAAGGTCTTTGCATCGGGCGTTTCATCAACTACCTTTTCTATTAAGGCCCTTATAGGCAGGTATTCATTTTTCACATCTTTAAACTGTTTCATCAATAAACCTTTTGATGCTTATATTCCCGGGGCAGGTCTGGATGCACCTTGCGCAGCCGACGCAGCTTGTCGTTCCATAGCGCTCTACGTCAATGCTTAGCTTGTGTTCAAAGAATCTGCGGATATGGTCTTTATGGAGCGCAAACGGCGTATTGCCCCCTGCCATCCTGGTAAAACCGGCATAGGGACAGCCATCACAGTATCGCATGCGGATGCCTTTATCGTTGCTCAGCCTGTCAATGATGCCAAAACAGCTGCATGTGGGACATAAGGTGACGCACCCTGAACATACAACGCAGCGGAGCCCTATGTCTTCCCAGACCGATTCCTTGACTTTATTTTCATTTATTATCCTCGCAAGTTTCTTAGGATCTATTTTCTTGGTTTCTCGCATAAATTCCCTCGATATCTTTTTAGCCTCTTTTTCATGTAAAGGCGCCGCTTTAGTAAATGTTTTTTTGTTCTCTTTAACTATCTGTCTGCCTTTTCTTGAGCCGACATCTACGAGATACCCCCCGTTCACCGGAATGAGCTGCAGATCAAAGCCCTTTTCCGCTATAGGCCCTGAGCCCATCTCATAACAAAAGGATTCTGAAGCGCACCTCTTGGCGCAGGCAAGGGTTATAAACGTAGAGCGTTCCAGCTTTTCCTTATAGGCGGCATCTACGAACTCATTAAGGAAAAACTCCCGCATAAGCAAGAGGGCCTTTATGTCGCAGGGCCGCACCCCGTAAAATATCCTCTTCTTTTTATCCTCTATCGGAATAAATCTGCTGCTTTTCGCGGACGCTATTTCAAAAAGAGGTTCTGTCTGCGGCAGCAGGAACGCCCTTGGAGATATAACTGAATTCCCGTCGTAATCTAAAAGTTCTCCGCCGGCCTTTGCGTCCCCGAAGACAATATCGTCTAAGCGCTCTCTCTTGGGCGCTATAAATTCGTCGCAGGTCTTTTTTAGGTTATCCGCCAGTTTCTTTACGCCTTCCTTTGATATAAACAGCCGGCTCATTTTATTTTCTCAATCCTCGCCGCGCAGGCCTTATATTCGCCTGTCTTGCATACAGGGTCAAACGCGCTGTTTGTCAGGAC
>CAYQVM010000065.1:0-5252 GCA_964421145.1 uncultured Planctomycetia bacterium
GCCAGCACCATATACACCAATGCCAACATCAAAGCCACAATTGGCAAAATTGCCGCTGGCTTGCAACAAGCTCCCGGTAATTCCCTCCGAATTCGTAATAATAATTTTCTGGGAATTTTACATCCTTTATCGCCTTTCTTATTTCCTTAACCGCTTTACCCAATGATAAAGACCCGATATTGGCGCTTACCTGGATCACGCGCGTCTTATCTTTCCTCCACACCTCGCTTGGCCCCAAATCATACTTAAAATCTACCACCTGGCCCACCAGGACATTAGTCCCATCCTTTGTCGTCAGTATAAGGCGCCTGACGTCCTCAAATGTCTTTCTGTACTTTTCATCAATGCGCGCTATGGTTTCAACTTCCTTACCCTTGGTATGATAGAAAGTGCCTCGCAACCCACGCATCTGCCCGTGAACAGCCAGGGCAATCTCATTTACGCTAAGGCCGTAATGGGCAGCCCTTTGTTTGTTTACTTTAAGCCCGAGCTCCGGCCGGCCCTCCCTCATTCTGATCTTCACATCGGTCAGGCCTTTTACCGCATCCATCCTGCTCGCCATAGAGCTTGCAAGTTCTCTTAATATTTTATAGTCATACCCGAATATATCTAGTATGAGCTCTCTTGACCCGACCTCCTGCGGCTCTTCAAAATATATGAAGGGCTGCTGCGAGACCTCATCCTGCGGGAAAAACAGTTTGATTCCTTCCGTTTCCTGGCGTATCGAGTCCATAACTTGTTTTGTATTTCTTTTTCGTTTTGTAGACGAAACTAATTTTACATAGACCTTTGAGATCCACGGCTCGACCTTGCTTGAGGCGGTCTCTACTTCCGGGATCTTTCTCAGAACGTCTTCCACCTTCTTGCACGCCAGGTCGCTGACTTCCAGCCTCGCGCCAGTAGGCAGCCTTATAAAAATCGTAAAATCGCTCTGGGCCGTTGAGGCGATAAACTCCTTGTCAAATTTGGCAAATCCTATTACGGCTATTATAAAACTTACAAACGCAAGGATTAATAGACTACGTCTATAACGCAGCGCCTTTATCGCCCATCTTCTGTAGCCGGTATATAAATTATTGACCCACTCTGCCGCTTTTGCCACCTCTGTCATCCTTGAGGCGATAAGCGGCACGACCGAAAGCGCCACGACTAATGAAGCCAGAAGAGATAATGTAACCGTGAGGGCGATCCCCCCATAAAGCAGTTTTGTCTGCACATTCACAAACATCACCGGAAGGAATACGACCAGCGTCGTAAGCGTTCCGGCGACAATAACCAACGTCATTTCTTCGGATGCCACCCGCGCAATATCCTTAGGTTGCATCGGTTTTCCCCAGTACGTGAATATGTTCTCAAGGACAACTATAGAATTATCAACAAGCATTCCTATGCCGAGGGCCAGTCCCGTAAGCGTCATTATATTCAGAGTTATATTCATTGACCCCATTAAATTTAACATATACATCGCCCCGAAACTCATCAATACGGACACCGGGATTGATATGGCGATAATAAGCACGAACCTGAATTTCTTAAAAAATACCATCGCGAGTACGGTTGCTATGGTTATTATAAGCAGCAGCATTGTAGGCGCGAACAGAATAACTATCATATACAAAAAAAGCGGGATTATATATTTTTTCTTAAGCTCAGTAAGAAATAAAAGCAGGATGAGTATCGCTAAAAGCGCGCCTTGCAGAAGGGATATATTTACCGTATCTATGGATTTTTTGATAAATTCAGACTGATCATAGGTCACTATCATTTCTATCTCTTTCGGCAGCCAGGATTTAATCTTATCGAGTTGTTCCTTAATGCCCTTGGCCACCGTAATCGTGTTCGCCGTTGATTCCTTCTGCACATATACGGAAACAACAGGCCTCTCATTTAACCTCGCGAATTCCTTTGGTTCCAAATATGAGTCCTTGACGCCTGCGACATCCTTAGCTCGGATAATGGACCCGCCGGGAGTTACTGACACGCCGATATCTTTTATATCTTCAACGGTTTTAAATTCACCTATGGATCTTACCAAAAATTTAGACTGTTCCCTTTTGTAGTCCCCAACTAAAAGATTAAGATTATTCCTGCCTATCGCGCTTAAAATCTGATCCATGGTAACGTTGTTGGAGGCCGCCCTTGACTGGTCCACCTCAACCATTATTTTTCTTTCGCGGCCACCTCCTATCTCGACATTAGCAACCCCTGTTACCCTCTTTATCGGCTCTTCAACAATGTCTTCAATAAAGGTCCTTATGGTTTCCGGGCTGTATCTTTTGCTTATGAAGGCAAGTATAAGAATCGGATAATCCGAGTATTTATAATTTGCGATTACCGGTTTTTCTATTTCCAAAGGCAGTTTATTTTTCACCTTCGCGAATTTTTCCCTTACCTCCAGGGCGGCAAAGTTCATATCCGTGCCTGGTTTAAAACTCAGGATTACGGTGGATTCGCCCTCTTTTGAAATAGAAAGGAGGTCTTCCAGGTTGCTTACCGTGCTTACCGCTTCTTCTACAAGTTTCGTAACCCTCTCTTCAACCTCGGAAGGCGGTATGCCGCCTCTTATGTTGATGATAATACTTATTTCGCCGTAGCTTATATTCGGCATGAGCTCGACGGGGATATAAAAAATGGAAATGGCTCCGATAAGACATACTATTATCGTAGCCATCAAAATTGTAACCGGTCTATTGACCGAAAACGCCGGAAGGCCCATATTTACGTCTTCTTTCCGATTCTATCCAGAAACCTCTGGGTGACCAAATAAATGGCAGGGATAACAACCAATGTTAAAAATGTGGCAATGGTTAAGCCGCCCATTACGGTTACCGCCATCGGGGATTGAAGCTTTGAGCCCTGGCCGATACCCAGGGCAAGAGGAAGCAGGCCCAAAATAGTAGTGAGCGCCGTCATCAGAATAGGCCTTAATCTGACTTGGCTTCCGTACATCAAAGATTCTTCCAATGATTTGCCTTCTTTTCTGGAGGTATTAACAAAATCTATAAGGACGATACCGTTATTAACAACAACTCCTCCCAGGATTATTATCCCAAGAAAGGCAACTATATTTAAAGAGGTGTGCGTAAGCACTAAAGCCCATGCAACTCCGATTATCGACAACGGCACTGTGAACATGATTACAAACGGCTGCCATAAATTTTCAAACATTGAGGCCATGATCATGTATATCAGAATAAACGAGAGCACTAAAGCGAACGCCAGGCTGTTGAACGATTCTTTCATCTGCTGGCTTTCTCCTCCGAACACCACTTTGTATCCGTCCGGTATCTTTATGCCGGACAGCATATGATCGATATCTGCCATCACCTCGTTTAAGGCGCGCTTATATATATTCGCCGAAACCAATATAACCCTCTCCTGATCAAGCCTGTTTATCTGGCTCGGTCCCTTGCCGGTGCTGAAATAGGAAACCTCAGACAGGGGGGCCTCTATGCCGAGCGGCGAATGAACAATAAGATGGCGCAGTTTGGATAAATCCTTCCTGTCCTTTTCTCTTAACCTGACCCTTATATCATATTCCTTGCCTTTCTCTTTAAATTTCGAAACGGTCAGGCCCTTTATAGCGATATGGGCGGTCTGGGCGATATCATTAACCGAAAGCTGATAAAAGGCCGCCTTGTCTTTAAGGATATTTACCTTTGTTTCCGGCGCGGGCGGGGCAAGCGAATTTTCAACTCCGTATAAACCGGGGACTTTGTTTAGCTTCCCTTGAACACCCAGCGCAAGGTTTTTAAGCAGGGTAAGGTCGTTGCCTTTTACTTCAAGGGCAATGGGCTTTGATTCCGAAAAGGCCGTTTTAAAAAGGCTTTCCTGCAGAACATATTTAAGATCTGCTTCTCCGAGATCCTCCCTGCTTAATCTCTCTTTTAAATCCTGTACTACCCATGAACTTGAATGCCTTCTTTTATTTTTTAAATTTACCATCACCTGTCCCTGGTGCGGCCCTAACGATTCGATGGTTTCCTCTCCAACCCTCCCCCTTGTAGACCCGATGCTGATTGAGATATTTTCCACATCCGGCATTTTAAAAAGCACTTCCTCTATTTTTTTTACGGCCTTATCCGTTGCTTCGAGAACAGCGCCTGTCGGCATCTCCACCTTAATAATAAACTGGCCCTGGTCTATCTTTGGCATGAATTCTTTAGGTATTACAAAAAATAGGCATGCACTAATTAAAAAGGCTATAAAAATTATCCATAGGCACTTTGCGGGTTGTTTTATAAATATGGCGAGGATAGAGCCGTAAAATTTGTTCATAGCAGTGAAAAATCCGGCTTGTTTTTTTATCTGCCCACCTGTAAACGCCTCGTATTTCGATTTGGAACGCACCATCAAAACAGGGATAATAGTCAGGGCCACTATGAGCGAGGCGGTCAGGGAATATGTAACTGTCAGGGCCAATTGTTTAAATATCTGGCCGGCTATGCCAATGACAAATATCAGCGGGAGGAATATTGCTATAGTGGTCCATGTTGAGGCGGCTATAGCCCCTGTCACTTCGGAGGCGCCGACGCTTGAGGCAACTTTGGGGTCTTCACCTAATTCCATACGGCGGAATACATTTTCCATAACGACTATAGCGTTATCTACCAGCATACCTATACCGAGCGCAAGGCCGCCCAGCGACATGATATTTATCGAGATGCCTGAAAAAAACATAAGAAAGAAACTCGCCAATATAGAAAGCGGTATTGAAAAAGCCACGATAAGAGAACTGCCTACATCTCTCAGGAAAAACAGAAGCACAAGGAACGCCAACACTCCGCCCTGCCAGGACGCGTCCGTTACGCCCTTTATAGAATCTTTAATAAATACTGATTGGTCGTATACAACCGCGACATCAACACCTTCCGGAAGCCTTTGCCTGATACTCTTTAAAGTGCGATTTACCTTATTGACTACCTCTATGACGTTTGACTGCGCCTGCTTTTGAATAAGGACCGATATGTTGTCCATGCCGTTAAATCTGGAGAGGCTGGTCGGTTCTTTGTAAGTGTCTTTTACTTCAGCGACGTCCGATAATAATATCAGCCTGGTTTCTTCATTCTGATTTTCCATCGTCAGGAGATTCTGCTTGGCCGCGCTGTATATGGGAAAATTCTGGCCTTGTTCTCTTTTATCCAAGCCAACGCTGATCTTCCCTATCTCAGATACATCCCTGAACTCACCCAGCGTCCTAACAAGATATTCTGTAAATGCCTCTTTTATGGTCCCTGCCGGATAGTTAATGT
>CAYQVM010000066.1:0-5095 GCA_964421145.1 uncultured Planctomycetia bacterium
ATTTAATAGGGCCCTTACCCTTAACGGCTCCTTAAACGTTAATACCTTTGCGCACCTGAGAAAGGAACAGGCGGGGGCGGGGTATATCCACCGGTCAGAGAATGATACCGAGGTGATAGTGTATGAGATAGAAAAGACGTTTGATGATGCCCAAAAAAGCGGGCAACCAATCTCCGACGAGAAAGCTGCCAGAAGCGCTCTTATCAGGATGCGGGAGGGCTCGGAAATGGCCGTAGCCGTGCTTAGTAAATACAGCCCTGGGACTATGTACGTCGCTTCTTACAACCGCCCGGTAGCGATTATGGTAAAGGGCGGAGAGATAATGGTTTCATCTGATATAAACGCGGCTTTAGGGTTATGGCCGGCGCCGGATGTTGAACAAGCTGTTAGAGAGGTAACAGTTATTAATGCCCAGGCCAATGAGGCAAGGAAAGAAGCAAGACAAAATATTGTAGGGGCGCAGGAATTAGACGCGAGATTAAAGCAAATAAGCCGGGAAGCTGATGACAAAACCGCGGAGATAACAAAAAGATTCAAAGGAGAAGCGATATTTTTGGAAGGAACGGGCCAGGGGCAATTCGCCAAGATATTTAAAATAGTTAATGATAAGGGCGAAGTTGAGGTCAAGGTGGAGGTTTCCACTTTTGAAGGGCAGCCTCTTGAGGTTAGAAGGGAAGCTGTGGAGATAAATCCCGCCCAGGTAGGCAAGGGAACATATTCCACCTTCCTTGAATATCATATCCATGAGATTCCAGGGATACAGAGAAAGATTTTGGATAATTATGTTACCGCTGATGGAAGGGTCCAATTGGACGCGACGTGGAGCGGCGATCAATTGTTAAAAGCAGGGTTAAACGTGCATAAGCTTCAGGAAAGATTTGGGCCTGACCTTCGCAATCTCAAACGTATATTTTTAGTAGGCGTGGGTTCTTCATATAGGGATGCCATGGCCGCGAAGGTATTTTTGGAATCGGTATTGCCTCCGGATGTGGAAATATTGATTTACGACCCCGTGGAGATACTCAACAAAGGCGTAAAACTGGATCCCCGCGCAGATCTTGCAGTTAACATAACATGGTCAGGTACAACCGCCTCAATCAAGAAGGCGCATGAATATTTCGCGCAAAGTAATGTGATGGATTTAACCTTAACGGGAAAGATCCAGAGCGATTTGGCGCGCGTTACGAGAGAAAGCGGCGGCGCCGTGATGTGCTGAGCGGCATTGAGATCTCAGTATGCACGGTAAAAGGATATGAGTCCATATTGTTTACCAGCATGCTCGTGGGGCTTCAGCTGGGGCAGATGATGAACCCGGGTAGATATTATCATGATGAGATAAGGCAATTGAGAGAGATCCCAAAAATGATAGAGGATGAGCTGGACAACGATGACCTTAGAACCGTTGTAGATAAAACAGCAAAGAGGTTTAAGGGATATACAAAAGTAATAGTCCTTGGTACCCAACCCGTTGATTTAGAAGGGGAGCTTAAAATGGAAGAGGTGAACTGGATACTGGGGGCCGCATTTGACCCAGACGACACAAGCGCCTGGGACGCCATAGAGAAGTCGGCGCGCCTGCCGGATAACGAGAAGGTGATGGTGATAGTAAACGCGACCGATGAGAACAGATTAGAAGATATGATATGGGCGATAGAACGGCTGGAGGCGTTGGGCATCCCTTACGTGGTCCATACCTATTCCAATCAGTATTTAAGCAGGATATTACAGCTTAAAGGGTGCGAGGGCTATGTTTATGTAGGCAATAAAGTGACAAAGCATTTGCAATCGTTGATAGATGCCCCCTTTTATTTTCAATTAGCGCTTGCGCTTGCTAAGGCAAAAGGTATTCCGCCCGAAGGCACGCCTTCTATAGATGTCTGCAGAAACTTGACAAAGTCAGTCGTCGTTACAGGCGCTGAAGCCCAGGCGGAACTGGAACGCCAGGCATCAGAATTTAAGCCTGTTACAGTTGGGGAGTTCGCGCAGGTTGAGTGGCAGCATGGGTATCAACAATATATGATTGACATGCAGCACCCCGTTTTTGAAACACCAGACGAGGAGATAATAGCGAGGCAGCCGATGGCAGCAAAGGCGCTCGTAGATACCTCGGTTAGGGATACAAGCGTTCGGATAGAGGGTATAAATGCCGGCCTTTTAAAGGCGCGTTTCGGAAGCAGGTTAGACGAGTTAAAAAGGATTGTCATTCTGACGGACGAGGAGGTTACTCAAAACGCGGCCTCCGCGACCCAAGCATATTTTGAAAACATTTTTGGGGTCAGGGCTGAGGTCTGCCGCAGCCATAGCGTTCCTCAATATATAGATAAACGTAATACTCTGGTGATAGCGATAGGAAGAAGCAATAGAAGACATGGGTTACGAAATAATTTATCAGCGCCTGTCCAGAGATTGCATGAGCAGGGTGTGGCGATAGCTGTTATAGCCGATGCCTTCTCACCCGCTTTTGCCACGGGTAAGTTGAACGCCGGCTCCATAGTCCTGTCGTTAGATTTGGATGAATTAAGCATGTATGAAGCAAGTTATATAAAACTTGCCACTCTCGCCCTAAAATTAAGCGAGATAAAGGGGACAGGGGGCCTTACCGAATATATCCAGGCATTTAAGGTTGTTCCTTATAACATGGCTAGGGCTGTTCAGAACAGGCGCCTCATATCCGATATAAAAGACGTCGCGGGTATGTTTAAGCAGTACAGCAAGGTCCATATTATAGGCGGGGCACAGGCGTATGCGACCGCCCAGGAGCTCGCGCGCAACCTTAGACGGCAAGGCATATTGGCGGAGGCCCAATACAATGATTCGGCCTGGCATGGCCCTCTCGCTGTAGTGAATCCGGACACGGCCGCGCCGCCTTCAGAGAATACGCTGATTATAGTTTTGGCCACGGATTCCAATTTTAAACTCTCCTCTCTTTTAGATAGCCAGGTTTATAATACCAGGAACGCCAAGATAGTTTTGATCATTCAGGAGGGCGAGGAACAGATAGAGGGGGTAAACAGTGTTGGCGCGTATAAAGTAATAACTGTCCCTAAAGCGCCAAATATTTTCACCAATCCCAGCGATGTTGTCTTTGCTCAGATGCTCGCTACAGAATATGGCAAAGCAAGAGGACAGGGTGGAAATACCTTGATAAAACCCGTGATTGGAGAAGCATTAGACGAAGCATCCAAGAGGAAGGCGCTTGAAGAGCGGGGCCTCACAGAAACAGACGCGTATTATATAACTCAAAGCGGCGGCAAGTGATGTGAATCTTTTGAATATAGATCCGGCAGCCAGGATATTGGAGGGGAGCGTTATTTCCGGGAAGGCGACGGTTATAGGGAAAAACGCTATTGTAGAAAAAAATAGCCATGTAATAAATTCCAAGATCGGGGCTGGTTCAACAATCAGCGAGAGCAAACTTGCAGGCGTTGTTGTAGGCGAAAGGGCGAATATTTCAACGTCTGTTTTGCTTACTGTTGATAAAAAAGAAAGCTGGGAATTTAGCAGAGGCAGCCCTTACCGCGTTTCCAGCGACAGCACCGTTATAGGGAATGACGTCACTGTAAAAGGCCAATCGGAAATAATCAATTCCTTCATCGGGAGTAATTCTATCATAATAAGTTCGCCGGTTTATCATAGCGAGATAGGGGCATCGAACGAGATTGCAGAAGGCAGGGTTTCGCTAACGCATACCGAACATCATGTCAAGATAAAAGGCCCGACTGAGGTTTCGGAAAGCTGGGTTGGGTATGGGCTTGAAGTGATAAAACTTGCGTATGTAGAGGGCGTGTTTCCTAATAAAATTTTTACATTAGACCACGATGCGGCAGGAAATATTGTGCCGGTAACTTGGGATGACATTCCTAATATAGCGTCTATCGGAAGATACGCCACTTTTTCCGGGTATGACGGCACCCCGGCACACCCTGAAGGCGGTGTTCTTACAGAAATAACAGGTAAGGAAAAAAGCGCGCATGGCACCCCTGTGATTTTCAGCGCCGCTGTTATCGGCCCCGATACGAGACTTACCGCGTTAAAGGGGCACCCGGATTTGGAGGATCCCATGGCCATATTTGAAGACAACTTGACGTACCTTTCGCCATTTTCTGTCTGCGGATTCCATGGATATGAGGCATGGGGCAAAATGCTGCCCGGAGAGCTGAGGGAGGGGCTAAGCCCGAGGCAGACCACGCTCGCATGGACATTTACTTATGCCCCTTCTTTTATTGTGACGCAGATGCATAATATGGTGTCCAAGATACACATGGCTTATCCGCAGAATGCCGACGAAATGATCAAAAAATTAGATGGGCTTCCGGAGGCGCTTCTCAAAACAGGCTTAATCCTTGCGGAAAAAGAGCTTGCGGAATTAAAGCAAAAACTACAAACATTATCGCCAGACAGCCCGGATGCCAAAAAAATAAAAGAGAGACGAAAGGTATTGGCAAGAGGGGCGAGATCTTACAAGGCGCATCTGGCCAGCGGCGCCTGGAGGTTCAACAATGGCAGGTTTGAGAACGTGTGGGGGTTTGATCACGCGGCTAAGTTGTTTAAAAATTCAAGATTTGATATTGAAAATTTAATCCCTGATGAGAAGATGAGGCGCGAGTATAAACAGTTAACTATCTCCGATCTGATGGGCGATGAGCGTCAAATAGACCATGGGCCGTGGCAGGATATACTGCGGCAGGATGAATTAAGCGCGCATATAGCGGAACCCTATATCGCCCCTTCTGTTCAAGTAGATCCCACCGCTATAGTTATCGGCAGCCGTTTGGAAGGAGATGATACTAAGGTAGGGCCCAACGCGATTATATGGAGATCTTATCTGCGCCATGTTGACGCGTCCCAGGAAGGCGTGTCGGTCTCTAATACCATTGCTGTGGATACAAAACTTGGAAAAGCGGCAACAATAGCCAACTCGCGTTTATCCAGCTCAGATATCGGGGATGGCGTGAATGTTTCATATAATGTTATAGACAGGAGCGTGCTTGAAAATGGCGCAATGCCTGAGCCGGGGGGTATATTTAGAAATACTACTTTGAAGCCCGGCGCTGTAGCCGGCAGCAGGGTTTTTGATTCTGTAATAGGAAGAGGC
>CAYQVM010000067.1:0-971 GCA_964421145.1 uncultured Planctomycetia bacterium
CCATTTTTCACCCCGTAAAATAAAAAAGCCCGGCTCGTTATCCCTTTCGGGTTAACAAGTCGGGCTTTCCTCGTCCTTGTTCTGTATTTAAATTTTAAGTTGGCGTTGATCTCGCAGCGGGTTTTCCCGGCCGCAGTTTCAGATTATGCGATTTTTACATCTTTTTGCGTAGGAAAGTCAAGTATTTTCTTTTCCTTATCAATTTTAAATCTGATATTGAAATCAACGAATTTAACTTCTCCGTCCGCACCATCTTCAATGCATTTAAAATGCGTAATTCCATACCGCTTTTTTATATCTGCAACAATCTCTTTGGCTTCATGTAGCGTCATGGCAAGTGTCCTATAAATTATCCGGGTATCCAAATGAAAGTACATACTCCCATTCATTGTCATGGGTTTCGCACGACTCATGGAAAGAGGCCCTGACCAGCCCGATATCTTCGTTCTGCTCTTTAATTAATTCATATATCATCCTTGCTCTGTCCCTTGTCACCATATGACCGCTTATTACAATGTTACACAAAACGACTTTATTATACTCCCGCCCATTATATTCAAGTTTAGCCTCTTCAGACTTTTGGTTAAGCGTTGCGGTGGGAGGTAAAGCGCAAGGAATCGTAAATATCTTGCTATCTTTTCTTTTTAGCACACTGATGTTGTTTGTTTTAACGACGCTCATCGGACACCTCCTTTTCATTTGTTTTTATTATAACCGGTTTATAGGCGAAATTCCTTCCTACAAAACCATCTTTAATTTTTTCATCTGTCAAAACTTCTCCCTTCCAACCAACCCATCTTCTGTTTCTCTCAAGGGCTATTTCCTTTGTCAGTTTATGCAAGTAGCTACTCCGTTCGTTAACAATTTTTTTGTCCAGCTGATTCATCTTGGCAGCTTCTGTCATTGGCCTGGGGCCGAATTTTGAAATGTTCACGATATCCGGTCTGACTTGTCTAATTAGGCCGACGGTC
>CAYQVM010000067.1:981-3245 GCA_964421145.1 uncultured Planctomycetia bacterium
GTATAAAATATTCAGGACATCGTTTCTTTTATCAAACAGATCTCTATCGATTTTTGATTTATCAGCCATTGGCCACCTCCCTGCACTCAGGCGCCGAAACGCTTTTTGTCACGAGCCCTTCAAGGAGATTTTCCCATGCCTGACGGACGCGCAGCTTCCGGGTGGATGGATTCTGCATGGGAAGCTTGCAGCCGTACCTCTTTAATATCTGTTCGATACGCTGGCCCTGTCGTTTATTAATGATGCAGAGCCTGAAGGCCTCGGGCTGGGAAAGCCCTATGGTGCGATAAAAACAGAGGTTGCGGACAGTGGCATCGTCAATGTCGTAATTAAGCATTGCCGCGCGAAGCTCCCGCTCAAACCGCAAGCCCTTGATAAACCCGTCTTTGTATTCCGCCGGAGCGGGCAGGGCGCGAAGCTGATTCCGGAGAGCCTCTTCCATTTTGTTAAACGCTTTTAAATACGCCAGCTTGAACTGCATGGCACGTTCGCCGCTGTAGCCAAATACCAGCAAAGTCCATCCGTCCCGGGTAAGCTTGTAATGGGAAATCTCTTCACCGGAGGGATTGTTTAACACTTTGATTTTATTAGGCTCAAAATTGGCGGCGGCGAATGCTTCGGGAACTTTTTCAATGAGATCGTTAATATCCCTGATAACATTTTTGTGAAACTTGCCGAAGACTTCAGCTACGTTCAGACTGGTTGTGATTGGTTGATTGTTGACGATGGAAACGACCGGGGTTTTCTCTGACGTGGTTTCTTGATTAAACATTTTTTGCCTCCTGTGCATTTAGTAGTTTCGCCACATTAATGAGGCGGCGGGTCTCAACTACCGTACACAGACGGCGGGACTTATTTCCCTTGCGGGTATTGTATTCGGCCCTCTTGGCCCGCCATAACTGCGAGAGTGTCTTAAAAAAGGAGACAAAAAAACCGCTGCTGACGGGTGCGGATAAGCCGCTGTGTATAATAGTGCTCCCCGTATAAGCTGAAAATGCGGTGTTTGTCAAGATATTATTTTGCATTGCGTTTCTCACGTGCCTCTTTCAATTCGGCTACAATATTTTTGAGCGCCCGGTGCATATTCTCCAGTGAGCACAGCCACCAGCCGCAGGCAAACCCGACCACTACTCCAATGAAATAATATAATGTGCATTTATCCATCACTTGACCCCTCGAACCCTTGAATCCGTGAACCCTTTTCTTACACTATCTTCTCCCCGATCCGCTCGATTCCAAATGGCCCCATATGATTGAATTTACTACCGCACTGCTCACATTTAAAATTCACGGAGAGACCTCCCTTCGGCCCTCTTAAAAACTTTATTCCATTGCAATCGGGACAACTTTTAAAGCCATCCTTCCACCAAGTTACGATTTCAATTCCGTCTTTCATTTTTTATCCCTCCCGCTCCCGCTTTGTGCCTCTGTGCCTTTGTGCCTTTGACCCTTGCTTTAAACTATCTTCTCCCCGATCCTCTCGATGATCCCCCACTGCCTCTTACTGATCAGCGTCCGCTGCCCGTACATTTCAAACCGGCTCAGGATGTCCTCGATGAACTTATGCTCCCAGTCCGTAAGATCGTCCCAGGCTGCATCCACTTCCGCCTCGATTTTCTGCATGTATTTGTATTCTTTTTCAGTCATGGTTTCTCCGGTTGTCAGGGTTCAGGGGCCAGGGACTCGCTCGCTGCCTCAAGTCTCCCTGCCGGGATATTATCCTGTAGAATCCACATTATTTGTTGCTCCAGAGTCCGCCTGTGCTCGTTTGCCAGCTCCTTTATCCATAAAAGGATCTTCTTGTCGCGATCGTCCTTAAACTCAATCCACGCCGCATCAGTGAGCAATTCGTTCAGCCCTCCTTCAGGTATTTTATACGTCACCGGTTCCGCTGTCCGCAGGTCCGCCTTCTTTCTGGCGGATTTATGTGGCTGTCTTTTCAAGTTCGCGACGCTTTTCACTAGTTCTTTCGCCGTTGCCAGCGCCGCCTCTTTGCCATCCGTCGGCGCTTTCCACCATGCCCCATTACACCGCCCGCACAGGCCCCGAGCAGGCAGCGTCATATTTTCGCGTTCACAGTTTTTGCATGTTCCTTTTACGCTCATGGCTTCAAACCTCCCTTTTTTTGTCTCCAGCTCTGCCGGAAATTCGCTCAGCGCTGAAACATATTTAACCCGCGCATCGCACTCCGTGCAGATCCGCTCGTTTTTATCTTCATCACGCAACTTGCAGTCATGACATGGGCTTTTCATCCACTCGACCAC
>CAYQVM010000067.1:3255-5048 GCA_964421145.1 uncultured Planctomycetia bacterium
CCCTCGAATCCTTGAATCCTCATTTATCGTCTCGCATTCCACGCATCTGATCGCCCAGGGCGCAGCCTCAAGCCTGGCTGCCGGTATCCTCTCTCCGCAGTCCTCGCAGATACCGTCCAGAGTGCCCGGCCCCGACATGCGCGCCTGTACGACGCCTATGCCGTCCTTCAGCCTGCCTTCGATCCCGACCTGCGCATCATCCGCCTCGTCCATTATTTTTCCTTATTTGTAATCACACGGCATTCTGTTTCCGCTTCTCCTTCTCCCTTTTCGCCTCTTCAACCAGGCGAAACGCTTCCGCCCGGATTCCCACAGCGCACACGGGACAAACCCCGTGAGATGTTCTCCGATCTTCAAGCGGCTCCTTTTCCCCGATTTTTTTCCCGCACCATGAACAGAATATCTTCATTTCAACTCCCGCTTTGTGCCTTTGCGCCTCTGCCCCTTTGCCCCTACTTCTTAACCTCAAAGGTGAATGTTTCCACCGCTTTTCTCACAGCTCCGATCAGGAGTAGCTTGGCATCCGGCCACTTATTGATGGCTGCCCGGTCGATGTCCTTCTTTATTTTGACGACCTCGTTCCATCCGTGCTTTTCGCAGATCTCGGCCACAGTGTTATGATCACGCGGGATCGAAACCTTGTCGCCTGTTTCATGAATCAGGACGCCATTATCGAGCCTCACGATATCAACACCGTCGAACAGATCCCGCCTGCCCGTTTTCATCAACCCAATAAGCTGCTTCTCACCTGCATCGAGGATCTCTTTCAACGATTTGATCTGCCCGGCATATTTTGCCTTAAGCGCCTCGACGTGGCCGTTGAATTCGCTCTCCAGCAACTCTATCCCGCCGCTTACATCGCGGATCTGCGCCAGCAGATTGTTTGCTTTTTTTCTCAATCCGTTGTCATCTTTCATGGCTTACCTCCGAACGGAACCAGCATGCACAGGCAGATCGCCGTCCATAGAGCTATCGCCATGATTGTCAGCGCCGCCTTGATTATGTAGCCGGTGCCAATATCGTCGTCATCATCTTTTATCCTGTGATATCGATCACGCGTCTCCATCAATCACCCCCACGGGCGCTGCGCCCTCCTCGGCCGCCTTGACATTGCAGTCGTCGAGCTGCTTGCCGACCGAATTATATCCCTTTGTTACAGCCTTGATTTTACGGATCGCGGCAGACACCTCTTTGCTGTCGGCCTTTGCCGTGCTTAACATATTGATTAAATTATCCACTCCGCCCTCGGAAAGGCTTTCGCTCAGCTCGCCTACCCACAGCACAATCTCCCCTGCTTCGTTCAGGGATATCCGCACCCTTGATTTGATTGCTTCTTTAGCCATATTAACCTCCGTTTAAAATACGGTTTCTGGTTCCTGGATTCCCGCTTTCGCGGGAATGACGGGCTTTTCACTCGAACCCTTGAACCCTTGACTCCTTGAACCCTTTTATTGCAATTCTAATTTGAGTTGCCCCATGTAATCCGGCAAACTGATCTTTTTTATCTTTGCATTCCGCGCCAGAATCCCAAGCGCGCTGCGCTCCGCCCGCCTGGTGTAATCCATAAGTTCCGAGCCTGCCGCCGCCAGGTAATAGCCGGAATTGTTTTGCCGTTTTGACGAGCAGATCGGGACGCCCTCATTGCGCACGTTCGTCACCAGCTCCCGGATTTTGCGGGTATCATTGACCATGTTTTTCCACTGCTTTTCGTACACAAGCTCGTACAGCGCCGCCATGGATATGCTGTTATGTGATCCGATGTGCTGCACCAATTCAGCCATCAGCCTGCTTTT
>CAYQVM010000068.1:0-5024 GCA_964421145.1 uncultured Planctomycetia bacterium
ATGCCCTGACGGCTGTTTCCGGAAGCGGCCCCGCGTATGTCTGCTATTTTCTGCAGAAAGGGATTAGAAAACGTCATTTTTTGACGGAATTCCGCAACGCAGCTGAGAAGGTCGGTTTTAATAAAAAAGACGCTGCGCTTTTGGTTAATACAACTTTTTCGGGAACTGCAGCTTTTCTTAAAAAGACGCATATCTCTCCCGCGGATTTGATAAAACAGGTGGCTTCAAAAGGCGGCACTACAGAAGCGGCCTTAGCGGTATTACAAGGCGGCGGTTCTTTGGAAGAAGCGATACTGGCGGCAAAAAAACGCGCAGAGGAGTTGTCGAGGTAGGGATAGGAGAAGATGATGTTTATAATTTCAAATTTTTTGGTCGCGGCGGCGCAGGTATTGAACGTGGCCATCAGCCTGTTGTGGTGGCTCATCATCATAAGGGCGCTGATAAGCTGGGTTAATCCCGATCCCTTTAATCCGATAGTCCAGTTTTTATTCAGGACTACGGAGCCGTTCCTGCTGCCATTCAAAAAAATCATACCATCCTGGAGGATCGGCCTTGATCTGTCGCCCATATTCGCGATTCTGGCGCTGGTGTTCTTGAGGTTTTTTCTGGTAAATAGCTTGATAGATTTGGCGCGGTTCATAAAATAAAAAGGAGCGGGTAAATGGCAAAAATAGGAGTAATAGGAGGAAGCGGGCTTTACCACATGGAGGCCCTCAAGGACCAGAAATGGGTCAAGGTCGCCACACCTTTTGGCGACCCGTCTGACAGTTACCTGACCGGGAAATTGGCGCATCATGATGTGGTATTTCTGCCCAGGCACGGCAGGGAGCATAAGATATCGCCCAGCCGTATAAATTACAAGGCCAATATCTACGGCATGAAGAAACTTGGGGTTGAGAGAATTATCTCTGTGGCGGCATGCGGAAGCCTCAAGGCGGAAATAAAGCCGCTGGACTTTGTTATCGTGGATCAGTTTGTGGACAGGACCAACCATGCCAGGGAAGTGACCTTTTTTGACAACGGCCTTGTCGCGCACATAGCGTTCGCGCATCCCGTCTGCCCTGAAATGTCCGAAATGCTTTATGATGTCGCGTATGAGCTTACCAAAAACACAGAATCAGAGACGCACAAGGGTGGGACATACATCAACATGGAGGGGCCCGC
The DNA here is from genome assembly GCA_964421145.1 of uncultured Planctomycetia bacterium. Classification (GTDB taxonomy): domain Bacteria; phylum Omnitrophota; class Gorgyraeia; order JABMQH01; family JABMQH01; genus CAYQVM01. The sequence goes on from CAYQVM010000068.1 coordinate 1,165, forward strand.
GTTTTCCACATTGGCTGAGTCAAACCTTTACCGCAGCTGGGGCATGGATGTGATAGGCATGACCAACATGCCGGAGGCAAAACTTGCAAGGGAGGCAGAGATCTGTTATACGACGCTTGCGGCGGTGACGGATTTTGACTGCTGGCATCCAGACCATGAGTCCATTACAATAGACATGGTTATCCGCAATCTTAACAAGAATGTTGAGAACGCGAGGCAGATACTTGTCAATACAATAAAGAAACTTCCGAATGAAAGAACCTGCAGCTGCAAAGACGCACTCAGGCACGCGCTTGTTACGGACGGGAAAATAGTGCCGCAGAAGGTAAAGGAAGATCTGGCGATAATAATCGGGAAATATATAAAGTAATAGCGTTTAGCGTATAGGGTATAGGGTATAGTACTAAACGCTAACCGCTAATCCCTAAACCCTAAAACCATGGATTATAAGAATACTTTAAACTTACCCAAGACCGATTTCGCGATGAAGGCGGACCTGCCAAAGAGGGAGCCGTTATTTTTGGATAAATGGCAGAAGGAAGGCCTTTATAGTAAGATTTTGAAGGCCCGGGCAGGAAAGAAAAAGTATGTCCTGCACGACGGGCCGCCTTATTCAAACGGCGATATCCACATCGGCCACGCGCTCAATAAGATCCTGAAGGATATTATTGTCAAATATCAGACCATGAAAGGCCACCTGTGTTATTATGTCCCCGGCTGGGACTGCCACGGCCTGCCTGTTGAACACGCGCTTTTTAAGGAGCTCGGCATAAAACATAAGGCGGACATAAATCAGGCGGATTTCAGGAAGAAGGCGTTTGATTACGCCATGAGGTATGTCAATATCCAGAGAGAGCAATTCAAGCGTCTCGGCGTGTTGGGCGATTGGGACAACCCATATCTTACCATAGATAAGGGGTATGAGGCCGATATCGTAAGGTCGTTCGGGAAATTGGCAGGAAAGGGATACATATATAAAGGCTTAAAACCGGTTAACTGGTGTTATGTCTGCGAGACGGCGCTGGCCGAGGCAGAGGTTGAATATGAAGATTATACGTCGCCGTCGGTATATGTGAAATTCAAATTAGAAGATAATAAGGTCTTTTCTAAAGATGTGTATTTGGTTATTTGGACTACTACGCCTTGGACATTGCTTGCAAATGTTGCGGTAACTGTGCATCCAAATTTATTATATTGTCACATCAAAACTGAATACGGCGATCTGATTATTGCTGAAGTCCGATTGCAATCATTGTCGCAAATAGGAATTGCCAACTATAAAGTAATAGGGACATTTAAGGGTAAAGATTTAGAAGGTTTGGTCTACAGTCATCCATTTGGTTTACGCAAAGGAAAAGTTGTCCTGGCTGAATATGTTTCGAGAGAAGATGGTACAGGCCTGGTTCATACCGCCCCGGGCCACGGCCAGGAAGACTATCTAACAGGGCTGAAATATAAGCTGCCGATCATAATGCCCGTAGATACCAAAGGCAGATTCGATAAGACCTGCGGCGAATTTTCCGAGATGAATGTGCGCGATACCAACAAGCCCATCATGGAAAAATTGAAAAGCGCCAGTGCGCTTATTTCAAGCGGTAATGTCAGTCATTCATATCCCCATTGCTGGCGTTGCAAGACGCCGATAATATTCAGGGCCACCCCGCAGTGGTTCATGAATGTTGATCACAAGAATTTACGCAAAAAGATGCTGGAGGCGATAGCAAAAAAGGTAAAATGGGTGCCTTCCTCCGGTAAGGAGCGTATTTCCAGCATGGTAGAGAGCAGGCCTGACTGGTGCCTTTCAAGGCAGCGGTTATGGGGAGTCCCTATCGCGGCATTTTATTGTAAAGATTGCGGCGCGGAATTGCTGGATACCGCTGTCATAGAGCATGTCGCGGGCCTGGTTGAGAAAGAAGGGGCGGATGTCTGGTTTATTAAGAAGGAAGAGGAGCTCCTGCCTGAAAAGGCCGCCTGCAAAAAATGCGGCAAGAAAGAATTCAAAAAAGAGACAGACATCATAGACGTATGGTTTGACTCGGGCGTGAGCCACCAGGCGATTTTAAAAAAGCGTAAGGGCCTTGACTATCCGGCGGACCTATACCTGGAAGGCAGCGATCAGCATAGGGGGTGGTTCCAGTCCGCGCTCATTACCTCCATGGGCATAGACAGCATCGCCGCTTTTAAAACGGTTCTTACCCACGGTTTTGTCGTGGATGGCGAGGGCAAAAAGATGTCAAAATCCCTTGGCAACGTCGTGTCCCCGCAGGATGTAATAAAGGATTACGGGGCGGATATCCTCAGGCTCTGGGTCGCCTCAAGCGATTACAGCGAGGATATCAGGATTTCGCCGCAGATACTGACGAGGCTTGCCGACGCCTACAGAAAGATAAGGAATACCTGCAGGTTCATCCTCGGCAATATCTCCGATTTTGACCCCAAAAAGGACGCGCTCAAACCGGCGCAGATGCTTGAGATAGACAGATGGGCGCTCTCAGAGACATATAAACTTGTTAGAGAGGTTACGAGATTCTACGATGAATTTTCATTTCATAACGTCTTTCACTACGTGTATGATTTCTGCGTTATACAGATGTCGTCTTTTTATCTTGACATTTTGAAGGATAGAATGTATATTGCTGGAACTAAATCGCTACAGAGGCGTTCAGGCCAGACAGCGTTCTTTGAGATACTGAATGTGATTACCAAGGTAATGGCGCCCATATTGGTCTTTACGTCAGATGAGTCCTGGAAAAGTCTCCACAAGTCCGATTTGGAAAGCGTTCATCTTTCGGAGTGGCCGGAGCTAAACAAAGGGATCTTAAAGGGCGCGTACGACAATAAGCTGGAAGAGAAATGGGGGGCCATTATAAAGGTGAGGCAGGATGTGCTGAAGGCGCTGGAGCTTAAGAGGGAAAAAGGCATCATAGGTTCCAGCCTGGAGGCGCAGGTAAGGATAAAAAGTCCGGATAAGGCGCTGGAGAAACTGCTGAGGGAAAATTCGGACATTCTGCCTTTTATATTCATCGTGTCTCAGGTGGAAGTATCCTCTTCCGAGCTCGTCGATGCGGTAAAGGGAGAGGCGGCCCATATAGAGATTGAGGTCCTGAAGGCCTCGGGGGCAAAGTGCCAAAGGTGTTGGAACTACAGCGGGTATGTAGGAAATGATAGCGCGCATCCTTCTCTTTGCGAAAGGTGCGTTAATATAGTGAACCCCGTTAGATAACGAGCATCTAACGGGGTGAAGGGAGAAAAATAGTTAATGAAGCCAAAACCAAAAAGGGAAAAGGCGAAGACAATAAAGAGAAAAAAGATAGCGAAGAAAAGAAGTGCTTTCTCAAAGAGGGACCTTAAAAAGTTCAAGCAGCTTCTTATTAAACTTAGGGAGAAGACAGTAGACGAAGTCGATAACATAACCAAGGATACGCTTAAGATCTCTCAAAGGGAAGCCTCGGGAGACCTCTCAGGATATACGCTGCACATGGCGGACGTGGCCACAGACCATTATGACAGGGAATTTTCGCTGGGGCTAGCAAGCGTTGAGCAAAGGGTTGTTTACCAGATTGACGAAGCCCTGAAGAGGATGGAAGATTCTTCCTACGGCCTGTGCCTTACGTGCGAAAAACCGATTTCCAAAAAGCGGCTCAAGGCGGTTCCGTTCGCGCAATACTGCATAGAGTGCCAGGAAAAAGAAGAGCAGACGCAGAAAAAAGGTGTTTAGAGATATCATTCTCGTCTCTATCGCAGCCTCTATTTTAGCCATAGACCAAGCAGCAAAGTATTTTCTAACCCATTCTTTAAGGCCTAACGAAACCGTCCCGCTGATAAAAAATATATTTCATATCACCCTTATTTTGAATACC
>CAYQVM010000069.1:0-2854 GCA_964421145.1 uncultured Planctomycetia bacterium
CGTCGATCAGTACCCCTATCTTATCAATAACGGACACATTGAGCCTCCTGGCCAATCTTTTTACGTCCGCCGCCCGCTCAACATGCCGCGGCGCGATTATCAGGCGCAGATTATCAAATTCGCGGCTAAGTTTTCTAAAAATATCCAGAATAACCTCTTCTTCGCCCTGGTGGGTGCTGCCGGCTACGATAACCGTCTCGCGGTCTCCGATGCCAAATCTTGCTTTGATATCTTTGTTATCTTTTCCCAAAACCGCGTAATCTTTATTATCATATTTTGTGTTGCCGGTTACTTGCACCTTTGTCTCCGGCGCCCCGAGCGACACGAACTTTTTCTTATCGGCCTCGGTCTGCACGCAAAAAATATCTATCTTATCCAAAATAAATCTTAAAAGAATGCTTACCACCTTATACCTCCTAAATGCTTTGTCGGAGATGCGGCCGTTTACCAACGCGACCGGTATCCCTTTTCTATGACAGGCATAAATCAGATTTGGCCAGATTTCAGTCTCGGCAATGACGAGAATCTCAGGCTTAATCCGTCTTAAGATGCTGTCCACAACAAAGCTTATATCGAGCGGCAGATAGATCACTGTTTCTTTTTCGCCGGCCATTTTTTGAGCCAGCTCATTACCGGCCTTGGTAACAGTTGAAACAACTATATTATAGGAAGGGAATACGGCTCTTAACCGGTTACGCAGTGTCCTTACCGCCGCCACTTCCCCTACGCTGACAGCGTGTATCCAGATCGAAGGGCCGGCGGGCAGCCGCGTCATTCCGAACCTCTGCCATACGCCCCGGTGGAATTTCCCCCTTAATAAAAAAAACGGCAGATAACCAACCGCGAATATAAAAAATATACAATCATAAATTATATACATAACCTTTATTTTACACTTTACACATTACACTTTACACATTTTTTAAGCGCGCGGATGCGCCTTGTCATACACGCTCTTCAGGCGCTCCGATGTAACATGTGTATAAATCTGCGTAGTGGAGAGGTTCATATGGCCCAGCAATTCCTGAACGCTTCTTAAGTCCGCGCCCCTGTTTAAGAGGTGGGTAGCAAAGGAATGCCTTAATGTGTGCGGGGATATATCCTGCCTGAGGCTTGTGATGTGAATATATTTTTTCAGGATCCGCCTCACGCTTCTGTCCGTAATGCGCGTGCCTGATTTATTTAAAAATACGGCCTGCCTTGATTTTGCGTCGCCCCTTTTTTCCAGATACCGCCTTATGCACCGCAGCGCCCGGTCTCCTATGGGCACAAGCCTCTCTTTCTTCCCCTTGCCAAAAACCTTAAGCACCCCGCCTATAAAATCTATGCTATCCGTATTCAGCCCTACCAGCTCCGAGATGCGCAGCCCCGAACTGTATATCGTCTCCAGCATTGCCTTGTCGCGCAGGCCCGAGGCCTCTTTTTCGTCTGGCGCCTCCAGCAGTTTGGAAACCTCGTCCTCGTCCAAAAATATCGGTAGCTTCTTGTCGAGCTTCGGGGTGGAGATGCCGAGCATGGAGTTCGACTTCACGTGCCCTTCCCGGTAAAGAAACCTGAAAAAGGACCTGAGGCAGGCCAGTTTTCTTGCTACAGTCCGCTTTGAGTAATTTTTTGCCTTGAGCTCTGCCAGAAATTTCCTCAGCGTAAGGTACTCTACGCTGTTTATGTCTGCCTCATCCCCCAGAAACTTGGCAAAATCCTTGAGGTCCACAGCGTAATTCAACACCGTGTGGCCAGACATGTTTTTCTCTACCTTCAAGTAGTTTAAGAATTTATCTATAAACCTGTCTATCATTCCTGAGTTCGCCCCTGAGCCTGCTCGGCGGGTTCCGCGCCCGGCAACCTCTTAGATATATGCGTGCACTTTGGATAATTGGAGCAGCCGTAGAAAAACCCTCTTTTTGAGCGGCGTTGAACCAGTTCTCCGCCGCAACCGGCCTCTGGGCACTTTACGCCGGTGCCTATCGTCTTGGCGAATTTGCATTCCGGAAATCCCGAACAGCTCAGGAATTTCCCGCGCCTGCCCCATTTTATCACCATGGGCTTGCCACATTTCTCGCAAACCTGGTCCGTGGGCGTCACCTCTTTCTTTACGGCCTTCATGTAGCTGTGGGCCATCTTTAATTCGAAAGAGAAAGGCCTGTAAAATATATGCAGGACCTTTACCCAATCCATCTTGCCTTCTTCTATCATGTCCAGCTCCTCTTCCATTTTGGCGGTAAACTTCTCATCCATGATCTTCTGAAAATACTGCAGGAGCAGGTCAGTTACGACTATGCCCAGCTCGGTGGGCGAAAGATACCCTTTTTCCCTGTGGACATAATTACGGGCCACTATGGTGTAGATGGTGGGCGCGTAGGTGCTGGGCCGGCCTATGCCTTTTTCCTCAAGTGCCTTAACCAGCGAGGCATCCGAGTACCTTGGCGGCGGTTTTGTAAAATGCTGGGAAGGATCTAGCTTTATGAGATCCAGTTTTTCGCCGGCTGAGAGTCTGGGCAGGAGGGTTTTTTCTTCCTTGTCATTCTCATCGGCCTGGTACATAACGGTAAATCCGTCAAATAAAACCGTAGTGCCGGTCACTTTAAAAAGGAATCTGCCGGCTGTTATGTCCACAGCGGTGACGTTAAAAACCGCTGCCGACATCTGGCTGGAAATAAATCTGTCCCAGATAAGCCTGTACAGCTTGAATTGGTCCGGGGTTAAATATTTCTTTATCAGCTCGGGATTGTGAAGCGGCGTCGTCGGCCTTATCGCCTCGTGGGCCTCCTGGGCCGTCTTCTTTGATTTGTAGACATTGGGTATCTCCGGATAATACTTGCTGCCGAATTTTTTCAGAATGTAATCCCTGGCCCCT
>CAYQVM010000069.1:2864-4969 GCA_964421145.1 uncultured Planctomycetia bacterium
TTTTGTGCCTCTTTGGATATATTGACAGAGTCGGTCCTCATGTAAGTTATCAATCCGACCGTCTCCGACTTTCCGAGCTCTACACCTTCATAAAGGTCCTGCGCGATCTTCATGGTCTTGCTCACGGAAAAATGCAGCTTGTTAAAGGCCTCCTGCTGAAGCTTGCTTGTGGTAAACGGCGGGCTCGGGTTCCTCTTCTTTTTCGACTCCTTGACCTGGCTGACCACAAACTGCTGTTTCTTTATCTCCTCTACTAAATTCTGGGCCTCTTGTCCTGCCTTTACCTCTGCTTTTCTATCCTCTATTTTATCTAATTTTGCTTTAAATGAGGGGCTTCCTACTTTCTGCTTTTTTAATTCCGCCTCTATATCCCAATATTCCTGCGGGACAAACGCCTGTATCTCTCTTTCTCTCTCTACTATCAATTTGACCGCCACGGACTGCACCCTTCCGGCTGAAAGCCCCCGGCCGACCTTTTTCCATAAAAGCGGGCTCAAAGAATAGCCGACTATCCTATCCAGGATCCTGCGGGCCTGCTGGGCGTTTACCAGGTTCATGTCCAGCTCTCTGGGGTGCTTAAAGGCTTCCTGAACGGCCTCTTTGGTTATCTCATGGAAAGATACCCTCTGAATCTTTTTGCCCTTGCCCAATAAATTGGAAAGGTGCCAGCTTATCGCTTCGCCTTCCCTGTCAGGGTCAGGGGCGAGATAGATATGATCTTTGTCCTTGGCCGCCCTTTTGATCTCGCTTATATACTTTTTCCTCTCGGGGATAACGATGTACTCGGGCTCGAAGTTCTTCTTCGGGTCCACGCCCATCTTGCTGCGCGGCAGGTCCATTATGTGGCCCATGCTGGCCGCAACGGTATAATCCTTTCCGAGAAATTTGCTAATCGTTTTCGATTTAGCGGGTGACTCAACAATTACTAACGACTTTGGCATCTTTTTTCCTTTCAAACCCTGATAAAATGTTTCCCCGGAAGCTCCCTGACCAGCTTTCTGATCTGAAGCCTTAACAGAATTTCCTGGGTTTTATTCAGCGGTAATTTAGTTAACCCCGCCACATCATCTATATACTGTGGTTCTGTAGATAAATTGTTATAAATAATCTTCTCCTCTGCCGTGAGGTAGGGGTTTGATTTATCAAACCCGTTGCCAACGGGCGCGATAAATCGCGCCCCTACATTATCTTGTATATGCTTAAGGCCTAACTCATCCACAATATCATCTACGGTTTGAATTAATTTAGCACCTTCTTTTATCAGCTGATTCGTCCCGAAACTGGTTGCCGAATCCACTTTGCCGGGCACAGCAAAGACCTCCCTGTTCTGCTCCAGGGCGAAATCGGCAGTTATAAGCGCGCCGCTGTCTTTCGCCGCCTCGACGACCACCAACGCCAGAGAAAGGCCGCTTATTATACGGTTTCTCTGCGGAAAATTCTTAGGTGTCGGCGGGGTGCCCATCGGGAATTCCGAAACAAGGGCCCCGTTTTTCTCAACTATTTCTTCTGCCAGTTTTTTATTTTCCGGCGGATATATTATGTCCAGGCCGCTGCCCAGTACGGCTATTGTTTTCCCGTGCGCCTTTAAAGCGCCTTTGTGTGAGGCGCCATCTATGCCGCGGGCAAGGCCGCTCACAACTACAAGGCCCCTTGAGGCAAGTTCATATCCTAATCTCTCGGCGGTTGTAAGGCCGTACATAGAAGCGATCCTTGAGCCGACAACCGCTATTGCAAACTCATTTTCTTTCAGCGGCTTTCCCTTTGAGTATAAAATTATGGGAGGACTGTGAATCTCTTTTAGCAATTTCGGATAATTCGCGTCAAAAATAGTTATGACATCCGCATTATGTTTCTTTATCAATTTCAGCTCGGCCTCTAAATCACGCTCTTTTTGAAGAACGGTGATCTTCTTTTGCAGCTCGCTCTTGGAAAATTTTTCAAGGGCCTTTTTGCCAACACCCGCCATATTTAATAATATTAGATCTTCCTGTTTAATCATAGTTGTAGGGGCGCCATTTATGGCGCCCGTTGCAGCGCCCGTTGATAAAGGTTAATTATCTCTTCCGCCACTTCCTGCACCGTCTTATCAGATGTGTCCACCTGAT
>CAYQVM010000070.1:0-4895 GCA_964421145.1 uncultured Planctomycetia bacterium
GTCGCCTAGTTGGCTCAGGGCAGCGGTTTGCTAAACCGCCGGGTGCTGAAAGGTGCCCACGTGAGTTCGAATCTCACCCTCTCCGATTGTAAAATCACCTCAGTATGGCAAAAACAATCATTGCTGTTCTGGCGATTTTGATGTCAGGCATTTTTCAGTGGGAGGTAAATGCTATGGCCGATCTGACCGGGAAAAAAATTGTGATGATAATCGCGCATGAAGGATTCAGGGATGAGGAGATGAGCGTCCCCTTGGATATTTTTAAAAAGTATGGCGCGGATGTTAAGGTGGCATCGTCTTCTCTTGGTATGGCAAAGGGGAAATTAGGCATGAAGATAAAACCGGATATTTTATATTCTGATATCAATGCAAAAGATTATGATGCTATAGTGTTTGTCGGAGGCCCTGGTTGTTCGGTATACTGGAATAACCCAAAGGCACATAAGATTGCAAAAGATGCGGCGGCTGCCAGCAAGGTCTTGGCGGCTATATGCGCAGCGCCGCCAACACTGGCTAATGCAGGTGTTCTGAGAGGCAAAAGGGCCACCTGCTTTCCGTCGGAGGGGGGGCAGCTGACAGCCGGCGGCGCGAAATACACCGCAAACGCGGTTGAGGTTGATGGAAACATCGTAACCGGCGACGGGCCGGACAGCGCCGAAATGTTTGCCGAAGAAATCGCAAAGTTGCTTGCGAAATAGAAATAAGAAAGGAGAAATAGGTATAATGCAAAAGGTCATCAAGGCGTTTCAGAAAAACAAGTTTCAGGAGACCATAAACCATTAAAATGTCATATCTAGTTTTCGCCCGAAAGTGGCGGCCACAGGATTTCGATGAGATAGTGGGCCAGGAGCACGTCGCCACTACCTTAAAGAACGCCATAAAGCTGAACCGCGTCTCCCAGGCGTATCTTTTTGCCGGGCCTCGCGGCGTGGGCAAGACCTCGACCGCAAGGATACTGGCCAAGGCCCTGAATTGCGAAAAGGGGCCCTCGCCGTCGCCCTGCAATAAATGCGCGAATTGCCTTGAGACGACGGGCGCCAATTCCCTTGATGTCATAGAGATAGACGGCGCTTCCAACAGGGGGATAGATGAGATAAGGACCCTGCGGGAAAACGCCAAGCTCTCACCCATGCGCGGCAGGTTCAAGATATACATCATAGACGAGGTCCACCAGATAACAGACGCCGCTTTTAACGCGCTCTTGAAGACGCTGGAGGAACCGCCGCCGCACGTAAAATTTATTTTCGCGACCACCCAGCCCAACAAGATCCCGGCCACGATACTTTCCCGCTGCCAGAGGTTTGATTTCAGGCGCGTGCCCATTGGCGATATTGTGAAAAAATTAAATGAGATCTCCAAGGCGGAGAAGATAAATACCGGCGAAAACGTGCTTTTTGAGATCGCGAAGGCCAGCGACGGCTCACTCAGGGACGCCGAGTCCATACTGGACCAGCTAAATTCATTCTGCGATAGGTCGATACAGATAGACGATCTGACAAGGGTGCTGGGCGTGATAGAAGACGAGCTCTTTTTGTCCCTGGCGGACTTTATCGTAAAAAAGGACATTACGGCTATCCTTAAGATGATAGACGGCCTGGTAAATGACGGCAAGGACCTTTCACAGTTTTTAGGCAAATTTGTTGAGCATGTAAGGGATCTCGCGGTTCTGAAGGTTAACAGGGATCTAAAGGATTCGCTCGCGTTGTCCGATGAGCAACTGGCCAGGTTTTCCGCCCAGGCGGAGAAATTTACCCTGGAGGACCTGATATACATGTTCTATCTCCTGGCCAATACGTATGAAGCCGCCAAGAAGACGGGGCTAATGAGATTTTCCATGGAGTTTGCATTTATCAAAATTGTAAAAAGGCAGGATTTTATGCCTATAGATAAGCTGCTTGAAAGGATAGATAATCTGGATAAGATAGATAATCCCGTCCATTCCAACCCCGGCCCTATGAATATGGAAACTGGCTGGCCGGATATAATTCAAAGATTGAGCGCAAAAAAGGCCTCGCTTGCCTCTTTTCTGATGGAGGGCGAGCCTGCGCAGTTTGAACACGGTATATTGAAGGTGGATTTCCCCAAGATGCATACATTTCATAAGGAAATCCTGGAGGAGCCGGAAAACAGAAAGCTGGTTGAGGGGATCTGTAAGACTGTTTTCGGGGCCCCGGTAAAAATTGAATTTAAACTTGTAGAAAATTTTCAGCGCAAGCATAATTTTAAATTCAACAATCATGAGGAAGAAAAGAAAGAACCCGACCCTCTTCTTAAGGACGCCATGGATGTTTTTAACGGTTCGGTAATAAAAAACGACAGGAACAGGATAGATGGCTAAGACAACAAGCCTACCGGAATCGCTTTTTAAGCTGATAGAACATTTCAAGAAGTTCCCGGGCATAGGCCCCAGGACCGCCCAGCGCCTGGCGTTTTTTGTATTAAAATCACCGCAGGCGGATATCAGGGATTTTTCCAGCGCCATTCTTAAGGTAAAGGAATCGGTAAAGTTCTGCAAGACCTGCAACAACCTGAGCGATGATGAGGTCTGCAATATATGTAAGGACACTTCAAGGGATAAATCCGTCATATGCGTTGTTGAAGAGCCCACCGATGTCATTGCCGTTGAAAAGACCGGGAAGTTTACAGGGGTTTATCACGTACTCCTGGGGGCGCTTTCGCCGCTTGACGGCATCGGCCCCGAAGAACTGAAGATAAAGGAACTTTTGGCCAGGGTAAGAGAGAAGAAGCCCAAAGAGATAATTATTACTACCAACCCTGATACAGAAGGGGAGACCACGGCGCTTTATCTGGCCAGGGTCCTTAAGCCTTTTAATGTCAAGGTGACCCGCATCGGGTACGGTATGCCTATAGGCGCTGAGTTGGAGTATGCAGACCAGGCGACGATTTTGAAGGCCCTGGATTCAAGACGGGAATTGACTTGACACTGCCTGTTTTTTCTGTTAAATTAGGGGAAAATCGTCCCTCGCTTCAGAGTAGTGAGACCAGGGAAGCTCGGGATGATTTTTAAGAGTAGAAAAACTAGGTAAAAATCGGAGGCTAATATGAAAGTAATGGAGGCCATAAGTAAGAGTTTTAGTGTTGCAAGCAAGAGCTTTGGACTTTTGGCGGTTTTATTTGTATTTAATGTGATCTGGAATTTGTCTCCCATTCCTTTTCTGGGCAATCTTCAGGATCCCGCGAAGTTGCAGGTATCCGCCCCTATCTTTATTTTAAGCGCCATCTTCATCCTGCTTAATATATTTATTCAAGCGGGGATTTTTGGCGTTCTGAAAGATTCAATAGCCTCCGGGGGGAAAAGCAGCCTGGGCAATTTTGCCAAGTATGGCGGCAAATTTTATATGAGGTTGTTTGGCCTCGGGCTGGCGGTCCTGTTGGGGATAGCGCTAGCTGTTTTAATAGTAGGGGTGCTGTTTAGCATAGGCGCTATTGTTAAAAATGTTATTATTACAATTATTACCGGGGCAATAGGCATAATGTTGGCCCTGGTGGCTCTATACTATATATTTCTCCTGTTCCTTGCGCCCTATGTGCTGGTTGTTGATGATTCAAGCATACTTAAGGCGATGAAAAACAGCATAAGCTTTGTAAAAAAGAATATGTGGAAAATGGCGGGCCTATCGACCTTGCTGATCCTGATCGGGCTCGGGATGGGATTTATTGTCGGCGTGGCCAGCGGCATCCTTTCTCTGTTAATAAAAGGAACGGCATTTCAGATTGTAACAAGTGTTATTACAGGAGCCGTAAGTTCGTATATTACAATTGTGATCAGCGCGGCCCTGATGCTTTATTATTCCGTAAATGCAAGACAAAGTTGAGATAAGGTGGCACGGCAGGGGAGGCCAGGGAGCTGTTACGGCCTCCAAGATCCTGGCTGAGGCCGCCCTTTTAAGCGGGAAGTTTATTCAGGCTTTTCCTGAGTTCGGACCGGAGCGCGCGGGCGCCCCGGTCAAAAGTTTTAACAGGATAAGCAGCTCTCCCATAAATACCCACATCCAGATAAGCTCGCCTGACGCGGTCGTCGTCCTGGACCACACATTGATAGGCATGATAGATGTCTGCGAGGGGCTTTCCAAAGACGGCATACTGGTTATCAATTCAATAAAAAGCCCGGATGAGGTCAGGAAAGAACTGGGCAAAGTGGTGGGCAAGGTTGCTATCGTTGACGCTACGGGTATAGCGCTGAAGGAATTAAAAAGAAACCTGCCGAACACGCCGCTGATAGGCGCGCTTATTAAGGCGTCAGGATTTTTGAAGCTGGATGACGTTTTAGCGGGGTTTAAAAAACAGTATTCGGGGAAATTTACCCCTGAAGTAGTAGAAGCGAACCTGCGGGCAATAAAGACCGCTTATGATGAGGTAAAAATAGGATGAGTCCGGAAGGAAAACAGAAGGGCCTGCCCGCCGGGCAGGCGGGTTGGAAGGGCCTGGAGACAGGCGCGGTGCTTCCCGCCGGCACAGCCGAGGGATACAAAACGGGGAGCTGGAGGACATTCAGGCCCGTATGGATAAAGGAGAAGTGCACAAATTGCCTTCAATGCTGGCTGATATGCCCGGATTTTTCCGCTCTGGCAAAAGACGGTAAGTTTGATAAATTTGATTACGACCACTGTAAGGGCTGCGGCCTGTGCGCCTATATCTGCCCGGTAAAGGGCAAGGCGATAGAGATGAAAAAGGAGTCCGAGAGTTAATGGCTAACATAAAAGCGCTTACCGGCAATGACGCGGCCTCTTACGCGATGAAACAGATCAATCCCGATGTGGTGGCCGCCTACCCGATAACTCCCCAGACCGCGATAGTCGAAAAATTTTCCGAATACGTAGCAAACGGCGAAGTGGATACGGAATTGAACATGGATGAGTCGGAGCACAGCGCCA
>CAYQVM010000071.1:0-4689 GCA_964421145.1 uncultured Planctomycetia bacterium
GAAGATAACCAAAAGGACCCGCTGTCTCGTTTTGAACAGCCCTTCGAATCCCACGGGATGCCTCTACGATACGAAAGAGCTTGAATTCATAGCCGCCTTAGCCGTGAAGCATAAATTCTTCGTTGTGAGCGATGAGATATACGAAAAATTGATATACGACAATAAGACCCATGTATCGATCGCGTCATTAGGGAAGGATATATATGATCTCACCATAACGGTGAACGGCGTCTCAAAGACCTATTCGATGACTGGCTGGAGGATAGGTTATGCCGCCGGTCCAAAGGAGATAATGGACGCCGTATCGAATCTGCAGAGCCACGCCACGTCGAACCCGACTTCCATAAGCCAGAGGGCGGCGCTTGAGGCGATGACAGGGGACCAGAGCTCCATATCGACCATGGCTGAGGAGTTTAAGAAGCGGCGTGATTACATGGTTGGGCGGCTTTCGGCCATAAAGGGATTTTCGCCGTTTAATCCCACCGGCGCGTTTTATGTGTTTTGCGAGATTACTGGAACGGGATTGGGCTCTGTCGAGCTCTGCACAAGGCTTTTAAACGAGGCCAAGGTGGCGGTTGTGCCGGGTGAGGGTTTCGGATGGGACAATTACGTGCGGTTTAGTTTCGCGACAGGCATGGAAACGATAAAGAAAGGATTGGACAGGATAGAGGAATGGGCCAACAAACAATAGCCGAGAAAATTTTAAGCAACCACACCGGTAAAAAGGTAAAGACGGGAGATATAGCCATCTGCAAGGTAGATTTCTGTTTCGGGCAGGACGGCACAAGCAGCGTTATTATCGACAGTTTTAAGAAGCTGGGCAATGTCAAACCGTTTGATAAATCCAGGTTTTATATGGTTATAGACCATTCGGGGCCAAGCCCCAGCGTGGGCATATCGGCCGTTCATAAAAAGATGCGCGCGTTTGCCGAGGAAACTGGCGTGGGCCTGTATGATGTAGGTGTAGGCGTGTGCCACCAACTTATTCCCGAGATGGGGCATGTTGTGCCGGGTGACCTGGTGATAGGCGCCGATTCGCACACCTGCACTTATGGGGCGCTGAATGTGTTTTCGACGGGAGTGGGTTCGACCGACCTTGCCATTGCGCTTGCGAGCGGTAAAAACTGGTTTAAGGTGCCCAGGACCGTTAAAATGATAGTTACGGGGAAACTGCCGAAGGGGGTTTATTCCAAAGACGTGATCCTGCATATTATCGGTAAGGTTGGCGCCAACGGCTGCACATATGATTCTGTTGAGTTCTACGGGAATGTTATTGACAGGCTGAGCGTTGATGCCAGGCTCACCATTTCCAATATGGCGGTTGAGATGGGCGCTAAGGTAGGACTTATGGAGGCGGATAAAAAGGTGCTGGGCTGGATTAAGGAACATTCCAAGAGAAAACCCAGGCCTGTTTTTGCGGATAAGGGCGCCGCGTATGAAAAAGTAATGGAATTTAATGTGTCAAAACTTCATCCTCAGGTCGCAAGGCCGCATGCGGTTGACAATGTTTCGCCTATAGATGAGGTTAAGGGCAAGCACATAGACCAGGTTTATATCGGCACATGCACCAATGGAAGGTTTGAGGACCTGGAGATTGCCGCTAAGGCGCTTAAAGGTAAAAAGGTCCATCGCGATACGAGGCTGATAGTTACGCCCGCCTCAAGAGAAATTTATCTGAAGGCGATAAAGAAGGGCCTTATTGATTTGTTTATTAATGCGGGCGGGGCGGTGCTTGTGCCAGGCTGCGGCCCGTGCGTCGGCACGCACGGAGGGGTACCTGCCGACGGAGAGGCCTGTATCTCAACCGCGAACAGGAATTTTAAGGGCAGGATGGGCAACCCGAACGCTTTTATTTATCTAGGCAGTCCGGCGACATGCGCGGCGAGCGCCATTGAAGGCAAGATTGCGGACCCGAGGAGATATCTATGAAGGGTACAGCGAGAAGATTAAAACAAAATGACAATGTAAATACGGATTATGTGATATCCGGAAGGTATAAATTCAGCATACAGGACCCGAAAGAGCTGGCGAAGCACATATTTGAGGACATAGACCCGGAATTTGCGGGGAAGGTCAAGGAGAGCGACTTTATCGTAGCGGGCGAGAATTTCGGATGCGGCTCATCCCGCGAGCAGGCGCCCATTTCCATTAAGGCGGCGGGGATAAAGGCGGTTGTAGCCAAGAGCTTTGCCAGGATCTTTTACAGGAACGCCTTTAATATAGGCCTTTGCCTTGTTGAGTGCGATACCGACCAGATTAGCGACGGGGATACACTCGAGATAAATCTGGAACACAACAGGATAAAAAATGTTTCAAAAAACAGGCTTATTCCTATCAAACCCCTCCCGGCCGTGATGAAGAAACTTCTGGCCGACGGCGGGGTGATAGAGCATTTCAAGAAACACGGAGGATTTAAATTTGATGCATAAAGTAACCCTAATCCCCGGGGATGGAACAGGCAGAGAGGTTGCCAACGCGGCTAAAATGTGCGTTGAGGCGACAGGCGTCGCGATTGAATGGGAAGAAATGATCTGCGGAGAAGAGGCGCTGAAAAAATTCGGCACACCGCTTCCGGAGCCTGTTCTGGCCTCTGTCAGAAAAAATAAAGTCGCTATAAAAGGGCCCATCACAACGCCTGTCGGCACAGGTTTTAGGAGCGTAAACGTTGCCCTAAGAAAGGAACTGGATTTATACGCCTGCGTAAGGCCCTGTAAGACCTACGAAGGGGTGAGGTCAAATTATAAGGATATAGATTTGGTAATCATAAGAGAAAACACCGAGGACTTATACGCCGGCATTGAATTCGCCAAGGGGTCGACGGAGACGGTCAAATTAATCAAGGAACTAAGCGCGCTGTCCAAGAAGAATATCAGAGAGGACTCGGCCATAAGCATAAAGCCGATTTCCGAATTCGCGACGAGGAGGATCGTCAAATTCGCCTTTGAATACGCGATAAAAAATAACAGGAAAAAGGTTACCGCTGTGCACAAGGCGAATATCCAGAAATGTACAGACGGGCTTTTCCTTGAAACCGCAAGGCAGGTTGCGAAAGGATATGAGGACAGGATCGCGTTTGAGGACAGGATAGTGGACAATATGTGCATGCAGTTGGTCCAGAAGCCAGGGGACTATGACGTTCTTGTCCTGCCGAATTTATACGGGGACATAATCTCTGACTTGTGCGCGGGTTTAATCGGCGGGCTTGGCGTTGCGCCCGGCGCGAATATCGGAGACACAATGGCAGTATTTGAGCCCACACACGGCTCAGCGCCGAAATATACCGGCCTTAACAAGGTTAACCCTACGGCTACGATATTATCGGCTGTTCTCATGTTAAGATATCTTAAAGAAGATAAGGCCGCAGATAGGCTTGAGAAGGCCGTGGCCGCGGTTATCAAAGAAGGCAAATCCGTAACCTACGATTTAAAACCAGACAGAAATGACCCCTCCGCCGCCGGGACAATCGAGATGGCAAAGGCAATAATCGCCCGGATTTAACCCGCCAAAAGATATCTGTTAGGATATAAAAAATGTAGCTACTTTTATTTGACAAATCGCGTATCTTCAGGTATACTTTAATTAGATATAGAGGAAAGCATCAAGAATACCTTCGTTAAATTGTCATGCGAAGCGGATTTTTTTTTCACCTGTTGTTTAAGAGTTTTAATAATGGTAGAAGAAGTAAAAACAGGGGGAATAAAATGAAAAAGTTTAAAAGAGATGTGGAAAGAGCAGTATCGGTTATATTGTGTGTTTTGTTTTTATCCAGCCAGACCTGCTTTGCGTTTGATGAGTATATGGCTGGCCCACCGAGTTATGCTATGGAAGCCGCTCCTCCGGAATACCAAGGATCTTACGCGGAGCCCTATGAGGAAGTTATTGAAGCTAGAAATGCAGGAGAAGCTGAATCGGGACTACAAACCTCTCAAGTGGAAAAGCCGATGCCGGTTGACTCCAAATCCGTTTCATATGTTCTCCCTACCCCACCTATAATTGATCCATTTCCAAAAGAGTTTCCAGAACTGGCTCCAATAGAGGAGAATCCTTTTATGGATTCAGATGGTGATGGTATTGTGAATCCTGATGATCCTACGCCTTTCGAGCCCGGTATTTTCCCGCGACCATCACCTCCGGGACCTCCAGAAATCCCTGGCGATCATACTGAAGAACCGCCAGCAATGCCGCCGGACGATCTGCTAACACCGCCAACACCTATGGAGCCAACACCGCCGCCGCTTATAATTGATTTTCCGGGGATTCCGGCTGTAAGTATACCGCCGATGACAGTTAGTGTGTATTTTGAAGCAGATGGTATACGCGTATATTATGATATATGGACGTGGGACCCTGTTACACGTGATTGGACTACGACTACGTATGAATATTTTTTTCCGTATCCACATCTACCGCCTTCAGTGTCAATCCCCCCCACTATAATTGATACAGATGGTGACGGCATACCCGATATGTATGAAATACCACCCGATATTGGGTAAGAAGGCCATCAGCCAGCGCTTTAAATTAATATCAGTTAGCTGCAGGGCACATGAAAATGTGCCCTGGTTTTTCATGCCCAAAGCGGTGAATTCTTCTTGTTTTTTGTCCCCTTTTATGCTATAAATTATAAATCTATAACTATAATATAATTATATCAATGAGCGGGATGGTGGATTATGGCTAAGGTTTAGG
>CAYQVM010000072.1:0-4611 GCA_964421145.1 uncultured Planctomycetia bacterium
CGGCGATTATGGCAGCGCACGACATACCCTACGTGGCCCAGGCCTCGCCGAGCCACTGGCAGGACCTGATAAAAAAGTCCGAAAAGGCCTTCTCTATAAAGGGCCCGAAATTCATGAATGTCCTTGAGCCGTGCACATTAGGATGGGGATTCCTGCCTGATCAGGGGATAGAGGTTGCGAAGATAGCGGTTGAGACCCACTTCTGGCCGCTTTATGAGGTAGAGAACGGGAAATATAAGGTAACGTATGCCCCCAAGGAAAAGAGGCCTGTTACCGAATTCCTCAAGACCCAGCGCCGATTTTCTCATTTGTTCACCGACAAAAATAAGCATATCATAGACAAGATCCAGGCCGACGTTGATAAGGCCTGGACCGACCTTTTGAAAAAGGCGGAAGCTTCATAAGCTTCTTGATCGGCAGGCCCACGACGTTATAAAAGCAACCTTCTACGCGCTCGACAAACATTTTACCACGGCCCTGTATATCAAAACCCCCCGCCTTATCAAGAGGGGAGACCTGCCTGAAATAATCCCTGATCTCGGCATCTTTAAGAGGGCGCATATAAACCCTGGTCTTTTCATAAACTGTATATTGCTTTTTATTGTCGATATCTATCACGGCCAGGCCGGTATACACCCATTGGGGCTTTCTGGAAAGCAGTTTTAAGGTATTAAACGCGTCCTTTATGTTTTTCGGCTTGCCGATTATCTTTTTTCCTACTAAAACCACGGTGTCCGCGGCAATGATGATTCCTGAGTCGAACCTGGCAGCGACGTCTTTGGCCTTTTTTAAGGCATTGCCTATTACAAGATTGCTGATTTTTCCTTTAGCTATATGGTTTTCTTTTACGCCGGATTCAACTACTTTAAATTTAAACCCGAGGCGCCTGAGTAATTTCTGCCTGGCCCTGGATTTTGAGGCAAGGATTATCTTACGCACGGGCCGCCTCCTCTCCCGCCATGAAGCCGGTAGAGAAGGCCTGCTGAAGATTATATCCGCCGCTGGGCGCTGCTCCGTCTATTAATTCTCCTGCGAAATACAAGCCCGGTACGATTTTTGACTCCATTGTCCTAGGATTGATCTCTTTTGTAGAAACCCCGCCGTTAGTAACCATCGCGTGTTTGATTGAAAGGGGCCCTTCAATAGTCAGGGGCAGGGCCTTCAAGAGTTGTATTATCGCATGCCTTTCTTTCTGAGTCACCCTGCTTGCCTTCCGCGTAGGTTCCAGGCCGCCGAGGCGCATTAATACGGACGCCATTCTTTTCGGCAGCAGCCCTTCCATAACTGTCAGGAGCCGTCCACCGCCTTTTGCCTTAAAATCCCTTAATAACCTGGCCTGTAGTTTCGCGGCATCCAGGCCCGGTTTAAGGTCTATAAGAAGTTTTGGTTCCTTGTGTTCCGAAAGGAGCCCGACAACCTCACCACTCAGATCCAGGATGAGCGGGCCGGAGACGCCGAAATGCGTAAACATAAGCTCGCCTATGCTTGAGACGCAATTTTTGGCGTTGGCGGAAAACGTTACGCGTATGTTCTCCAGGGAAATGCCCTGCAGCTCCTTTACCCAATGCTCTTTTGTCTTTAACGGGACAAGGGCAGCTTTTAGAGGAGTAATTGTGTGCCCCATGTGTTTTGCTATGCGCAGTCCGTCGCCGCTTGAGCCCGTCTCAGGATAGGAGAGCCCGCCGGTAGCCAATATTACCTTTTTTGATAAGATTTTTTTACTTGTCCCGAGCGAAGCCGAGGGATCGCCGTTTAAGGCCAGTTCGAATATATCGGTTTTCTTTTTTATATCCAGGAGGGCCGTTTTATACAAGATATCCACCTTTGAGGCCCTCAAGGCCTTTTGAAGTGTTTCTGTTATTGACCCGGCCTTGTCCGTAGAAGGGAAGACGCGGCCCTGGCGCTCGCTTTTAAGATGAAGGCCGCAAGACCCGAAGAAATCCATCAGGGCCTGGTTGGAAAATTTATAAAACGCTGATCTCAAGAAATTTCCCTGTTTCCCGAACTTCTCAATGAATGTATCAATGGGCGCGATATTGGTGAGGTTGCATCTTCCGGCGCCTGTCAGGAGGATCTTTGCGCCTATAGAGGCGTTTTTCTCTATTAAGACTACATCCTTATTAAGTTGGCCCGCGCGTATCGCGGCCATGGAACCCGCCGCGCCGCCGCCCGCAACAGCTATATCGTAAACACGCATGATCCTGTCAACGCCCCGTCAATCCGGCGATAAATCCCGACGCCCACGCCCAGGCGAGATGATAACCGCCTCTTTTTCCTCCGACGTCCAGCACTTCGCCGGCGAAATAAATGCCTTTTTTCAATTTTGATTCCAGCGTATTTTCCCTGATCTCATTAATATCTACGCCGCCGCTGGTAAATTCGGCTTCGTTCCAGCCTCTTGTCCCTGTAATTTTAAATCGCCTGTCTTTCAGGGCATTAACCGTTTTATGAATATCGCGTTCTTCGGCCAGATTCTTAAGCGCCGCGCTGAATTTATTGGGCAGCAGGCCGGTAAAGAAATCCTCCTTGGTAAATCCTGTTTTTATCCGCCGCGCCAGTTCATTTTGTAGATCAGCCCCGCTCATAAAAGGAATCACGTCCACGGAAACGACAACATCATTGATATGGCGCCTGTGTATTGCTATGGATATCTCTTCGCTGATGTCCAGGATAGCCGTGCCTGACAGGCCGTATTTTGTGAACAGAAGTTCTCCCTGAGCTTCGCTTTTTATTTTCCCGTTAATCATGGCCCTGGCGCCCGCAAATATCTTCTGGCCCTGAAGCAAATGGCAGAGGGGATCCTTTGTTGTAAGTGGGACCGCGCTCGGAACAGGGGGGATGATTGTGTGCCCCAGGCGCCTTGCCAGTTCATACGCGTTTCCGTCTGACCCGAGGGCGGGATATGTCTTGCCGCCGCCTGTTATTATCAGCTTATCGCATTCTACTGCACCGCCTTTTTTTGATTTGAGGATAAAACCTGATTCTAAATCGGAAATATCCATTACCTCAAAATCCGGCTCTATCGAAACGCCCAGCCGCTCAAGCTCCATTTCCAGGACCTTTAATACAGAGGAGGACTGGTTCGTTATAGGGAATACCCGGCCGTCCTTTGAGTACATTTCAAGCCCCAGGCCGGTAAAAAAATCCACTATATCGTCTTTGCCGAATCTTGAGAATACGGATTTCAGGAGGGTTTTTGCTGCGGTATTATAATGCACCGCCGAAAGGTCTTCATTAAAAAGGTTACATCTGCCGTTGCCCGAGATCAGTATTTTTTTGCCGATCTGCGGCATCTTTTCGCAGACAACGACAGAATCACCTTTTCGCTTTGCACTTATGGCAGCCGTTATACCGGCTGCCCCGCCGCCTATTATCGCGACAGAAAATTTTTTCAGGTTGGTTTGACTTTTAACGGCTTTCTTTGCGTTTTGAAAAACAATCCTTACAGTATATTGGACGGTCGTCTTTGGGTTTGAAAGGGACCTCGCATTCCTTTTTACAGTCCGCGCAAATCGCCTTGTGCATTTCCCTCGGCCTTCCGCCGAATCCACCACCGAATCCACCACTACCACTTTGTTGGTATCCCATATTTATTATCTCCTTTAGTGATTAATTATAGACCTTTTGCAACCAAATATCAAGTATTTATTTATTATGCGGAAGGTCCATGCGCATTAATGGCCCGCACCTCTCCACGGCCCGGGGAGCTCGTTGGTTTTCACAAACATCATGTCTCTTTTGACCGGAGCGGCGGCCGAGGCATTTGGAGTTATGACCTTTACCTCAAAGTAAGGATCATTTTTTGAATCGCCGCTATAAATATTTGAGACAAGCCAGAGCACGGCGCGATGAAGGCCTTGCTTAAGCTCACAGGCTCCCTGCGCGGTTGGCTGATCAGGTGAAAGATTGGCAATAAGAAAATCTCCGATAGTAAGCGTGAAATTATTTTGGCCGTGCCAGGCGGTAAACGTGTATCTGCCGGGCTCTTTTGCCTCATAATAAAAAGTTATCTGGGCGACGTAGGGGAAGGAATACTCGGAACCGGGCCTGGCACCAAGCCCTGGCGCGCACTCGGGGACCAGAAACGCGTCCGGATATCCGTTTCTGACCTGCCAGATATTATCCCCGCTATCCGGCGGCTTACAGGCAAGATCATGCATCCACGGCACCTTAAGAACGGGCTCCATGTGCGAGATCATGTCAGAGGATTCCGTTTTAAAAACCTCAAGAAGCCCCACCCCCGGCGCATAATGAGGGCCTTTTTGTCCTTCCTCGGCGGCTACGCAAGAAGCAGCAAAAATAAATGCGCCTAAGATGAAGGCCAATTTTGGTTTTTGCATATTTTTATAATGTGGAGTAACTGCCAAACTAATGATTCTTGCGGGCGGCGAAAGTGAAATTTAAAAAATACTTTCTTATGGCTTCATCCGTGAATTTAAACTGGTTTGCGCCGGCAAAATAATCTGCTATTGCCTCCCGCAGGCGGGCAACTTCTTTAAGACGGGCAAACCCCTTCAGGTTATCCAGAGTCAAATCTATTAATTCAAGGGAACGCTCAAAGGCTTGTTGACAATAGTTGGTATTCTGCTTGGCCTGCCAGTTGAGGGCGCG
>CAYQVM010000073.1:0-1751 GCA_964421145.1 uncultured Planctomycetia bacterium
TCTGCATCCGTCATTTCTTCGCCTGATGACTCCCGCACTTTTTTAGCTAGCGCGGCCACAAATTTATTCGGGTCAAACCCTATTCCGATCAGCCACTCGCGGATGTGTTCTTGTATATTCTGGTCAGCGTTTAAGACGGTAAAAATAGGGAGCTTTTGATCTTGCTCAAGCAAACGCTGCCTCAAGATATCAATGGCGTCAAGCTGGCAGTCAAGCGCCTTATCATATTTGTCATCTGTAATCTGGCGCTCAAGAATCCCTCGCTCAACCTTAAGCTGGATTATATTCAGACGGTCTCTTGCCCCTTCAAGGTCAGGGTCTTTTAATAACGAACGTAAATGTTCTACTTCATCAGGACAAATAGAATCAGCTGTTCTTACCAATCCATCCTCTAATGACGCGAAAAATTGGCAGCTGCCCGGCTGGCCTAATCTTCCAGTCCTATCCTGCAACTGGACATCAACGCTTAACGACTCGCTTCGCTCCGCGCCTATAACGTGCAGGCCGCCGTTTGCCAAAACTTGCGCGTCATCTACTTTTATATCAGTTCCCCTTCCCGCTATATTTGTGGCTATTGTTACCACGCCCCTCTGGCCGGCCTTGTCAACAATCTCTTTTTCCTGTTCAGCGGAAACGCTCGCATCAAGCCGCATAACAGAAATACCCCTTGCCGCGCAGGCCTCTGAAAGTTCTCTTGCCTCCTCAACGCTTCTTATTCCAGCTACAAGCACAGGCCTGCCGGTTTTATTAACTTCTATTATGCCAGCTATTATTGCGGCCCATTTCTCAAGCTTTGTGGCAAAAAGCATATCGGGCAGGCGCTCTCTTATGATAGGCGTATTGGTATCTACCTTGTATACCTCTTTGCCATAAATCTGGCGATAATATTTTTCCTCCGCGCCGGATGAGCTTGCGGTTCCTGTCATACCCGCCCATTTTCTGACTTTTCCATAATATCTTTTTGTGGTGATCGCGGCGATGGTCTTATTAGGGTTAGTAACAATTAAGCTCTCCTTTGCCTCAACCGCCTGATGAAGGCCGTCTGACCACTGCTGTCCCTTTTGGGTGCGGCCCGAGTCAACGTTTATAATCTCAACCTTGCCTTCCGTTACCTTATAATCATGATCCTTTCTTAATATTGCGTGCGCGTACAAGGAATGATTTATGCGCTCGACAAATATCTGGTCAGCGGCATTTTCGCTTCTGAAGAGGCCGGGTCTACTTAAAATTCTTTCTACATTGTTCATTCCTTCGTCAGTCAATCCTACAATTCTTTGCCCACTTTCCACCTTCTCTGTATAATCTTGCCCCTTAACCAATTGCTTTATTACCTCATTTGCCTCCTTAACTTCGTTTGCTATATCCTCTTCGGAAGGGCCCGATAAAATGTGCGGTGTCCTTGCCTTTAAAATATCATCGCATTCGTCTATAATAACAAATACGCGGGTTAAATCCGTCTGCATCTGCTCTTCAAGGCGCAGCGTGCAGCTGTCTCTTAGATAATCAAATTTGCCGCGGGAATGTGCCGCGTAAATAACATCTGACTCGGCATAGACCTTTTTGGGGTCTGCGGGCTCAATAGTCCCATCCGCCTTCATAAAACCTGTCTGTTTGGGATCGTCTGAAAACACGCCGACCTTGTAGCCCACCGCGTTATAAATCTTTAAATTTTCCTGTGCGTCCCTTGTGGCGAAATAATCGGCCGTAACGTGGATATGCACCTTCTGCGTAAGGCCATTTAATATGGCGGG
>CAYQVM010000073.1:1761-4216 GCA_964421145.1 uncultured Planctomycetia bacterium
TATACAGCCAAAATGCAGGGCCACAGCTCCTTCAAGCTGAACGTTATACGGCCTCTTTCCAATAGTATCATCGGCAACGCTTCTTGTTATGGCATAGACAAGGGGCAAGAGGGCGTTCAATAACTCATCTTCATTCTTTGCGGACATTATCTTTTCGGCGCGCTCGCTTTTCTCTGCGGGATCCGCATAGAATGACTCTATGGTTTGCGCTATGCTTCGCAGGGCGTCTGTTCTATCCGGTTCTTTTGCGGTCGGGTCAAAGGCAATCTGCGCATCTATGCGCAACAAACCGAGCAACGCCTTTTTCTCCTCAAGTCTGCGTTTAGTAAGCTGTTCTTCAAAACCATTAATTACAGGCCCTGCCTCTTGGGCGAATCTATTTACCTCTTTCTGCGATATAGGTTGAACTGTTGGCTCTCTTGCGCTAAAAATTCCTGCGGCCCCGGCATCGGGTTTAAAATCAGCTAATATATTTGCTATAGCGGGCTGCGGTTGTAACTCCACCGCTTTTTGCGCCTCTGGCTTGGGCGCCTCCACTTCTAAAGCCGGTACAGCCGCGGCAAGCTTGGAAACATATTTTATTATCGGCCCTTTTTCGCGTAACTTCCTCTCCCGCACAACCCTTCTTTCAATCTCGCCTTTTTTAGCAAGCTCCCTTAAATCCTTCGCGACTGTGCTGTAGCTGAAAACACCTGTGCCATCGGGCGTCTTTTTTAAAAGGTCTATCGCGCCTTGGATGCTTAATTCATTCCCGGCGTTGATATGGTCAAGCAATATCTTGCGCCGCTCTGTCGGCGTAAGTCTCGGCGCCGCGGGCTTCGGCGCTTCAGCGGGCGCTTGTAATTGTTCTCTTACTTGCGCAATTCTGTCCCGAACCGCTTCTGACTGGGCAACGCCCGGCAGACCATATCCCTTTCGGTTTAATAACCTAGTAAAATCGGCCTCTGACTGCTCATCCCATTTGCCTCTAGTCATAGTTACATCTCGCAATTGGCCCATGAACTCATCTTTATCAAAATTAGCCAGGAATGCGGCTATCATTGCCTCTGTTCCAACAGTTGGCGTTAAGATTTCCGTTTTGGGTCTGTGGTCTGTGGTCTGTGGTCTGTGGTCTGCTTTTTTCTCTAGCTTCATCTTAGCCATGACCTCGCCTAATGCGGCCTCGAATTCCTGGTCTGATAATAAGCTTGTGTCAATACTCCAGGAGGAGGCCTTTTCGGTCTTCTGTCTTCTGTTTTCTCTCCACTGTGCGACAAGTTCCTGCAGGGCTTCCTGGGTTGCTGGCGCGGCTTCTCTGAAGCAACTTAGCATATAGGCTTTTACATCCCCTATGTTTCTCAGGAACACCCCGGCTGATATCTGGTAATTGCCGCTTTCAAGCATTTTCTCATAGGGGGATCTTTTATCAGTTATGACTGTTATATAGGGCCTGGGTTTGTTGTTGCCGTTTATCTTGGGCATGATGACCAGGTAGGAGAGCTTGTTGGTCTTTAATAATTCTGTCAGGCCCTCTGTGTGGAAACCGCCTGTTACAAGGGCGGCCACGGTCTGGTTATTCTGTTTCATTGTCTTTATGGTGTTGGCTATCATGGCGTCGTTTCTTTTGGTGGCGAGTTCGTAGAAGCTAAGGGCCTGGGGGATCCTGGAAGATATGTTATTTAGGTCAAAGTTGCCTTTTAAAGCGAGGTTATATTTATTGTAGGAATCCCTTATAAATGCAGACAGGCCTTCCGGTTTAACTTCTGGTGTTAGTTGTAACAGGGCCTGGTAGTCCTCTTCTGATAGCCTGCCATCTAAAAGCTGTTCTATGTAGTTTACGTGTTTGGCGTATTTATACAGATTTCTTTGTTCGTTGTTTGTAAATAGCCTCTCTTTTATAGCCTCTTCAAAGCCTGACACCTCTTTAAATATGGCGGCTATGTCTATATTTTCGTATAGTTCCACGTATTCAGAGTATTTATACAGGTCCTCAAACTGCTTAAGGTCTATATTGACCCTCTGGGCGGATTCTTTCAGGTATGAATAGAAGTCGCCGCTTGTGATCTTTTTGGCCTTGAATGCCAGGGCCTTTAATAAGAATTTCTCAAGGCTGGTCTTATCAAGCTTTGACGTAACAAGCTGGACCGCTGCGTCTTTTTCTCTGTCGGCCCTTGAGAAGTCGATTTGTTTTTCTATGGAGAGGGCGTTTAGGAGAAGATTGATATTGGGATAATCCGCGGGCCTGACGCCTGCCTTCTTGCCAAGACCTGATATGTATTCCCAGTGCTTTGAGAAGGTGAGTTTCCCATCCTTATGAAGGACGGAATTCTTGGTAAGCTCAATCATGTCAGGCGTATAGATATGGGCCTGCAATATTTCAAGTGTCTCTTTTGAGTCTGATTTCAATGATACACTAATAAATTATACAAAAAGCACAAATATACCAATTAATAATGACACAAGTGGTAATTACTGG
>CAYQVM010000073.1:4226-4580 GCA_964421145.1 uncultured Planctomycetia bacterium
GTCTCTTTTAAGGCCCTGGCCTGTCCCACCACCTCTCCGTTATTCAGGAGCATGTCCCTGTAGATCTGGAGGTCCTTTGTGTAAAGCTCGTTGTCTTCTATACCGTAGAGGCCTATATCGCTTTTAGAGCATATGGTAAAGAACTCTGCCGCGCTTAGGCGGCCCATTTCCATGAACTGCCTGGCGGTCTTTTGTTTTATCTCTTCTATGGGGAAGCTGGATAATATGGAGGTGTCTATATATCCTGATGAGCCTTCTTCGGCTATTAACCTTACATTATAATTAGTAAGTAAATTCTCTAAGATCTTTACTATGGATTCCTGGACGGTTAAGGAATCATGGGCGTCCTGGATA
>CAYQVM010000074.1:0-440 GCA_964421145.1 uncultured Planctomycetia bacterium
GAGTACGCGAAGGACAATATTTTAAACCGTATAATAAAACTTGCCATTGTGAACCTTTCGGGCGTGCCCTCTGTTGTTTACGGCCTCTTCGGCCTTGCGCTTTTTGTCATCTTTTTTAAATTCGGCGCGTCCATTCTTTCCGGTTCGCTTACGCTGGGCATTATGGTGCTGCCTATAATCATCACGACCTCCAGGGAGGCGCTGGAGAGCGTGCCTTATTCGTTCCGCGAGGTAAGCCTGTCCCTGGGCGCAAGCAAGTGGCAGACAATAAGGCACACAGTCCTTCCGAACGCGGTTCCCGGTATATTGACCGGCACTATCCTGGCGTTAGGGAGGGCGGCGGGCGAGACGGCGCCCTTCAGGGTGCCGGAGTGGCTGTCGGCGGAGAGGACGGCCGACCGGCCTGTGGCCCGAGGCTCGAAGCTCGAAACTCGGAGCTC
>CAYQVM010000074.1:450-1935 GCA_964421145.1 uncultured Planctomycetia bacterium
GGGCGAGACGGCGCCCATATTGTTTACCGTCGCCGCGTTTTATCTGCCACGGCTTCCGCAATCCGTCTTTGACCAGGCGATGGCGCTTCCGTACCACCTTTATGTCATATCGACGCAGGTGCCTAATGTACACGAGAAAATCCGGTATGGCACAGCGCTTGTGCTTTTGGTCCTTGTGTTGTTCATGAACCTTGTGGCTATAGTTATCCGTTACAATCTGCGGAAGAAAAAGAAATGGTAAAGTCAAAGTTCAGCATAAAGACGCTCAATGCCTGGTTCGGCCAGATACATTCCTTAAAAGATGTTACCCTGGAGGTAAAGGCAAACGAGATCCTTAGCGTCATAGGCCCGGCTAACAGCGGCAAGACGACCTTTCTTAGGATGCTGAACCGGATGAATTCTCTTCAGCCTGATTTCAGGATGTCCGGGACGGTTGAGTTTGACGGCAAGGATGTCATGTTGATGGAGGTAGGCCTTTTAAGAAGAAAGGTCGGGATGGTATTCGCGCTCCCTCTGCCGCTTCCCTTGTCCATATTTGACAATGTGGCGTACGGCTCGAGGATGATGGGCATAAAAAATAAGAAAGCCCTCGGTGAAACTATTGAAAATTCGCTTAAGGCAGCCTATCTCTGGGATGAGGTAAGGATGAGGCTTTCCGAATCGGCGTTTAAACTATCCGGGGGCCAGCAGCAGCGCCTTTGTATCGCGAGGACCCTCGCGGTCGGGCCGGAGGTTATTTTATTTGACGAGCCCTGTTCCGGGCTGGACCCGATTTCCACCGCGAAGGTGGAGGACGCGATGCTGAAATTAAAGCAAAGATACACGATAGTGCTTGTCACTAATAACGTGAAACAGGCGGCAAGGGTGGGGGACAGGACAGCGTTTTTCCTGAACGGAGAACTGATAGAGCTTGACAGGACGGATAAAATTTTTACCGCGCCGTCGGATAAGCGCACTGATGGGTATATAAGCGGTAAATTTGGATAAGATGCCTAAAATAGTTACTAAAAACCTCAATCTGTGGTACGGCGACTTTCAGGCCCTGAAAGACGTGAATTTCTATGTGGATGAGAAAAAGATTACCGCCATTATAGGGCCGTCGGGGTGCGGAAAATCCACGCTTCTGAGGGTATTTAACCGGATGAATGACCTGATTGAGGGCGCGCGCGTTGAGGGAGAGGTTTTGATAGACGGCCGGAATGCCGTTGACCCCAAAACAGACCTGGTTAATCTCCGTAAGTCGGTCGGCATGGTATTTCAGCGTCCGAACCCTTTCCCGCTTTCAATCTACGAGAACATCGTTTTCGGGGAGAGGATCCACGCCCCCTCGCGGCGCATCAAAAGGGACAAGCTGGATTCCATCGTGGAGAAGAGTCTTAAGTCCGTCCTGCTGTGGGATGATTTAAAGGATAGATTGCACAGATCCGCGCTGGGCCTGACGCTTGAGCAGAAACAGAGGCTCTGTATAGCACGGCTTATCGCGGT
>CAYQVM010000074.1:1945-4579 GCA_964421145.1 uncultured Planctomycetia bacterium
GTGAAGTCTGATATAGTGTTGATGGATGAACCCTGCTCGGCGCTTGATCCGCAGGCGACGGCGCGCATAGAGGAATTGATGCGCGAGCTAAAAAATAATTACACAATAGTAATAGTTACGCACAATATGCAGCAGGCGGCGCGCGTTTCCGAGGACACAGGTTTTATGCTGCTTGGCGAGTTGGTTGAGTTCGGCAGGACGGACAGTATATTTACCAAGCCGAAGGATAAACGCACTGAAGATTATATTACAGGTAGATATGGGTAATCCCTCGCTTCAGATTAAGTAAAACTAAGGAAGCTCGGGATGAAATTTCAGAGACTAAAACAAGGAGGGAAATTTCATGGAAAGGCATTTAGACGAGGAACTACAGGAACTGCACAAGGATATTTTAAGGATGGGCGTCATGGCGCAGGAGGCGATTTATAAATCTATCGAGGCGCTTAAGAACCACGACAAAAATCAGGCCAAGGAGGTCATAACCGCGGATAGTAAGATAGATGAATTAGAACTCGCGGTAGATGAGAAATGCATAGATTTGATTGCCCGTTATCAACCCATGGCAGGAGACCTGAGATTTATCACGACGGGGATGAAGGTAAACGCGGAACTGGAACGCATAGCGGATCTGGCCGTTGATATCGCCCAGCGCGTAATAGACCTGGCGGACAAACCGCTTCTTAAGCCTCTCATAGATATACCTAAATTGTCAACCGTGGCCCAGAACATGGTCCGTGACGCAATAGACGCCTTTGTCAAAAGGGACGCCGACCTCGCCAAAAAGGTTGTCCTCTCTGACACCGAGGCGGACAGGCTGCGCAATCTTGTAAGTGACGAGCTGGTGCGCGACTACATGGCAAAAGACCCGAAGACCGCTGACCGCGCGGTGCCGCTGTTGTTAATTACCCGCCACCTTGAACGCATCTGCGACCACACCACAAATATCGCGGAGGACGTCATCTATATGGTTCAGGCCAGGGTCGTCAGGCACCATCCGGAAAAATTAAAAAATGGCAATAAGTAATCCCGCACCCGCGGGATTGACATCCTGTCCGATTTAAAGTATACTTTATGACACGCGGAAGTGGCGGAACTGGCATACGCGTACGGCTCAGGACCGTATGGGGCAACCCTTAGGAGTTCAACTCTCCTCTTCCGCACTTTCTATTTCTTAACCAAAAGAACTTTTAAAATTCCTTTATAACGCGAAATGATAAATTTTAATAAGTCAAAAAATCGAAAATTTTTAAAATAAAAAGTTAAGTATGCCTTCCGTTGAAAACTTATCAGCTTATTTAACGGAAGTCCTTCGATCTCTAACGCAGATCCCCCATATTTATCATAAGTATCCCAATCTCTACTCAAAAGTTTATAACCAAATTTATTATCTTTTGCCCATTCGTAAATCATTGTTCCAGGATATGGGACCATAATACCTATTGCAACAGCTGTAGTATTTAATCGCACTGCTAAATTAATAGTTTCCCTTATGGTATCTTCGGTTTCGCCTGGATGCCCAAGAATATAATAACTAAATATTTCAATACCAAATTTTTTTATTATCTTTATGGCAGATTCGGCCTGAGATACGGTAGTTCCTTTTTTTATTCTCTTAAGTATTTTGTCATCTCCACTTTCTATTCCTATTTCTAGCCTAAAGCAGCCGGCTTTTTTTGCTAATCCTATTATTTCATCATTAACAAAATTTGCTCTTGTTAAAGCACTCCACTTTATTTTATCTCGATACCCTTTCTCGATAAATTTTTTCAGAAGTTTTACAGTTCTCTCATTGTTAAAAAGAAAAATCTCATCAGCAAAATTGAAAACAGTTGCCCCGTATTTTAAAATCGCCATATCGATTTCTGATATTATGTTATCGATTGTTCTACTTCTTACATTTTGGCCTAAAATTCTCATACAGAAAACACAGCTGAATGGACATCCACGGCTAGTAAACATAAAATATGGTAATTCTTTTCCACTTAGACTTTTCCTTCCTTCTCTATAGTAATGGTGAAATGCTGGAAAAGGTAAAGAATCTAATTCACTAATTGGTTCTCTTAATTTATTCGTATATAATTCTCCCCTCTTCCTGTAAACAATTCCTTCTACTTCTTCTACCGCAATATCTCCCTTAATACATTTAACTAGATCAATTAAAGTATATTCACCTTCACTTATAACACCGTAATCAAACATGGGAAATTCTCGCATTGTTTCCACTGGGAGCGCGGTAATGTGGCAACCTCCTATTATTACCGGGATATTAAGTTTTTCTTTTACAATTCTAGCTATCGATGCTGTAAGCTTAATTTCATGCGTCATAGCAGAAAGACCTAAAACATCGGGACAAAAATTGCATATTTCTTCTACGAGTTGCTCATCATCTATATTAAAATACCGTCCATCGAAAATCTTCGTTTCTATGCCATTCGCTTCCAATACTGCAGCTAGGTAACCCAACCCCAGAGAAGGAAACCTGTACCACTTTTGATAACTAGAGACTCTGGCTAAGGCAATTTTCATAATACTATTTTTTGTTTAGTAAAGAGATAGATTTATTAAAAATCCACTAAAATGCAAAAATAAAAATGCTCTATATTATTATAGTACAATAAAACGCAGAAAGCAATT
>CAYQVM010000075.1:0-4362 GCA_964421145.1 uncultured Planctomycetia bacterium
GAACCCCATAATAACAAAAAATAAAAACACAAACAAACCGCCCTTAATTGAAGCGGAAAAACAACAGGTGAATATTATCCAGAGTAGAAAGATATAAAACGGAAATGGGGTTTCTTCTCCGCCGGACTTTCTTCTGGTTGATCTTTTTATGCTATCCGCGCCCGAGCCGCCGGTTATTACCTTTGAAATCGCCTCAACTCCGCGATACAACCCTTCGCCGTATTTGCCCTGCTTGAAATACGGCACCATGAAATTGCGACCGATTTCTCCGCAAAGGCCATCCGGCAATACACCTTCAACACCATAACCGGTCTCAATGCGCCAGCGGCGTTCTTTTATCGCAAGCAACACCAAAACCCCGTTGTCCTTGCCCTTTTTCCCGGGTTTCCAGTTATCAAATAGCAGCCTTGCGTATTCCTGCTCTCCGTAAGGCGCGATAGACTGTATCGTAACTACCGCTATCTCCGAAGAGGTCTTATTTTCTAATTCTTCTATAAGCCCGGTTATCTTATTCCGGTATTCAACCGAAATAACATTCGCAAAATCATTTACCCAACCCTCAGGCTGCGGGATATTTTCTGCGTGCGCAAAGAACGTTATGGCTGATAAAACCAGCAAAATACATAATCTTCGCATGAATATAGACTGTACCGAGTCACCATAGTTAACGTTTGGGTGACGAGGTACTAATAACCAATTTCCTTCAACACCGCCTTAAGCTGCGGCTTTACGACCTTCGGCGGTTTTACAGTTTTAATTGCCCTATCCGGATCCTTCAGCCCGTGTCCGGTTAACACACATACTATTTTCGTCCCTCGTCCCACGTCCTTCGTCCTTCGGAAAAATCCTTTTTTCACCAGTTTTATCAACCCCGCCACAGATGCGGCTGACGCGGGTTCGCAGAATATGCCGTCTTCGGCCGCTAACAATTCATACGCCTCCAGTATCTTGGCGTCGCTGACCATATCAATCATACCGCCCGACTCATCCCGCGCGGCCTCTGCCTGTTTCCAGCTGGCAGGGTTGCCGATCCTGATCGCCGTAGCTATCGTCTCGGGGTTCTTGATCACATGTCCGCGCACTATCGGCGCAGCGCCCTCTGCCTGAAATCCCATCATCGCGGGTAGTTTATTTATTATGCCGGCATTTTTATATTCCTTATATCCCTTCCAGTAAGCGGTGATATTGCCTGCGTTCCCGACAGGGATAAAATGATAATTGGGCGCAGCTTCCAGATAATCGCAGATCTCAAACGCACCGGTCTTCTGGCCCTCTATCCTGAAGGGATTGAGAGAATTAACAAGGGTAATCGGATATTTGGAGGTAATCTCTTTTACCAGAGAAAGTGCGTCGTCAAATGTGCTGTCCACAGCCAGCACCTGCGCGCCGTGAATTAGCGCCTGCGCAAGTTTCCCGAGCGCGATAGCGCCTTTCGGCAAAAGCACAATGCACTTCATCTCGGCGCGCGCGGCGTAACATGCTGCGGAAGCGGACGTATTGCCGGTTGAGGCGCACATCACAGCGTCAGACCTGTTTTCTGCCGCCTTTGAGATCGCCAGGGTCATACCCCTGTCCTTGAACGAAGCCGTGGGATTAAGCCCTTCGTATTTCAGATAAACCTCTGCTCCCCCGCCGACCAACTGACTCAGGAAGTTTGAATAGATTAAAGGGGTGTTCCCTTCATGCAAAGTTATTATAGGCGTTTTATCCGTTACCGGTAAATATTTCCCATACTTATGAATGATTCCTTTCCATTTCATAACGACTCCACTCTTATTGCAATCGATTTTCTCTTTATAGCGGGCAGCCTGTCAATCAACCTGAGCGCATCGCGCATCTTGGACTCAAGCGCGCCGTGCGTCATCATGACTATCGGCGCGGCCCCGCTGACACGTTCCTGTTTCTGCGTAACGCTTGCTATGCTGATATTATTTTTACCAAGAATTCCAGAAATCTTGGCCAAAACACCTGGCTTATCAAGCGCCGAAAAACGGATATAATACCTGCTAGAGACCCCATCTATATTTTTTACTCTTAACTTGCCCCCTTCGGGGAGGCTCCGCTTCGCTCCGCACCGTCCTGTCCCCTTCGGGGATCCCCTGGCGGGGAGGCTTCGCTCGGCTCCGCTTCGCTCCGCACCAGCCTGCAGCTTGAAGCTAACCGCCCCCTTGGCCAAGTCAACAATATCCGACACGACTGCGCTTGCAGTCGGAAGTTTCCCTGCGCCCTGGCCGTAAAAAAGATTCTCTCCTATCAGATCGCCTTTTACATAAATAGCGTTATAGACGCCCTTGACATCCGCCAGAAGATGGTTTTGCGGCACAAAGGTCGGGTGAACCCGCGTTTCTATTTTATCGCCTGACCTCTTGGCTATGGCAAGCAGCTTAATAGCGTATCCCATCTCTTTAGCGTATTTAATATCCCGCGGCTCAATCTCTGTGATGCCTTCGCAATGCACCTCTTCCAATCTCGGAAACGCCCCGAAGCTCAAGGCCGCGAGTATAACCAGTTTATGCGCCGAATCGGTTCCATCGATGTCCAATTTAGGATTCACCTCCGCGACGCCCATCTTCTGCGCCGCCTTAAGCGCCACCTTAAAATCGCACCCTTCATCGCTCATCCGCGAAAGGATATAATTGCACGTCCCGTTTATGATCCCATAAATTTCATTTATCTTATTTGAAACAAATCCCTCTCTCAGCGCCTTGATTATCGGTATCCCCCCGCCAACACTTGCCTCAAACCGCACATCCTGATTAAATTTTATTGCCGCCTGAAAAATCTCACTGCCCTCTTCGGCCAATAGCGCCTTGTTAGCGGTAACAACGCTTTTTCTATGCTTCAGGGCGGACAGGATGATCTCTTTGGCCGGATGGACGCCGCCGATTAGCTCAACGACAACATCTACCTCAGGATCGTTCAGGATCTTATCCGGCTCTCTGGTCAATATTTTTTTATCAACCCGCACGCCGCGGTCAGAAACCAGGTCTTTATCGCAGATGTATTTTAATTCACAATCAACGCCTGCCAATTCGCTAAGTTGCTTTTTTTTATCCTGCAATACCTTCACAACCCCGCTGCCAATAGTCCCGAATCCGATCAATCCTACTTTTATCTTTCGCACTTAACCTCCTGTATATATGAGAATAGAAAATCGAAAATAGACCGCAATCGAAAATTTTTTCCTTTCGAATTTCTATTCTCTATTTTCGATTGCTCTATCAAAAATTTCCTATGGAAATTTTTGATCGGGGCGAGTGGATTCGAACCACCGACTTCTTGCACCCCAAGCAAGTGCCCTAGCCAAACTGGGCCACGCCCCGATTTTCTATCGCCTTACTTAATCTGAAAATCGATCCCGAGCTTCCCTTGGTTTGCTACTCTGAAGCGAGGGACCTGCTTTTACTCCGCCTTCATGGGCCGCAGCATCAATTCCTTTACCGCCGCAGCCGGCGACTTTCCCTTATATAAAATTTTATAAACCTGCTCTGTTATCGGCATCTCAACTTTATATTTTTCCGCCAGTAGATACGCCGATTTTGCGGTGGGGACCCCCTCTACGACCATCTCTGTCTCCTCCAGAACTTCCTTTGGGGTTTCCCCTTTGCCGATTCTTTCTCCGAACCACCTGTTCCTGCCGTGCGGGTTGATACAGGTTGTAACCAGGTCCCCCAATCCGCTCAGGCCATAAAAAGTTTCTTTTGTGGCACCCATTGCGATCCCGAGCCGCGTAATCTCAACCAGGCCCCTTGACAGAAGCGCCGCCTTTGAGTTGGTGCCGTAACCCAGCCCGTCTGAAATTCCCGCTGCGATGGCAACGATATTCTTAAGCGCTCCTCCTAGTTCAACGCCCACCACATCGGCGCTTGTATATATCCTGAACTTATCCGTCATAAATACTTCCTGAACCTTTTTAGCGACGCTTTCTTTCTTTGAGGCCGCCACCGCTGTCGTAGGTATCTCTCTTGCCACCTCGTATGATATCGTGGGCCCGGAAAGTACTGCCACATCAACCTTGCCAAGGGCGCCCTCTATTATTTCAGACATCCTGTGCAGGGAGTGACTCTCGATGCCCTTTGAGACGCTTACGTAAATCTCTTTTCCTGTGCTTCTTGACAGCCTGCTCGCGACTTCGCACATATGCTGCGATGGGACGGCCAGTATAACCATATCTTTATCACTAGTAGCCTCTTTTATCATATATGTTAGTATTATACCATTAGGGATGTCTATACCCGGCAGGAATTTCTTGTTTTCCCTTTTCCTGTTTAAATATTTTATGTATTCCGGGAAGGCGCCCCAGAGGGTAATCTCATGCCCCTTTTTGCTCAATAAAATCGCCAGGGTGGTCCCCCACCCCCC
>CAYQVM010000076.1:0-4349 GCA_964421145.1 uncultured Planctomycetia bacterium
GAGCGCGGGGAGGAGTGGAAGGCAATCCAAACCTGAAGCCCGAAAGGGCAACGTCGCACGAAATAGGTCTCGGCTCCTTCTTATTTGGCATGGTTGAAACCGATGTAACATATTTCTACACCAAGTTCAAGGATATGATCGCGTGGACGATGGACGACACGTTCTGGTGGAGACCCACGAACGTAGGCACAGCCGTGACCAAGGGGGTTGAGGCAAATTTTAACTGCCAGGTGACTAAGGCCTTAAAGGCGAACCTTAATTATACCCGGCTCTCAGCCATTGACGAGGTAACGAAAAAGTGGCTCATATACCGCCCAAGGCATCAGTACAAGACAACCTTGAATTATGAGGGCGGCAAGTTCAACTGTTATGTTACTACGAGATACCTGACGAAGCGATACACCAGCGGCACCAATGCCAGATTTTTAAAGAGTTATTTTGTGGCCGACGCGAACTTCGCATACAAGATAACAAAATTCGGCGAGCTTACCTTGGCGGTAAACAACATCCTTGACCGGGACTATCAGGAAGAGGAGGATTACCCAATGCCGGGCACCTCATTTATGGTAGGCATGAAAATAAAACTCTAAATTTAATTGCAGTTGGTAAAAATTTGTGCTAAACTTGGTAAAAATAAGAAAATGAACCTTAAGAACGCCTTATTCATTTCGTTTGTCGGCCATTGCTGCGTGCTCGCCCCTTTAGGCAATATTTGGTTTTTTACGCCAAATAAAAAAAGCGCTGATGTGCAAATAGTTTATTACAAAATAAATCCGCCGATTGAAAACCGCATAACTAAACCGGCGCCCGCCTTGACAAAAGAGGTCCCTGCCGTCCAGCCGCCTAAAGAGGAACCGCTCACAATAGAAAAAAATCAGGCGCGGCAGACGCGGCTCGCTAAAAAAACCAGGCCCTTAAAGGCGCGCATGCCGCGCCCGAAGCCGGAGGAAACAGCGCAGGCAAAATCAAGCGTCATCCCTTCATCCATACCTGGGACCACCCTGCCAAATACTCCCGAATGCGTTAGCTACTACAAATATGTGCGCGAAGAAATACGCCGTTTTCTCAAAAAGCACTACACGCAGGAATACGAAGAGGGCGACGTGATGGTCAGCTTCGCTCTGAACCAGGGCGGCGAGGTGGTCAGCCTGAGTATCATAAATAACAGGTCCTCTGATAACGCGGACCTGCGGAATCTTTCATACAGAGGCATACAGGATGTCTCGCCGTTTAAGGCCTTTCCGAAAAACCTCAGCCAGAAACAGATCTCCTTCAATCTCACTGTGGTATTTAAGAAGAATTGACAATTCCTTCCATATAATATATAATCATATCACTATATTATGCTTATCCGCCTTCGCCTGTGCATGCATAGGAGAAAGATAGGCTTCGGCGGATTTAATTCGGTCATATTATATAGAGAAGTTCGAAGAAGAACCATTTACGTCGTTCTTTAGAACTCCGTAAATGGTGACCTCATTAAAGAAAGGTGGGATATAAATGTCCCGAGTGGAAATTTCCCCGGGCGAGCCATTTGAAAAGGCGCTTAGACGATTCAAGAAAAAGATTGAGAGAGACGGTATAATCAAGCTGCTGAAGGCCAGGAAGCATTATGAGAAGCCGAGTGAACGCAAACGCCGAAAGCAAAGGGAAGCCAGGTCAAACAGAAAAAGAGGCTATAGATAAATCTTAATGCGGCTATCGGCTAAAATCGCTTTCATGGCGGCGATTCTCCTCTGCCTGAATACTCCCTGCGTCAAATCCGAAGAGGTATCCAGGGCCGTTTTGAAAAACGGCCTAGTGGTGCTTATTCAGGAGGCGCACGATGTGCCCTTGGTGGCAATAGAGGCGCATATAAGGGCGGGGAGCGCTACGGAATACGGGTATCTGGGGAGCGGCATATCGCACTATGTCGAGCACATGCTTTTTAAGGGCACTAAAAATTGGCCCGCGCCCGGAGATATCGAAAGAGAGATCAAATCGCTGGGCGGATACATCAACGCCTACACCGATCACGACACAACGGCCGTCCATATTATTGTGCCTTCCGAATACGCAAGCAGGGCATTGGCAGTCCTGAGGGATATTTTATCGCAGGTAACCTTTGACCCCGCCGAACTGGAAAAAGAAAGGGCAGTTATCCTAAAAGAGATACGGCTGGGCAACGACGAGCCCTCTAGCTTCGTTTCCCGGCTCCTGTGGTCCATGATGTTTAAGACGCATAACTACCGTTTTCCGACAATCGGGCAGGAGGAAATATTTAAAAAGTTAAAGCGGGAAGACCTGCTTGATTATTACAAGGCCCATTATGTGCCTGACAACATGGTGCTGGGCGTGGGAGGGGACATAAAGGAGCGGGAAACCCTGGAAGAGATCGAGAGGACATTCGGGAATATCGAAAGGGTATCTCCGCCTCCACAGTATCTGCAGAAAGAAGGCCCCCAGATGTCGGCAATGAGCCTGCGCGCGGAAAAGGATGTTGCGCTTACTTATCTTTCCCTGGGGTTTCGAAGCGTACGCGTAAGAAATAAAGACATGTTCAGCCTTGACGTCCTGTCCATAATCCTGGGGCAGGGCGGCTCATCAAGGCTCTATAAAAAATTGTACATGGATAAAAGGCTGGTGGCTTCTATAGCGTCCTACAATTATACCCCTAAGGACCCCGGTATTTTCGCGATAAACGCGACATTGAATGGTGAAAACACGGACAAGGCGCTTGAGGAGATCTGGGGCCAGATTGAGGATATAAAAACAAGGCCGGTTTCAGACGCGGAACTGGAGAAAGCAAAAAATATCGTCCTCAGCGATTACATCTTTTCCAGGCAGACGGCGGAAGACAGGCTAAGCGATCTGATCGGCGGCGAAACGATAACCGGCGACTATGATTTCTCGAAAAAATACGTGGAAGGCATAAACGCGGTAACCAAAGAGTCGGTTACAGCCGCGGCCAAAAAATACCTTACAAAAGAAAATTCCACATTGATACTGCTTGCGCCAAATAAAACACCAGCAAAAGAAGCCAAGCGGGCCCCCACGGGCAAGGACGCCTGGAAGATAGAAAGATTCACGCTTGATAATAATCTGCGGGTCCTGATATTTGAGGACCACAAGCTGCCGATCGCCAGCGTAGATATCATGGGCCTGGGCGGGACGAGAAGCGAGACGTTCGCTGATAACGGCATTTCCAACCTGGTGGCGGACACGCTTTTGTGTGGAACAA
This sequence comes from uncultured Planctomycetia bacterium, assembly GCA_964421145.1. Lineage (GTDB taxonomy): Bacteria > Omnitrophota > Gorgyraeia > JABMQH01 > JABMQH01 > CAYQVM01. The sequence continues at coordinate 3,221 of CAYQVM010000076.1, forward strand.
CAACAAGAACGGAAGAGAAGATCTTAACACAGACTGAGGGTGTGGGCAGCTCTGTCGGTTCTTTTGTAACAAGCAACAATTTTGTCGTCTCGGGCGGGGCCCTTAGCAAGGACTGGGGCCTTTTGCTTGATATCTGCGCGGATGCGGTAAAAAATCCCGTATTCCCCGCGGATAAAATCAGCAGGGAAAAAGCTGTTATCAAAGAACGCATAAAAAGGGTAAACGACGATATATACGCCCTGGGCATCAGGACCCTGAAATACGCGCTGTTCCGGAACCACCCTTACAGATTTAGCGCACTGGGGAGGCCCTATGTAATAGACCGGCTCTCACAAAAAGATATACGTGACTATTATGCTTCGCATTATACCGCCGGCAACATGGTGCTGGCCGTTTCCGGGGACGTAAATTCAAAAGAGGTTAAGGAAAAAATTATAGGCCTTTTCGGGAAGCTTCAAAACCGGCCGCTTGTAAAAATAGAGGCGGGCCAGGAAAAGAAAAAACCAAGGCCGCGCATATTAACAAGGACGACCTCGAAAGAGCAGTCGGTAATCATGCTGGGGTACCTTGGCGCGCAAAGCTACGACCACGATAAATATGTCCTCGGCGTGCTGGCATCTGTTCTGTCCGGCATAAACGGCCGGCTCTCAAAGAGTATAAGGGGAGAAAAGGGCCTTGCCTACGCGCTGAACGCGGTTTCCCTGCCAGGGCTTGAGCGGGGTATGTTTATTTTTTATATCGGGACCTCTAAGGAAAACTTGGATGCCGCGAAAAATGAGCTCTTTAAAGAAATAGCGCTTATTAAAAAAGACGGCGTAACGGATGAAGAGCTCCTGTCTGCAAAAAAGGAACTGACAGGCGCCCATAAGATGTGGCTTCAGAAAATTCAGAACGTCGCCTCAAAGGCGGCGGCGGATGAACTCTACGGGGCCGACTACCTTAATTACACGAAGTTTGAAAACAGGATAAATCACGTTACAAAAGAGTGCGTCGTCAGGGCGGCAAGAAAATATTTAGACGATTATTCATATGTGCTGCTGACAATTAAAGGTGGGGACAGTTCTCAGTGAGAACTGTCCCCAAACAAGGGGCGATATGAAGAGGAACCCGGCGGTAGCCGGCCAGTTTT
>CAYQVM010000077.1:0-4196 GCA_964421145.1 uncultured Planctomycetia bacterium
AAAAGATGTAATCGGCGTCATAAAAAGATATAAAGCGGTGTATTTTATTACGATCGGAGGCGCAGGCGCATATTTATCGAAAAAGGTAAAAAAGGCAAAGGCGGTCGCTTTTGAGGATTTAGGGCCGGAGGCGATATATAAGTTGGAAGTGAAAGATTTTCCGGTAATCGTGTGGAATAAATCTAAATAAGAGAGGATTAGTTTTATGTCAAGGGCAAATGGCAGAGGAGCTGAGGAGCTCAGGAAGATAAAGATTACAAAAAATTTCATGAAATTCGCAGAGGGTTCCTGTCTAGTGGAATTCGGGAACACCAAGGTGGTGTGTACCGCTTCTCTGGAGGAGGGGGTACCGCCGTTTTTAAGAGGCAAGGCCCAGGGATGGCTAACATCCGAATACGGCATGCTTCCGCGTTCCTGTAAGACCCGGGTCCAGCGGGAGTCCTCAAGGGGCAGGCCAAGCGGCAGGACGCAGGAAATTCAGCGGTTGGTCGGCAGATGCCTTAGGTCCGTTGTTGATTTAAAAAAGCTCGGCGAACGCACTATATGGATAGACTGCGACGTGATACAGGCGGACGGCGGCACGAGGATAGCCAGCATAACAGGCAGCTTCCTTGCCCTTATAGAGGCGTTGTCAAAGATGCGCAGGGATAAGTTAATAGACGAGATCCCTGTTTCGGATTTTGTGGCGGCGGTAAGCGTGGGCATAATAGACGACAAACCGCTCCTGGACCTTGACTACGCAGAGGACTCCGCCGCCCAGGTTGACATGAACGTGGTAATGACCTCCAAGGGCAAGATTATAGAGATACAGGGCACTGCCGAAGGCCAGCCTTTCTCCGAAGCCCAGATGCACACGCTTTTACAGCTTGCGAAAAAAGGTATCGCCAAGATTGTCGCTGTGCAGAAAAATTCCCTGCGCGGCGTATCTAAAATATGAGTTTTTTAAAAGAGCTGGTCGTAGCAACGACCAACAGGAAGAAAAAAAGGGAACTGATAGCCCTCCTTAAGGGCCTTCGCGTCAAGGTCCTCACACTGGATGATTTTGGAAACATACCCGCCGTAAGAGAGGATAAAAAGACCTTCAGGGAAAACGCCGTAAAAAAAGCGGTTGTCACTTCCAGGCATACAGGCAAATTGACGCTTGCCGAGGATTCGGGGCTGGAGGTAAAGCATCTTGGCGGCTCGCCCGGTGTGCGCTCGGCCCGTTTCGCAGGGCCGGCGAGAAATGACAACGCCAATATAAAAAAATTGCTAAGGATGCTTAAAGGCGTGCCTTTTAATAAAAGGCAGGCGCGGTTTATATGTTTTGCCGCGCTCGCCAAAAACGGCAGGTTGAGCAAGGTTGTCAGCGGTTCTGTCAGCGGGGTAATATCATCTGAGCCGAAGGGCGCTTTTGGTTTTGGTTACGACCCCGTATTTTATTACCCGCCGCTTAAAAAAAATTTTGCCGAGCTTACCCCGGCAAAAAAGAACAGATTATCCCACCGCTATAAGGCATTAAGAAAAATTAAAAAAATCCTCCGAGCAATTCTTTGACCTTATCCCTCAGGATTTTATCGATGGGAAAGGGCATAAATTTATATTCCGTATTCTTTATTGTGCCGCTGACCTTTACGCGTCCTACGAGCTGGCCCGCCTCAGCAAGCAGGGCCCCGGCAAGCCTTTCAAATTCCGAAGTGCTTTTGGCAAAATTTTCCGAGATGCTTGTGGTAACCAGCAGGTCAAGCATGCCGTTAAAAAATACGCTGCCTTCAACCAGTAGCCCGATGCTCTGAGAATGCAGTTTCAGATCCGATGTAGAAATAGCATTGTTAGCAATGGCAAAATGAGCGGACACCTCATCAAACACAATACTTGAAAGATTAGGCATAAACAGGAGGTCCGCTATGCCTTTTAAAAGCGGAATCTCCCAGAGGCTGCCGCCTTTTATAAATATAAAACCTTCTCCCTTTACGGTCTCCGGATTTTTGCCGTAACCCCTTATATTTGATTTCAGAAGCCCCTTCCCGGACACAGGCTTGTCCTTGAAATCGGTATCCAGGGCCAGCTTGCTTAAATCAATGTCCTCCATTGACAGGCTTATGGCGTAAGGAGGATTTTGCTGAGCCAGGTCCATATCCAAGCTTGCTAAAACATCGCCGCCGTAAGGTTTTGAGCTGAATTCAGGGATAAACAGGCGCCTGTCTTTCATCTTCAGGTCAAGCTTTACGTCTGTCAGCCTTAGATCCCAGAAATTTATCAGCTCTGAACGGCCTTTTACGGAAAGATCAAGGGCAGAGGGGTCTTTCAGGGGCCCGCTCGCCGCAAAGTCTAAATTGCAAATTCCCCTTATGTTAAACCTTGTTAAGGGCTCCGAAAAAGAAGGGAAAATCTTTCTCAGATCGACAAGTTCCAGGCTTAGCTTCCCGCTTATTGTCAAATTCGGGTCCTTGGATCTTTCTATGTTTCCGGCGGCTGAAAATGAAGAGTTCAGGTAGTTTCCGTTGAGCCGAAGGACATGTATTTTGTCCTTCAGTATTTTGAATCTGGAAGTCAGGGCCATGCCCTTATTTTTTAATTTCATCTTTATGTCAGGGGGTTCCAGGCCGGTGATTTTGCTGTCAAGCAGGTAATTGTCCACACCGTAATTAAAAGAGGTCCTGGATATGTAGAAGGTATTGTTCCTGAAAAGTATTTCTCCGGAAATCTTCTCAAATTTGTTGCGAAATTCCGGAATGCTGAGCGTGGCGGATTTTAATTTTATTTTTCCGTCAATATCGACGGGCTGGGGATCCTTCAGGTTATCGGAGAATTTTACCTTTATTTCGGCCGGGCCATGCATGCCTACATCTTTGAGCGTCTCCCTAGCGTCAGGAGGCAGAAAATCCTTACAATTTGAGAGCTCCAGGTTCGCGCGCGCCTCCATCCTCAATCGCAATGTTTTTAAATCGGCCCCTCCGACAAATTCGATAGGTGTATTGTAGGCATACCCTGTCAAGGCCGACGTATATACCGCGTCGTTTGAAATCTCGATTTTGCCTGTGAGTTTCGAGAGCTCGTTTAAAAAATATACGCCGCTTAAGGACGCGCCCTTCATGTCCAGTATAATTTTATAATTAGGCTCGCTGCCCTCGACCAGTTTTGATTCAATGTTGCCCGTTACTCCCATATCACCTTTCAGGGCCAGGTCAAAGGCGGAGATATCCATGCCATTAAGCATGGAATTAAGGTTGAAGGTAAGATTCCTGTCTTTGTCGAACTTTACCTCTATTATGGCGTCGCCGAGGCCGTTTTTGAGTTTTACCAGGGCGGAGTTTTTGTAAAAATATTCGTATAGCTCTACAGCCGCCACATTTTTCAGGGCTGCTTTTGCGGTAAACAGGTTTTCCTGAATGAGATAGGCGCCCTCTATGCCCATGAGGGTTTTGGACGGCACATTCAGCATGGATGTTATTTTAAAATCAAGCCCTTTTTCTTTAAGGGATAATATAAAATTGCCGCTTATATCCGTAAGCTGCCTGGCATATACGGGCTCCCTCGTGTTATCGGAGTAATTTATTTCTCCTTTGCGTAATTTCACCTGCTGGACCAGGAAGGTAAAGCCTCTGGTTAGGCCCTTTTGAGGCGCGGCGGATTTTTTAAGCAGGGCGGGGAAGAGAAAATTCCAGGACTTGTCCTGTTTTTTCTCTATATTCAGCGTAATATGCTCAACGTTTATGTAAGGTATTATGATTCTGCGCTCAATCAGGATCGGTATAAACAGCGGCATGGTAGAGATGCGCCCAATTTTTAAGAATTCTTTTTTGCCGTCCGGCTCGTATATTATAAGGTTATTTAAAGAGATGCCCCGGATAAGGCTGAAATTCGCGCCCTCAAGCGCAATGGGCCGGTCTAATGATTCCGATATGGTTTTTACGGCGAAATTTTTCAGGTTTGCGGGAGATAGAAGTTTATTTGCGTACCAGGTAAGGGCACCGGCGCAGAATAATATAAATATTATGACAACTTTTAAAATGCGTTTACGTATAGCCATATATATGTTTAATTATATATGAAATAATCCAGAAGGGCAACTTAAAATGTTAAGTTTGCGCAGAATCCTTTGACTTTATAAGGGGGTATGTTATAATTAACCAATTACGGGGCGTAGCGCAGCTGGCTAGCGCGTCTGCTTTGGGAGCAGAAGGTCGGTGGTTCAAATCCACCCGCCCCGAGAG
>CAYQVM010000078.1:0-4184 GCA_964421145.1 uncultured Planctomycetia bacterium
TGTATTATGGTCTTGTCATCTTCGCCCTTATGAATCTTCCTTGTGATGCCTACATCTGTGGGGATGGTGAAATCTTCAAGGTCTTTCTGGGTGAGTTTGCCGTTGGCTTTTTGGGTAAGAAATACGGGCGAGCCGCCCTGGGCGTAAACCACCTGTTCCCACATAAAGGTTACTATAACAATAATAGACATAACCTTTATCCAGGCCTTAAATTTGGATTTAAAGTTGAGATTGTTTTCGTTGCTTTCCATACTTTCCATCTTTTCGTATTGTATTGGCGCTCTTCGTAAATACTTTTTAAAATCCTGTCAAAACAGGCGTAAAAAAATAGCTAATTTCTAAATCTGCCTCATCACGTCGATGAATACTTATACTCTCTTTATTTCTACTATAAGTATATCATATAATTTGTATTTGTCAATACCAATTTGCTACATTTTTGAAATCCTAACATTCCTAATTAAAGCCCATATTATCGCCAACGCACACACTAAAATTATACCAGGAAGCAAGCGGCTATTTTTGTCCTTTGGGATATCGGCTTTTTCTAACGTTTCTATTATGTCTTCGGCTGCCTGTTTTATCGCCTCGCCATACTTGCCCTGATTAAACAGCGGCGTTATGGTATTTTCTATAATATCTCTTGTCCTGTCTCTTGAGATCACATCTTTAAGGTTTTGTCCGACTCCTATAAACACCCTGCCTGGCCCCGGAAATACCATTAATATAACTCCGTTATCCCTCCCTACTTTGGTTTTCCTCCAATTTGCTCCGTATTGCGCCGCGTATTCTTCAAGTTTCCAGCCCTCTATATCGCCAAATGTGGCAATGATTACTTCGACTATATCCGGTGTTATCTGGGGTATGGATGAGAGGCGCTTTTCAAGATATTCCTTCATATCCTTATCTATCATTCCTGCGTAGTCATTTACCCGGGACATCGTCCTCCCCGGCACCGCCGTTTTGGCAATTCCATCGCAGGGAAAAGAGAGTATCGCCAGAAACAGTATAATATATACAATAACCCTGATCTTTTTTTTCATAGCACCCCCTTCGGAACCAATTTTAAAATCTTGCTGTATTTAATAACCTTGCCCTTTCTACCAACAATGAACAAATCGCCTTCCTTATCCTTAAAACCCATGTCTCCCGTAAAAAGCCAGCCTTTTCTTATCGTCTTTGCGGTTTCCTTTTTATTGTTCCAGTAGCCCAGCATAACATTATCTCCGGATGCGATTATTTCTCCGACGACGCCTGCTTCACACTCCCGGCCGAGCGAATCCACAACCTTAACCCTCACCCCCGGGACTGCCTTCCCGACGGAATCCGGCTTCTTTAACGCCAGGGCCGGGTCCAGATATGTCAGCCTCGGCGAGGCCTCGGTAAGGCCATACATAAGGTACAGCCTCTTATTCGGGAATTTCCTCAACAACTCATTCGTGATACGAGGCGGCATGGCGTCTCCTGCCTGCATGAAATATCTTAACGTCGGCAATTTTCTTTTTCCTATATCCGTCTTGCGCAGCAGTATCGCGTAATGGCCTGATACCCCGGCAAAACCCGTGGCCCTGTATTTATCTATAGCATCAAGTACTACGCCGGGATACATAAACCTGTTGTCAAGGATAACTGTGCCGGCGGCCAAAAAGTGCGACAGGGCCAGAGACAATCCGTAAATATAAAACAGCGGCAGGACGCAGCAGATTCTGTCATTTTTTGAGATTCTGGAATAGCGCACTACGGAAGCGGCGTTGGAAATCAGATTTTTGTGGCTCAGCACAACACCCAGCGAAGGCCCTGTGGTGCCGGAGGTATAAATAATCGCCGCGGGCTGGTTTTCTCCCTGCGGCGTCTTTTTATCGGGCATACAGCCGAAAAGTGACTGCGGCCCTTCCATAATAAATCTGATAGACTTCGCCGCCCGCCTGATCTTTTTGGCCTTTTCTAAAAAAGGGCTTTGCGCGTATAAAGCTGAGAGCCCGCAATCCTTCACCTGGGAGGCTATGTCCGGCGCGTCAAGATCGTGGTTAAACCATACCGCGATCCCGCCTGATTTTGTTATAGCGAAAAAAACGGCGATGCTGTCTATTGAATTTCGCGAGAGGATACCCATCCGCTCGCCTTTGCGCAATCCCTGGCGGCATATATATCCAGAAAGCGTTTCTATCCTGGCATCGAGGTCCCTGTAATTGATTTCCCGGCCGGTATCGGTTTCTATTATTGCCTTGCTGAGGGGAAATCTCGCGCTGGTGCGGGAAATTATTGTATAAAGGCGGGAAATCATGAACGCTCTTCCTTAAGCTTCTTAGTTATGTACTGCTCGAGGTTATTGATCGTATCGAAATTCTCCGGCATAATCTCGTTTACCTTTATCTTAATGCCGTATCTCTGCTGGATAAACGCCGTTACCTCTATGACCCCTATGGAATCCAGAATAGAATTTTCCAGAAATGAATCCCCGTCGGACAACTTAAAATCCTTCGCGCCCCTCAGGTAGTTATTTATGATAAACCTTCTTAGTTCCGTCTTTATATCCTGTGCATGTTTTTCTGTCATATATCTCTGATTTTCCCTAGTCTTGCTACCCTGAAAATCATCCCGAGCTTCCCTAATTTTACTTAATCTGAAGCGAGGGACTATACACCTAATCTTCGCTTTAACGCCCGTATTATCTTAGGGTCTTTTTTAACGGGTAAATGATTAAGGCCTTCGGCGCGGCTCATGTGCCCCTCACGCACAAGCGCGGCGATTTCCAGGGCATACGGGTGAAAGTGATATTTTGCTATATGCGCCTCATCGGCCAGGGGATTTATCAGGCAATTAGTGGCGTTCATTTCCACGTCCCCGGGTTTCCGCCATCCGAATTTTTTTATTACCCGTATTATCTTCTTTTCATTATACGGGAAAAACGCGAGCGGATGGATGAGGATGGGGAAAAACTTTGGTTTGGCATAGTGCCTGTCATTTAAAAAATAGGCCTCTATACAGGGGCCGGCGATTTTTCGCATGGGCTCCTTCAATACCCTTTCTACGCTCTTTATCATTTCCGGGTTGATTTCAAGGACGGATGAGGTAATAGGCGCCTGCCCCGGCGACCATCCGAATGCCACAAACGGGATTTCTTTTTCTATGGCTAATTTAAAAGAGGAATATTTGACAAGCCCTGTGCAGGAAGTGCACAGTGTGCTGGCCCTCTCAAGCGTTTTCGAAGGATAAAGCGGCTGTTTTAAAGCGGCCTTGAATACCTTCTTTATTATATTAAATCTGGGCTTAAAAAATATGTGGTCCACATCCAATGTTTCCACGACATTTCTTATGTTGATATACGTCCTCTCAGGGATAAAACCGTTATCAAGCGTAAAGGCGAGGATTCTCAGTTTATATATATTTTTCAGCAGGCCAAGCGTGTAGGTAGAGTCCTTCCCGCCGCTATAGCACATAAGGATGTCGTATTCGCCTCTCGGGCGGCGGCCCTCAAGAAGCCTCTCAAAGCGTTTCTTGTATTCTTGTTTTAAAATCTCTGCCTGCCTCTTTCCTTTATAGGCCCTGCAGAGGTTGCATATTCCCCCTTCGTCAATGCCTATATGTGGGAAATTTTCAGGTAATACACACCGCTTGCAAATTTTCATGGCGCGTTTTTAATCCTTATTTGGTTTCGAACTCAGCCGTGAATGGCACAAATACCCGTTTTTTAAAATATTCCGTATATATGGCCCGTCCCTCTTTATTTACATGGGACAGGTCAGCGAAAAATTTATTATCAAGATAAAGAATGGGTTCGTTCACAAGATATGTATCGGGATAGGCCTTCTTTATAATATCCAGAAAAGCAAGCCAGTTCATGTTATAGCCTGTTTTTTCCGCTACGTCGTACAGCTCTTTCGGCAATATGTTCCCCAGCAGAACAACCTTGATCTTGTTTGCCCGGGTCAGAGTGATGATTTTGCCCAGATATACAAAATCCCTTTTCTTGGTTGAAATGGTTTTTTCGGGGCGTTTGCCGGTTTTCGTGAAATAGTCGTCGCTGATGGATATGTCCGAGTGAGGAAGTGGCATATAGCCGCGGTTTCGTATCATCTCCTTTATAAAATCTGAATTGGATTTGCTGTACATCTGACTTATGGAAGGTGAAACCAGCCTCTCATCCAGGCTGACCCAGTATCTTAAGAAAAAATGCATCCTCT
>CAYQVM010000079.1:0-4141 GCA_964421145.1 uncultured Planctomycetia bacterium
TCTTCTGCGCCGACATCACGTACGGGCATGTCGCGTCCACCAGCTCAAGGCCCTTATCCCTGATCTCATCAAACACCTCAGGGCCGGCGCCGTGGGATGAAATAACAACTACGCCTTCCCCGACACCGCTTAAATCCTTAACCGACATCAACCCTTCCTTGGCAAGCTCCTCCACAACCTGGCTGTTGTGTATAATATAGCCGAGGGAGTAGACCGGCTTGCCTTTATTTTTCGCAAGGGCCTGCTGGGCTATGCCTATAGCCCTTTTAACCCCAAAACAAAAACCGCTGCACTGCGCAATCTCAACCTTCACCCCGTTAGACCTCCAAATCTCGTTATCTTACCTAAAACATATATATCCAATAAACCCCGTTAGAAAGCCCCGTCCTTTCTAACGGGGTAAACCGTATATTTTCATAAATACAGAATATCTGTTAAGAGGTCTAACGGGGTTCATCTTCGCTTAATTTCCTGATCCTTCTCATTACCTCATTGCTTATGGCCTGATAATCGTATTCGCCGTCTTTATTCAAAAACGCCTTCGGCTCTACGGGCATGGCGGCTATCGCCTTTATGCGCTTAAGCCTTACCATGACCGCATACTTCGGAAGCGCCTTGTCAGAACCCCTTATCAAAACCGGCACGATTGGCACACCCGCATTCGCCGCCAGATAACCCACCCCGGCCTTCGGGTCCTGGATAACGCCGTCCTTTGAGCGCGTGCCCTCCGGAAAAAGCGATACAATCTCGCCCTTTTTCAAATGCCGCAAGCAGGCCCTCATCGCGCTTAAATCAAACCGGCCTCTTTTTACAGGTATGGCGCCTACGCTCGTCCCCCACCAATTAAATAGCGGGTTGTCAAATAAAGTCTCACGGGCAAGAAAATGGACCTTTCTCATCGTCATGATCCCTGCCGCGGCAGGATCCAGGAAACTCAGGTGGTTACTTGCGATAATAAACCCGCCCTGCCTTGGGAGATTCTCGGCCCCTCTTGCGCTATACCTGAAAAATATCTTAAAGAACAGCCATAAAGCAGTGCGGGATATATAGTAAATCATCGAAAAAACCTAAACCTTGACCCTAGCCAGAATTTTTTCTACAACTTCATCTATACTCAAAGCCGTCGTATCAATATAAATGGCATCTTCGGCGCGCTTTAGCGGGCCTACAGACCTTGTCTGGTCGCTCTCATCGCGCGATCTAGCATCCTCTTGCACTTCCTCAAGCGTCGCCTTAATGCCGAGCGCCTTAAGCTCCTTAAATCTCCTGTTTGCGCGCTCGTTTAAATCGGCGTCCAGATAGAATTTATACGCAGTGTCGGGGAATACAACAGTTGTTGTATCGCGCCCTTCCAGCACCGCCCCGCTCTTTTCGCCTATGGACCTCTGAATCTTCACCATGCACTCCCTGACACCCGGCACCCTGGCTATGTATTTGATGTTCTCTGTCAGCTCGGGCGTCCGGATCTGGTGCGTCACGTCTTCCCCGTCTAAGATTACCTTTACCTTATCGCTATCCGGGCCCGCCTCGAGTTTCATCTTTGTATTTTTCGCCATCTCAACAAGCGCCGCTTCATCTTCCAGGTTCAGCGACTTACGCATCGCCTTTAAGGTAAGCGCCCTGTACATGGCGCCCGTATCAAGATATAAAAGGCCGAGCTTTTTGGCGACTAATTTACTTACGGCGCTCTTCCCGCTTCCCGCGGGGCCGTCAATGGCTATTACCAGCTGTTTAGGCCTTTGAGCCATGGTCAAACCGGGCCCGCCTTGATCCGGCGGCCTCCAATAGATTCACAGTTTCTTTATAATTATTTTTCGCTACCGCCCTGATAATTTTTTTGTAATATCTCTCAAAACTATGAGCCGATTTTACTATCTCTTTTCTATTCGATAAAAATATATCTGCCCACAATCTCGGATCGCTCAATGCGACCCTGGTCGTGTCCTTAAAACCTTCGGCGGCGTATTTTAATTCTTTTACCGGGACCGCTCCGGCCAGGCCAAACGCCACTATGTGCGGCAGATGGCTTATCAAAGCAACGCTTTTGTCGTGGGCCGCAGGGCTCATTACATTAACCTTCACGCCAAGCGCCTTCCAGAAACCCATAATCTTTTTTAATGCTGCTGCGCTGGTCTTCGCCGTTTTTGTCACAATGCAGGGAGAACCGTCTAATAAATCTGTTCTGGCAAACTCTACTCCCGCATGTTCCGAGCCGGCCATCGGATGAGAGCCGACGAAAAATAGCCCTTTTCCTGAACGCGCAAGTTGCCCCTCAATCTTGTCAACGATCCACTTTTTCGTGCTTCCGACATCGGTTATGACAGTACCCCTCTTGGCGTATTTAATAATCTCACGGGCCATAGACGGTATCAGGCTGACAGGCGTAGCCAGAATAATAAGGTCAGCATCCTTTACGCCTTCCTTAATAGACATCACGGCCTTATCCACTGCCCTGCGCTTTAACGCCTTCTTTAAAGTGGATTTTCTTCGGAATATACCGACGACTTCTTTTGCCAGGCGGCGCCTTTTGACCGCAAGGCCGACAGAGCCTCCGATTAAACCCACGCCTATAACAGCAACGCGATTAAATTTCATTATAATTTTCGCCCGACCGCTTCCGCGACCTTTTTTAAGTCGCGCATCAGCTCTTCAAACTTTTCCGGGTACAACGACTGCGTCCCGTCGGATAGGGCCTCTTCGGGATTAGGGTGCACCTCTATGATAAGGCCGTCCGCGCCGGCCGCGATAGCGGCCTTTGAAACCGCGGGTACCAGCCCCCACTTGCCTGTCCCGTGCGAAGGGTCAACAATAATAGGCAGATGGCTCTGGCTCTCCACCGCAGGCACTGCATTTATGTCCAATGTGAACCGGGTGAAATCCTCGAATGTCCTTATCCCGCGTTCACAGAGGATAATATTGAAATTCCCCTCTGACATAATGTATTCCGCCGACATCAAAAGCTCTTTTATGGTCGAGGACATGCCGCGTTTCAGCAGAACTGGTTTTTTTATGCGGCCGACCTCTTTAAGGAGATTAAAATTCTGCATGTTGCGCGCGCCTATCTGTATGATGTCCGCATATTTTGCTACAAGTTCCACGTCCCTTATATCCATAAGTTCCGTGACTACCAGCAGGCCTGTCTCTTTTCTTGCCTGCGCCAGGAATTTTAAGCCCTCTTCTCCAAGCCCCTGGAACGCGTAAGGAGACGTGCGCGGTTTAAATGCCCCGCCTCTTAGAACCTTGGCGCCTGCCATTTTTACCTTCTTGGCTATGTCAATCAGCAGCTCCTGGTTCTCGACAGAGCAGGGCCCAGCCATAACGACTATTTCTTGGCCGCCGATCCTGACACCGCCACCTATATCAATAATGCTGTCCTCTTTCCTGAAATCCCTCGAGACAAGCTTATATGGCTTCAGGATAGACAACACCTTCTCTACGCCGGGATAAACCTCAAGCGGCTGTGCCTGTATCACATCCTCGGGGCCTATGACGCCTATAATCGTGCGCTGCTCGCCCTTAGATATCATCGCCTTAAGGCCTAATTTCTTTACCTTGTCAACTAAGTGGTTTATCTGCTGCTCAGTGGCATCAGGACGTAAAACTATAATCATGCGTACCCCCCCAATACTTTTTCCAGCGCGTTTATAAATTTTCTATTTTCTTTATCGGTTCCGACTGTGACACGGATATACGTGTCCAGTCCCCAGGCCTTCATATCCCTGACGATCACCCCGAGGGAAAGCATCTTCTTAAATACCTCTTTAGAGTCGTGTCTTGTGTTCACAAGGATGAAATTTGTCGCGCTGGGAACATATTCAAGGCCGAGCTTGTCAAATTCCCGGCATAAAAGCCTCTTTCCTTTTTCGACATGCGCGATGGTGCGCTTTAAAAATTGCTGGTCGTCCAAGGCGGCTACGCCGGCCGCCTGCGCCAGGAGATTCACATTAAAGGGCTCTCTTATCCTCTCCATGTAGCTGATAAGCCCGGCATCCGCGATGCCGTAGCCGAGTCTGATGCCGCTTAAACCATACGCCTTTGAGAAGGTTCGGGCTATGATGACATTGCCCCTGTTTAAATATTTTATCGTGTTCGGAAAATCTTTTTTAACCCTGCCGAACTCATAATACGCCTCATCAAAAAA
>CAYQVM010000080.1:0-4072 GCA_964421145.1 uncultured Planctomycetia bacterium
GGAAAGGGCCCTGAAAGAGCACAAGAGGACAGACGAATTCCTTGGTGCCACGCTTATTAAATTAAAAATAGTGGACGAGGAAACGCTGATGCCTGTCCTCGCGGAGCAGTTAGGCATAAAGTATCTGAAGAGCAAGGATTTAACGATAGATCCTTCGGTAATAGAGAAGGTTCCCGCCAAATTCGCTTCCCACTACAAGATGATGCCGATAAGCTTTGATGATAACGTGCTTACCATAGGCGTCCTAGATCCTCTGGACATACATACACTTGATGATGTAAAGCTTCTGCTTGGGTATCAGATAAGGCCCCTCCTGTGCGGCGAAAAAGATATATCCGAAGCGATAAAAAAATACTATGGCATTGGCGCGGAGACGCTTGAGAAGATGTCTTCAGTTTCGCTTCCCGATGACGCCAGGCTTTCTTTCAGGGGGCCGGAAGTAGAGGACATAGAGGACCTGGCCCAGGACGCCTCCATAATAAAATTTGTAAACCAGATTATCCTGGGCGGCTATCAGGAACGGGCGACGGATATCCATATAGAACCCTTCATGGACGACTTAAAGATCCGGTACAGAATAGACGGCATTCTGCATGATGCCGCAATACCCTCAACAATAAAACAGTTCCAGGCGGCTATCATCTCGCGCATAAAGATCATGGCGAATCTTAATATAGCGGAGCGCCGCCTTCCCCAGGACGGAAGGATAAAAGTAAAAGTGGGGGATGAAGAACTGGACCTGAGGGTCTCGGTGCTGCCCACGCCTTTCGGAGAAGGCATAGACATAAGGATCCTCTCATCAAAGATGATTTACAGTCTTGAGGGCCTCGGTCTAATTGAAGACCATTTAAAAGCGCTTGAGCAGTTGATTAAAAAGCCGCACGGCATTATATTCGTAACAGGCCCAACCGGCAGCGGGAAGACAACCACCTTATACGCCTGTCTTAATAAAATGAATAAAAAGGAGTTGAAGATCATAACTATTGAGGACCCGATAGAATATCAGATATCCGACATTACCCAGATTCAGGTTACGCCGAAGATCGGCCTTACATTCGCGGCCGGGTTAAGGAGCATGCTCAGGCATGATCCGGATATAATGATGGTAGGTGAGGTAAGGGATTACGAGACGGCAGAGATTACCATCAGGTCAAGCTTGACAGGCCATCTGGTTTTCAGCACCCTTCATACCAACGACGCCGCCGGCGGCATAACAAGGCTCCTGGATATGGGGATTGAGCCGTATCTGGTTGCCTCATCGGTTGAATGTTTTATAGCCCAGAGGCTGGTCAGGCTGATCTGCTCTAATTGCAAGGCCGAGGTGCCTTTTACAAAAGAAGTGATGCGCGAACTCGGCGTAACACATGAAGAGGCAGAGGCGGTCAAGATATACGAAGGCAAGGGCTGCGAGAACTGTAAATTTACCGGCTACAAGGGCAGGACGGCGATTTATGAATTCCTGGTGGTGAGCGGGCCCATAAAGGAATTGATTATAGCGAGGTCATCCAGCGACAAGATAAAGAAGAAAGCGGTGTCGGAAGGGATGCGGTCGCTGGCGCAGGATGGCTGGATAAAAATAAAGATGGGGCTTACGACCCCGGCAGAGGTCCTGCGCGTTGCCAAGGAAACCAGTTAGGCAAAAAATATGCCGCGTTTTTTTTACAAGGCCAAAAAAGGTCCGCAGGATGTGACTGAGGGCATTATTGACGCCGATTCCGAATTGCAGGCCCTCTCTAAGATAGGCGCGCTCGGGCTTTTTCCTATTTCTATAAAACAGGAAGGCAGGGACGCCGAAACAGGCTACAGCCATACCGCCGTAAAATTTTTCGGAAGGATAAAGACCTCAGACCTTTCCGTATTTACCCGCCAGCTGGCCGATCTCCTGGAGTCCGGGATGACCATTGTTAGTTCCCTGGATATCCTCTCAAAACAGACAGAAAATAAGAGGCTGAAAAATATTATAGCGGAGGTCAGAGATTATATAAAGGGCGGTAATACCCTGACCGCGGCGCTGAATCTCTACCCGAATGTTTTTTCGCCCCTTTATATAAGCATGATCCACTCGGGCGAGGCAAGCGGCTCTTTGGAAAATGTTTTAAACCGCCTCGCCGAATTCCTGGAAGAGCAGGAGGAGTTTAAGACAAAGGTGCAGGCCGCACTCGCATATCCTATCCTAATGGCCTCGGTAGGTATCGCTACGGTTATCGTCCTGCTAACCTTTGTTATGCCGCGCGTAGTAGGCATATTTGAGGACCTGGGCCAGCAGCTGCCTCTTGTTACGTTAGCTCTTCTGGCTGTCAGCAATTTTATACGCACCTATTGGTATATAGCCATTGCCCTGGTGCTTCTTCTGGTATTTTTGTTAAGACAGGCGAACAGGACACCCGAAGGGAAAGCCTTTATAGACCGGATAAAAAATAATGCGCCTCTGCTGGGCGCGCTGCTTAAGAAGACGGATATTGCCCGTTTTGCCAGGACGGTCGGCACGCTTTTAAATAACGGCGTTACCATCCTGCAGTCGCTTGAGATTGTGGAAGGCATAGTTTCAAGCGATCTGGCGAAGAGGGATATACGTGAAACGTTTACTAAAGTGAGGGACGGCGCGCCTCTGGCGAAGGCGCTTGCCGCGGGCGCATATTTCCCGCTTTTTGTGACCAATATGGTCGCCGTAGGCGAGGAATCCGGCCAGTTGGAGCGCGCCCTTATGAAGGTGGCCGATTCTTACGAACGCGAAACAGACAAGATGATAAAGATAATCTCAAGCCTCCTTGAGCCGCTCATGATTTTAGCGATGGGGCTTATAGTGGGCTTTATAGTAATATCCATATTATTGCCGATATTTCAGATCAGTCTTATTGCGAGATAAAACACGGAGGGTTTTGCTATGAAATTAAAGAAAGGTTTTACATTAATCGAGCTCATGCTGGTTGTTATCATTATCGGCGTGTTGATCGCGATGGTGATGCCGAGGCTGGCGGGCAGGTCAGAGCAGGCCAGGAAGATTGCCGCGAAGGCGGACATAGAATCAAACCTCGCCATGGCCCTGGATATGTACGAGCTCGACAACGGGACATACCCGGCAGCCTTAGATGACCTCATGAAGAAGCCGCCGGAGGCAAATAATTGGAACGGGCCGTATTTAAAGAAGAGGCCCAAAGATCCCTGGAGCCGCGAGTATCATTACAAATTTCCCGGCGAAAAAAATCCTGATTCGTATGACCTCTCATCGAATGGCAGGGATGGCTCGGAAGGCGGCGGGGATGACATAACTAACTGGTCTGAAAAAGAAGAAAGTTCCGGCGCCGAAGGTGTTGAGTAAAAGAAAGGCCTTTACCTTAATAGAACTTCTGATAGTGAGCGTGATTATTCTGGCGCTTGTTTCTTTCTCAACGCCGCTTTTTAGAAAGACATTTACCGACTTAGAGCTGAAAGAGGCAGTTTCCAATATTTCCAAACTAATGGGCCTCGCCCAGCAAAGGGCGATAATAGAGGGGCGCAGCTACCGGCTGCTGTTTGATTTTGAGGGCAGGCAGTATCGGCTTTCCAGGATTGAGGGCGAAGGCCAGAATATAAAATTCGTCGACCTGAGGGATAGTTTTGGCCGCCCATTTAAAATTCCGGAAAGTGTTGATATTGAGGGCAATACCAAAGAAGTTATCTTTTATCCGAACGGCAGCTGTAGCGCGCCGGGGGCCGAACGCGACGTTATTGAACTTAAACTGACAAACAAGAATGAAAATACGATGATGATTAGCGTAATAGAGGCGACGGGAAATGTGGTCATTACACCGAAAAAATAATTCGGCCTTCATGCTTTTAGAGGTTATACTTAGCGTATTGATAATCGGCTCTGTCCTTATGCTGGTGGTGCGTTCTTACAGCGCGTCGCTAAAGGCCTGCCAGGTGGCCAGCGGCCTGTCAAAGGCCTGTGGCCTGCTGGAAGACAAAATTTTCGATCTTGATGTCAAGGGTTTCTCCGAAGGCATTAAGGAAGAAAATGATTCGGGGGTTTTTGAAGGCGAGCCAGGTTATGGATATAACATTTCGGTTAATCCGTTGGGCGATACGAAAA
>CAYQVM010000081.1:0-305 GCA_964421145.1 uncultured Planctomycetia bacterium
TTTCTCGGCAAGGATTTTAAGCACGCTCTGTATATCGGCTTCTTTGAAATCTATTGTGATGGTGCTCTCTAATTCCTGGGCATAGGAATAATGACAAATGACAAAATTCAAAGCACAAAATAAATTCAAAATCAAAATGACAAATTTCTTCTTCACTTCCCATCACCTCCCTTTTCTTTGCCAAGCTCAACTTCATACCTCTCTTCGCCTATAACCAATATTACCTTTTTGGGCTCTATCTTGTCAATAACAACCGCGCCGATCTTATCTCCTTCTTTCAATACCATGCCGTTTAATATAACACT
>CAYQVM010000081.1:315-4044 GCA_964421145.1 uncultured Planctomycetia bacterium
CAGAGAAACATCTCCGATAGAATTAATATCCACTACCTGCTTTACTTCATAAACCGCGCCTTCACCTATGAGCGGCGAAAAGGGATCGCGTTTGCCCTTGCTGTTGTATACGAAATCCTCAGCGAAACATAAAATAGAAAATAGAAAATAGAAAATAGAAAAAAAACAAACTGTGCTCTGTACTCTGAATTTACGCATTTACGTTCTCAATATATACGTCGACACAAGCAGCCTGAAGAAATGCCTCCGGGGCGTCGCCTTGTCAGCCGTTATATCTATATCTTTTATCTCAACAAATTTATCAAGCGATTCCAATTTATTTATAAATTGCCCGATTTGATGGTACCCCCCTTTTGCAAAAATTTCTATCGGCACTTCGTGGAATATTGCGTCGGATTCCGGGGCCTTGCCCGCCGCCTCTAACCTGACCGGCTTGACCGCGATTATCTCAATGCCCGCCTTGCCGGCTATCGCGGAAATACCCCCAAGCAGAACAGGGACATCTTCTTCTTTGGGAAACCGCTTATCATATTCTTCTTGCTCAGCCTTGGCTGACTCCAGCCTCTTCTTTATGGAACCGATATTCACAACCTGTTCGTTCAAAAGCCTCGTGTCTTTTTTTATGGCTACGATTTGGGATTTCAATCTAAAATTTCTCGCTGTGAGGGGTAATAGTATTAAAAAGATATCAATAATTAGTACCACGGCCAAAACCGCGCCCATAACCACTATATTTTTGTTGCGGGCGCCCTTAATCTGAGTAATCAAACTTTTAATGTCAAAATCCATCCTCAATCCCTTTTTAAAAGGCAGAATATCTTAAAATTCATAATAGGCGTTTTATCCATCATTGCCTTTTCCATGGGGCCCAATTTCGCCTCATTAAAATATTTAAAAAATTCCTGATTGCCCTGTATGGCCTTTACAAAATTCGCTATGAGGGTAGCCTCATCGCCATACAAAGAGGCAGCACAGCCTTCAATATTCAAAATATACTTATATCCTCCTTTTTCCCCGGCCTGCTTTTGTATGAAAAACTTAGTCAGCCAAACGCCGGGCGGCATGAGATTGCTCAGCTCATTAAGCTCCTTGGCCCACAGTATTCTTTTCTCCATCAGCTTCTTTACCGGCACTGTCTTTTTTTCGATGCTGCTGATCTCCAGGTTCAAACGGTCTATCTGGGCCTTGTTCGGCTGAAGGGCCTGCCATTTGTTATTTAAGCTGCCTAAAGAAGCGCTTTTCGCTATTACGGACGCCGCAATTAAAAAATTGATCCCCAATAACGCAGAGAGGCCATAGATTCCCGCCTTAAATAATTTCGGGGAGATTTTAGGAAGCTCCAAAATCGAAAATTCCTTTTTGGGCTTCTGTTCCTTTTTTAACTCTTTTGGCAGCAGATTTATTTTAATCATCTTTTAGCGCGAGCCCTAAGGCGATCGCCAGCTCCTCTTTCGCGTCATTGAGAGCCTTTACAGATACGCCTTCCCCCGTGGCAATAGAACTAAAAGGATTCCAGGATTCTACCTGAATATCCAACGATTCAGCCAGGAATTCCCTTAAACCTAAAAGCCTGGCAGACCCGCCGCTCAAATATATCGAGGATACCCCTTTCGAATATTGATTCTCAAAATATCCGATTGAAAGCCTTACCTCCTTAGATAATTTATTTAAAACCACTCTGATTGCTTCAATGACCGATTCTTTTTTATCCGGGGGAGGATTATGCTTGATCTGATAGGCCTCTTTTATGTCTACGTCGAGGCTCTTGGCAATCGCCTCCGAAACCTCCCGGCCCGCTATCCCGATATCCCTCAAGACCAGCGGCGCGCCTTCGTACACAATACTCATATTAGACGCCGAGTCCCCTATATTCAAAAACGCGAACGCGCCTGCCCCATCCTTCTCTTCCGAGGGGCGCGCATTTAAAAAGGCGTTCGTAAGCGCGACCGTATTTACGTCTACCGATTTCACCCTGAATCCGATTTGAGAAATTACCTCAACGTAATTTTTAACAAAATCTTCTCTTGCCGCGGCGAAGAGCACTGTATTTTTTTTCGCCGCCTGATTTTTCGAAATAACCTGATAATCTATGACCGCCCCCTCGATGCCAAACGGGATAAATCTTTCCACTTCGAACTTAACAGCGTTCTTCAGTTCTTCCGCACCCATCTCCGGCATCTCAACGACTCTCGTAGATACAATGTTACCGGGGAGGGAAACATTCAAATCCGCGGAGCTGAAATTCGCTCCCTCCAGAACCTTTTTCAAGGCTGCAGGCAGGGTCTCGCCCTGCAGCCTCTGTGCCACTTTAAAACCTGCCAGGCTAAAGAGATCGCCTTTTTTGTTCAGTTCAACCACCTTTATCGAATACGTGCCGATATCCAGCCCGATCATAACACCTCTTGCCAATTATAGATCCGCAATATCTCGTTTCCGAGGTTGCTGAACGCGTTTATTACCTGCCCGGAATCATAATTTATAACAGGGGTACCGGTTAATTTCGTAACCTCAGCGGAGCCATTCTCTACAAATATGGCGCCGTTGATAGTGGCATTCCCGCTGACGCGCAGGTTGCCTATAACCCAGATAACGCCGTTAAATGTCCCGCCTTCTATCTCAAGGGCGGGAGAAGCTGAGTCAATGGGTTCCTTGACCACAAGTATGCCGCTGCCGGACCATCCCGTCTGGGAAATCCGAAATTGCTGCTGACTAACCAGGTTTACCCATGTTATTTTATCAACCGGGGTTTTATTATTTTCCGGATCTATATATTTATTATCCGCCATTGCCTCCATCTGAGCCTTTGTAATTCCGAAAGTCGTCTCGAAGTTAAGAGGGGCGTATTCTTCGGTTCCTCCGTTAATAACAACTGCCCCGCTAAGTGTCAGCGAACCGTTAACCTCGATGGCATTTGTAACATTAACTGCATTGGCCGTTGGTTTGACATCGGCATCGATCCTTACCCTTCTTGTTGCCTTGGTTGAATCAACCAAATTCGGATATGACCCGGTGGAATCTATAACATAAGTTGTGGAAGGAAACGACGGGGCCGTATTGGGCTCAATGTTAACGCTGTATTCATTTACGGCGCCATACAACGAACCGGTAAAATCGCTGAAATCGCTGCCTTTCTTAATTCTGTACAAGCCCTCTTCTATTCCGGCCTCTGCCAGATAAAAGGCCCGCATAGAATAATCCTGCAGCC
The DNA here is from genome assembly GCA_964421145.1 of uncultured Planctomycetia bacterium. Lineage (GTDB taxonomy): Bacteria > Omnitrophota > Gorgyraeia > JABMQH01 > JABMQH01 > CAYQVM01. Next base: position 3,521 of record CAYQVM010000081.1, read on the forward strand.
TTATCATTCGCGTCTCGCCGCTCGTTAAACTGATAAGCGCTGAGCCTCCCACTATTAAAACAGTGAGAATACCCAAAACCAAAATTAAAGCAAATGCCTTTTTATGCATTGCGCAAAAAAACCGTACTGGATAAACTCATAGTCTTATTAACGCCTTTAACTGCTTTAGCTGCAGTCAAACTTATCAGGACCGCCTTTGTAGGGTTCCCTGTGTCCGCTGTGAAGACAAGAGCCGAGATATTATTTAAAAGCGGTTTTTCATCTGACTCAGCAGAGGTATCGGGGTCATACATCAGCTTGTCGTTTTCCAAATAAAAGCTTCTTTCTTTTAAATCAATCCCACTTATAAACTTTATTGTCGCTCCGTCAGGCGTAAATGACTGGGCATCTAAAAGGCCTCTCGGAGCAGCATCCGAATCGGATTTAAAACCACGGGTCATTCTTTCCATGGCCAGGCTTGCCGTTCTTTGGATTTCCAAAACGGCGCTTGTATCCTGCCATGAGGTTTGCAGCATGATATAGAG
>CAYQVM010000082.1:0-3805 GCA_964421145.1 uncultured Planctomycetia bacterium
AGCAGGATATTTTTTACACCGTTTTGATGCGCGGCAATAGCGGCCGCCATGCCGGCGGGCCCGCCTCCTACTATGACCAAATCCCTCTCACGCATCTTGCCTGTCCTGCTTGACTATCTCCGAGGCGTGTCCCCTTTTAGTCAATGCTGTTAGCTTCGTTTTTGATTCTTCGGCCAGAATCTTCATTATCCTTGTCGTGCAGAAGGTGCCGTGGCACCTGCCTGCTTGCGCACGCGTCCTGAATTTTATACCGTCCATGGTCCTTGCCCCGCGCCTTATGGCATCCCGGACCTCTTTAGCGGACACCATCTCGCACCTGCACACGATATCGCCGTAGCTTGCGTCCTTCTCGATAAGCCGCTTCGTCTTAGAAAACGGAACCGCGAATAAATGTATGGTCTTTTTTCTATGGCCGTGAAAAATAAATTTTCTTTTGAGCCGTAATCCGCTTTCTTCCAAAAGATCGGCTGCCATCAGCGCTATCGCGGGCGCGGCGGTCAGGCCGGGCGATTGTATCCCTGCCACTGTGATAAATCCCGGCGCCTTTGTTTCCCTCCGGATGATAAAATCTTCTCCTGCGACCGAAGGGAGTGCCGTAAGGCCTACGGGTCTTAAGCCGGCAAAATAGGCAATAATATCATTCTCATTTACGGAGGGGATCATCCGCCGCGCGCTCGCCAGCACCTTTTTTAAGCCCTCATCCGAGGTAGATAAATCTTCTTTATCTTTCACATCATCCGCTGTCGGGCCGATCATGGGATTGCCATCCGAGGTTTTAATAATCAGGATGCCCTTTGATGTCTTTGTCGGAAGCGGGAATATCAGGTGGTTCATCAGGTGCTCTATTTTTTTATCCAGGATAAATTCCTCGCCTTTGCGCGGCGTGATCCTAAAATCATTTATACCAACCAGGCCTGATATCTCATCCGCAAAAAGGCCGGCGGCGTTGACAATGTATCTTGCCTTGAACATGCCTCTGGACGTAGCGATTTCAAAACCCGGCCTGGTATTGACAATATTATTCACCTTGGTTAAGGTTATGGCCTCGGCCCCGTTTCGGATGGCATTTTCATAAAGGTCGTAAACCAGCCGATAGGGGCTGATGATTCCCGCTGTCGGAGCGTAAAGCGCGGCAACTACATTTTCGCTGAGGTTCGGCTCATTTTCCTTGATCCATGAGCGGTCAACGATTTTTAGCCGGGGCACACCAAGTTTCTCGGCCTCTTTTTTTAATTCTAAAAGGCGCGGGATTTCATTCTTGTCAAAAGCGACTATAAGCTCTCCGACCTCCTTAAAATCGACGCCGAGCTCTTTTGCTATCCGGCGCGTCAGGAGGTTGCCGCGGACGCATAATCTGGCCTTTAAAGAACCGGGCGGGTTCTGCGTGCCGGGATGGATTATCCCGCTGTTTGATTTTGATACACCGAACGCGGGTTCTGTTTCTTTCTCAAGGAGGGCTATTCTTAATTTATATCTGGAGAGTTCTCTGGCGATCGAGGTCCCGATGACGCCTGCGCCTATTATCGCGACATCATAGATCATCTCACGTCCTACGTCCCACGTCCTTCGTAACAAGGGTCCTCCCAACCGCTTCAAGCCAACCCTTGTAAAGCTTCTGTGATACGCTTTTCGGCATCCCTGGCCTAAACACCCTGTCCCTGCTCCAGCATTTCCCTATCTCTGAGGCGTCTTTCCAGCAGCCTACGTGCAGGCCGGCGAGATACGCCGCGCCCAGAGAGGTTATCTCTGTTATCCGCGGCCTTATAACATCAATGCCCAGGATGTCTGCCTGAAACTGGCAGAGGAAATTATTCATAACTGCGCCTCCGTCAATTTTTAAACTCTTAATCTTCAATCCCGAATCCTTCCGCATCGCCTCCATGACATCCCTTGTCTGATAACACATCGCCTCAAGCGCCGCCCTGACAAAATGGCCCGCGTTTGTTCCTCTTGTAATGCCGTATATGGCGCCGCGGGCGTCAGGGGCCCAATACGGAGCGCCCAATCCGACCAGCGCAGGCACGAAATACACGCCGGCATTATCAGGTACGGATCTTGCCATTCTTTCCGAGAGCGCAGCGGACGGTAAAATTTTTAAACCGTCGCGCAACCATTGGATCGCCGCGCCTGCTATAAAGACCGCTCCCTCAAGGGCATAGACCGGCTCACCCTTCGGACCGCAGGCCAGAGTGGTTATAAGGCCGTATTTTGATATAGTGCGCGACTTACCAGTATTCAACAGAACAAAGCATCCCGTCCCGTATGTATTCTTGATAGTGCCCGGCTTAAAACAGGCCTGGCCGAATAAGGCCGCCTGTTGGTCGCCGGCAATGCCTGATATAGGGATGCCTGGCGGCAAAGTGCCTATCCTTGCCGTTTCTCCGAAAAGGCCTGATGAGTTTTTCACTTCAGGTAAAATTGATTCCGGGACCCCGAATATCTTTAGAATCTGGCGGTCCCATTTCAGTTTCTCAATATTAAAAAGCATGGTGCGCGAGGCGTTTGTATAATCCGTGGCATGCGCCCTGCCCCCTGTCAATTTCCACAGGACCCATGTATCGGTCGTTCCGAACAATAGCCTCCCTGCCCTTGCTTTGGCTAAAGCGCCTGGGACATTTTTTAAAATCCACTCGATCTTTGTGGCGGAGAAATAGGGATCTATCGGCAGGCCGGTCCTATGTCTAAAAAAATCTGCTGTAGACTTTTTATTTTTTAAAGCGGCGCACCTATCCGAAGTGCGCCTGCACTGCCATACGATAGCGTTATAAACAGGCTTTCCCGTCTCTTTATCCCAGACAATCGTTGTTTCGCGCTGATTGGTTATTCCTATCGCGGCGATTTTTTTGGCGGGCACCCTCTTTAACACGCTTTGAATTAAATTGTTAACACTTTGCCAGATCTCATCCGGGTCGTGCTCCACCCAGCCCGGCCTTGGGAAATACTGCCTGAATTCCTCATAGGCGCTCGCATTTTTTTTCGCGTTCCTGTCGTAAATTACGGCCCGGTTTCCCGTAGTACCCTGGTCTATGGATAAAATTAAACTTTTTTTTGCAGCCATTTTAGAATCTCCTCAAAAACTTTTTCCCTGTCCTTCTCTATGGACAATGCATGCCGCAGGCCCGGGTATTGAACCAGTTTTTTATCTTCAATTTTAAGTCTTGCAAAAATCTTTTTGCTTGCCTTGGAATCCACCAGGGCGTCGTTATCATCCGCGAGCAAAAAAAGGAGAGGAACGCTAATTCTGTTTTTTACCATCCCGGCGCGGGACATTGCAAAAGCTGCATTAACCAGGAGTGATGCTGTCGCGAATCTGTGTTCCCTCGGATCGGTGTCCATCTTTTTCTGGTAGGCCTCGTCCTGTGTGATCATTGCCGAGTCAAAAGGCACATTGAACTGTTTTGCGGGATTAAATAAAGCGGAAAAAAGTATAAGCAGAAATTCCGGCGCCGGAAATGTAAGTTTGCTTTTAAAGGCAGGTGATATACATATAAGTCCGTCAAAAAGGCCTGGCTTATCGGCCGCTAGCAAAAAAGCGACCAGGCCACCTAAGCTTTCGCCGGCTATAAATATTTTTTTACCGGGGTGCTCTTTTTTTATGATATCGCGGAGGCTGGATATGTCCTTGAAATATACATTGAAGGAACTGATATGGCCGGCTAACGCCTCTGTCTCGCCGAAACCCTTAAGCTCTATCGCATAAGAAGAGAGATCACGTTTTAAAAAATAATCCGCTAAAAATTCCCATCTGCCGCTGTGCCCGCCCAGGCCGTGCACCAGAAGCAGGGCCGCCCTAGGCGAGGAGGCC
>CAYQVM010000083.1:0-3786 GCA_964421145.1 uncultured Planctomycetia bacterium
GACGATCTTGCCGCTTATCTTGTACAATTCTTCTTTTTCGTCCCAGCCCTTGTCCTCATCAAATTCGATACCGAGCGTTGAGGCTAACATAGCGGCGGCGAGGGCCTCCGAATAATCACCAGCTATTTCTTCCGTCTCGCCGTATGCGTGATGCTCGCTAAGGTAGCCGTAGGCGTTCGGATCGGAGGGTATTGCGCATCCGACAGAGGCGGCAATCAGGCGGTGCGGCTCATTGCTTGAACAGCGCGCCAGCACGCAAAAGGTAAGCATGCCGGGTATAAGCTCTTTTAAGCCCTCGTTGCGGGATATGGTCTTGCATTCGGGCGGCAGGATGCTTGAGACGTGGACAAGGTTGCATTTTTCAATCCCGGCATCCCTTAATGCCAGCTCAAATGACCTAAGCTCCTCTTTGTGGGTTCCCACCCCCTTTGTGAAGAACATTTTCTTTGGGAGCAGAATCTTTTTCCTTGGAGTTAGAATCATCCTTTTCCTCCTTCTTCAGCTGGGATAACCTTTTTGACGAATACATATAACCCAACAAACGGTAAATCATCTTAGCGGCAAAAAAATCCGAAGCGGGCTGATCCTTTATAGGGCACAGCTCAACAACATCCATTCCTACTATGTTTTTATCCATTATCACGCCATGCATAAGCTCCAGAAATTCGTACCAACCGATGCCGCCTGGCTCAGGCGTGCCTACGGCCGGCATAAGCGCGGGGTCAAATACGTCCAGGTCTATTGATATATAGACATTTTTAGAAAGGAGGCGGTTCACCCTGTCGTTCCACATCGCGTCATCCAGTATGTCATAAACGCTGATGATGTCCACTTTTGTACCCTTGGGCAGGTCATTTAAGAAATCCTTTTCTTCCTTACTCATGCTCCTTACGCCCACCTCCACTACCGGGGCGATCTCTGAAATCCTCCTGGCCACGCAGGCGTGGCTGAACTTAGTGTCGTCAAATTCATTCCTCAAATCATAGTGCGCATCCAGATATAAGACGCTCAGGTCTTCGTAGGACTCTTTGAAAACGGCTACTAGCCCGGCGCTTATTGAATGCTCCCCGCCCAGTATGACAGGGAACTTGCCTGCCTTGATAATTTCCTTTACGGCCTCGCCGACCTTTTTATTTATTTCCTCGGGCGGCAGGTCATTTATATTCAGTTCGTCCATGGTATGAATACCCACCCTGAATGTCTCCTGGTTTAATTCATCATCAAAAATTTCCATGTAGGTAGAAGCGTCTATGATACTGCGGGGTCCGTTTGCGGTCCCCTTCTTATACGAAGTGGTCCTTTCATAAGGCACCGGCAGGACAACTATCTTGGCGCGTTTAATATTCGAATACTCTTCATTCAGCCCGCCGAAATTAAAAGGCCTCTTTGATTTATTTTCCATTTAGCTCCCTTATCTTCTGGGAAAATCCTGCTGTGTTTTCCAGCACTATATCTGAAAGGTATTCATCCATAAGCCCTAATCCGCAGCTTGGGGTAATCAGCATCGCATTCAGTAAATCCGCCCTACCTATCCCCTTTTTGATAAAAAGATCGAGCGCCTTTTCCATCCTTTCAATCAGGGTATTGTAATTTTCCCTGAGAATGTCCTGCGTGTTCGGTATAATCCCCCATGCCAGCAGGCCCCCTCTTTTTAAAAAATCGTTTATCTCTCTCGAATAAAGCGTCACGCTTTCATAAAAATTATAAGCGTCAAAATTGAGAATGTCAATACCCGTTGTCAATAAAAAGCCCCAATCGGTATTGCCGCAGCAATGCATGGCGGCCAGGGCGCCCTCTTTATGGACCGCGGATACAATCTCGCCAAGGGCCGAAAACACGTCCTCTTTTTTCAGGCTTACAAAGCTGGAGCCTATCGAAGTAAGATAAGGCTCATCTATGGAGATTATGCACTCTATCCCCGTCTCTTTCAATTTTCTAGCCTGCCACCGGGCCTTCATCGACAATATTTTTACAAGCGCCTCTTTCAACTCGGTATTATGAAACAGGCTTCTTTTTTTATCGTCGGTAACAGTCAGTCCGAAACTCACCGGCCCCGTGATTTGCCCCTTTAAAAATTTGGGCCGGACGCTACTTCCCTTTAAAACCTCAAGAAACGCATAAAGGCCCTGGGCATATTCTTCACCGATAGAAAAATATTCCACCTCGTCCTTGAGGAATCTGTCATAAAGCCTCTCGGTTTCTCCGGAAAGTTCTTTGGTGGTATCGACGTAAATCCGTTTATTTTCGGAATCCACAACTATTCCAGGTATACCCTGGGAATATTGGACATACATATTCTCAAGAAAAGAGCGCCTGACAAGCTGCGGCCAGAAAGGTATATCTTTAAAGTATTTTAATATTTTTTCGCAGGCCGTTTTTGCGTCTTTATACGGAAGGCTGCCTACTGCCGTAGGATAAAAATTTCCGCGTAGCTTATCGGTCACTACACCACCATGGTTTCAAGGCGCCTGATCCTCTCCTGGATAGGCGGATGAGTGGAAAATAGCGAAGCGAGAACGTCGCCCCTGAGCGGGTTTACAATAAACATGTGCGCCGTCTGAGGCGAAGCCTGCATTTTTCTGAATCTCGCAGACTCTTCAAGTTTCTTTAACGCGTGTGCAAGGCCCATTGAAGAATGCGCTAGAACGGCCCCTCTTTTATCCGCAGCATATTCCCTCGAACGCGAGATCGCAAGCTGTATCAGCATCGCGGCCAGTGGCGCTATTATAACCGCCGCCAGCAAGGCTATAGGGTTACCGCCGTTTCTGTCATCCCTTGAGCGGCCGCCGAACATCATGGCCCATCTGGCCATATTGGCTATCATCATGATCGCGCCGGCGATGGTGGCAGTTATAGTCATTATCAGTATATCCCTGTTTTTTATATGGCCCAGCTCATGCGCTATAACGCCTTTCAGCTCTTCATGGCTCAGGAGCCCCATTATGCCTTCTGTTACGCATACTGCCGCGTGTTTCGGCCCGCGGCCTGTCGCGAACGCATTAGCGGCTTCCTGCGGTATCACATAAACCTTAGGCATTGGAATCGCCGCCTCTTTGGCCACATTGCGGACGATAGAGAAAAGCTGGGGGTATTTGTCCAGAGCGGCAGGCTTGGCGCCGTACATGGCGAGGACAATCTTATCGCTGAACCAGAAACTTATTATATTCATCACAAATGCCATGACAAAGGCGTACTGCGCGCCCCTTGCGCCTCCAATCAACCCTCCCACCCACACAAATAACACAGTAAGCGCGATTAACAGCACGCCCGTCTTAAAATAGTTCATTTCAACCACTCCCTTTCTATTTAACTATCTCTTTTATCTTTTTTGAAACTTCGGAATAAAGCCCGCTTGCCTCTTTTTTGGTCCCGGCCTCGGCAATGACCCTGATTATGGGCTCGGTATTGGAGGACCTGATGTGCACCCATTTATTGGGCCAGATGACCTTGACCCCGTCCAGGGTATCTATCTTTTCGGACCTGTAAAAAAGCTTTATATTCTCAAGCACATCCGTTGTCTTTGAAAAGGGGCACTCAAATTTCCCTTTTATCATTTCGTAACGAGGCAGCTCGCCGACAAGCTGGGAGACCTTTTTACCGGACTTCGCCAGATACTCCAGCAAAAGACCCATCCCCACAATGCTGTCTCTGCCGTAATTAATCTTCGGGAAAATGACGCCGCCGTTTCCTTCTCCGCCTATAATAGCCCCTCTTTTCTTCATTTCATTCGCCCACCTTTGTCCTCAGCAGTTTCACCTTGAAAGTGCCGGTAATATCTTCCAGCAC
>CAYQVM010000084.1:0-3709 GCA_964421145.1 uncultured Planctomycetia bacterium
ATTATATAAATAAATAGTAGAAATAGTAATAAGACTTGTTGATATGTCAGTAAAATAGTTAATATATTGACCTACATATAGATAGGGTGTTAATAATTCTTTATTTCAAAGACCAGTTTATTCAGAAGCCCCCTAATTGTCGGATTTGTGGTCGCCTCGCCATTTATCTTTTCATAAGCGTGCAGGACGGTTGTGTGATCCCTGCCGCCAAACTGCTCGCCTATTTCAGGCAGAGAGTGGCTTGTTAGTTCCCGCGTCAGATACATGGCTATTTGTCTTGGATAGGCTACAATCTTGCTTCTTTTTTTGGCTTTCATATCGGAAAGCCTTATATCAAAATATTCGGCTACCTTTTTCTGTATAAGCTCTGTGGTAACCTTCTTTTCTTCCTCAATTACCATATCCTTAAGGACATCCTTGGCAATATTAAGCGTTATGTTGACATTATTAAGTTTGGCATATGCCACTACACGTATAAGAGCGCCTTCAAGCTCTCTTATATTGGATTTTATCTTTTCCGCTATATAAAACATTATCTCATCGGGCACCTGAACCGTCTCTCGTTCGGATTTCTTCTTCAATATGGCTATGCGGGTTTCCAGATCAGGCGGCTGTATATCCGTAACCAGGCCCCATTCAAACCTGGATACCAGCCTTTCCTCAAGACCGGGTATGTTTTTCGGGGACTGGTCGCTTGAAAGCACTATCTGCTTGTGATTTTCATGCAGAGCGTTAAAAGTATGGAAAAATTCCTCCTGGGTGGACTCCTTGCCTCCTATAAAGTGAACATCATCTATCAACAAGATATCCACAGACCTGTAGAGCTGCCTGAATTTGAGCGTAGTCCTATTCTGTATTGCAGTTATGAGCTGGTTTGTAAACTTCTCGCTTGAGATATAAAGAATTTTGGCCTGTGGATATCTTTGGGAAACCCCATGGCCTATGGCATGCATGAGGTGGGTTTTGCCTAACCCAACGCCTCCGTGTATGAAAAAGGGGTTGTAAGAGCTTGCCAGAGAATCCACTACAGCCATGGCCGCCGCATGCGTAAACCGGTTGTTTTGCCCTACCACAAAGCTTTCAAATGTATATTTCGAGTTTAACCCCAATTCCTTATATCTGCTCGAGAACGACAGTAATTGCGTCGGGGTCTTGATATGGGCCTGGGTATCCAGTATGATTTTTTCCGTCAGGGCCTTCTTTTCCTGCTGTGTCTCAAGGACCTGTAGCTCCAGCCGTATGTCTTCCCCGGACAGGTTCTTCAGGACATTATTGATAGTATCCCGATAGTGCTCTAGGATCCAGTTTTTGAAGAATTGGTTGGGGACCTGCAGGACTAGTACATTGCCACTGAAGGAGACAGGCTCTATGAAACTGAACCATGTCTGGAAAGTCTGGGTAGTTACTGTAGCCTTTATTATCTTAAGGGCCTCTTGCCACAGGCCCGGGGAAGTCTTTATATTATCCACAGGTTATCCACAGGGTTTTATGCAATAAAAAACTCAAACAATTAATACCATATAAAACAGGTAATCGCATTATACCAAACTAGATTATAAATGCAAGAAAAATTTTTGCGCATGAAATTTTTACTTCTCTCAACCCCTCTCGGGGCCGTGCCTACGCAGGACCGCTCCGGCACAGGCCCTCGGGGGACCCCAAAACAGATACCCATAAAAATTTCCTAGCGACAATTTGGCGGCCAGCTAGCATTCTCTCCTACTATGGCCATTGACAGGCCGTCTGGCTCTTGAGCGTATAAGTTTTGCGCAGGTACTAACTACCACCCAAAGGTTGCTGCAACAATACCAAGTATATAAAATACCACTAAAGTCAGGCGAGCGTTGAAAGCAAAACTAGCGAAAGAGACAGCGGCCTGGCAATAGGCCCTTTGGCTATGGCGATTCTACTTGACAAACGTAAAGGTATATGCTATATTTACAGTTGTCAATAGAAACCCCTCGCTTCAGGGTAGCAAGATAAGGGAAGCTCGGGGTGATTTTCAAAGTAGAAAGGCTAGGGAAAATCATGAATAAAGAATATTTGAGTGCTACTGAAGCGGCGAAGGTGCTGGGGATATCGCGGCAGGCGGTTATTGAGCGCATAAAGCACGGCGCGCTAGAGGCAGAACGCGCCGGCAGGCAGTATATTATTCCGACAGGACAACTAGGCAGGCAAGGCCGCATTCCGAAGACCAAGGTCTCAAGAATAAAAAAGACACCTAAATCCACAAAGAGGCCGTTGGCCGCTAATGTGAAAGGCATTCTGGATGAGGTTGAGAGGGAAGGGATTAGGACAATCCAGCTCTGGTTTGTGGATATCCTGGGCATACTTAAATGCGTTTCTATCACGGTCGGGGACCTGGAAGAGGCGCTCAGGCACGGCAAGGGATTTGACGGCTCCTCTGTTGCCGGCTTTGCCGAAGCAGAGGAAAGCGATATTATCGCCCAGCCGGACCTGAATACCTTTAAGGTTCTGCCATGGACGCTGAAGGATGAAAACGGCCCGATAGCAAGGATCATCTGCGATATCCTTACGCCGTACAGAGAGCCTTACGTCGGGGATACGAGGGGTGTTTTAAAACGGGCTATTGAGCGGGCGAAAAAAAGAGGACTTACCTATTGTGTCGGAGCCGAGATAGAATACTTTTATTTCAAATCCGACAAGGCGCCGGAAGTGATTGACGAGGGCTCGTATTTTGAGCTGATACCTAATGATTTGGCCGACACATTGAGGAACAAGACAGTGCGCATGCTGGAAGAGATGGGTATACAGATGGAGGCGACGCATCACGAGGTCGCGCCCAGCCAGCATGAGATAGACCCGAAATACAGCGAAGCGCTGTCAGCCGCCGATAACGTCATCACATGCAGGTATATCATCAAGGAAGTCGCCCAGCAGCACGGCGTCTACGCCACATTTATGCCGAAACCGATGTTTGGCGTAAACGGCTCAGGCATGCATGTTCATCAATCCTTGTTCAGAGGCGGGAAAAACTCATTTTTTGACAAAAAGGATAAATATCATCTTTCAGAAACCGCCAAACAATTTATCGCCGGACAATTAAAGCATGCGAGGGAAATAAGTTCGCTGACGGCGCAATGGGTCAATTCATATAAGCGGCTGGTGCCCGGCTACGAAGCGCCCGTATATGTTTCCTGGGCGCAAAGAAACCGTACTGCCCTGATAAGGGTCCCCTTGTATCGGCCCGGAAACGAAAAGGCGACGCGCGCGGAATTGCGCTGCCCGGATCCTGCCTGCAACCCATATCTTGCGTTTTCTGTCATGCTGGCCGCTGGGTTAGAGGGCATAGAAAATAAATATAAAGCGCCACCGCCCGTTGAGCCAAATATCTATCACATGGCCATGGAAGAGAGGGAGAAGAGAGGGCTCACGTCTTTGCCCGGCAACCTGTTTGAGGCGATTTTAGAGACGCAAAAAAGCCAATTCGTAAAAGATGCGCTGGGCGAGCACATCTTCAGCAGATTCTTATTTAATAAGAAGAAGGAATGGGAAGAATACAGGATACAGATCTCACAGCACGAGATTAAAAAATACCTTCCGCTCTTATAGGGGTATCCCCTTACGGAACGCCCCCCTATTTCATATGCCTTTCCTCAGCGCCGCCCGGACAAATTCCCTGAAAAGCGGATGGGCCCTGTCTGGTTTTGATTTGAATTCCGGATGAAACTGCACCGCAATAAAGTGA
>CAYQVM010000085.1:0-1220 GCA_964421145.1 uncultured Planctomycetia bacterium
AGGATAAGACGTTGTGGGCGTGCAGATGCGCTGTCTGCCGCCGCCTGTTTAAGGCAAGATTCGGGTATTCTATGCCGGTGAAGCTGAACGACGACATAAAACTTTTCAAAGAGGATTCCATTATTGATTTTTTAAAAACCATGTGCGATTACGTGAAATCAAAAACTGGCAAACTGGCAAACCGGCAAACTATAAAGAACGCCGTCTGTTTTTTACCCTTCAGGGGGTCACTGGGCGGGATTATGGATTGGTCTAAGGCTGCCAGGATTAAATCGCTTGATATCATAGGTACGGACCCGTATTGGCGAGTAGGTGAAAAGGATGTAAAGGGATTAGTAGGGCGGTTTTCAAGGCGTATAGCCCAAATATCGAAAAAGTATGGCAAAGAAGGCCAGATCTGGATTCTGAACTTCAGGATAAAACGCGGAACCGAGAAAGATATAGAAACAGCGGCCAAGGTTGCCTATAAGTCCGGCATAAGAAATATTGCGGCCTGGAGCTACTATGGAACGGGTTGCATGTCCTACCTCACAAGCGAAGACCCCAAAAAGGTATGGGATACGCTGGGAAAAGCATTTGACTTTTTAAATTAGTTATGATAGCTTTATTAAAAGTATAATTATATTATATTAAAGATTTAAGAAAGGGGGCAAATATGGTTAGTTCGGGTTATGGCAGAGAAAGCGCTTTGTCCGACCATGAGAGAAAGAATCTGGCTATATTGGAAGTAATAAGGCGTGGGAAAACCATATCAAGGACGGATATCTCAAGGCTTACAGGCTTAAATATCGTTACCGTATCGAACTATATTAATGATTATATAGCAAAAGGGCTGATTATTGAGAGGGGGTATGATTCCTCAACCGGAGGCAGGCGCCCCACTATAATTGAGTTAAATCCTACTTATACGCATGTAATCGGTATCGATCTGGGCTTGAAAAATATAAAGGCGGTACTAACCGATCTTGAAGCGAATATCATTGCCACTTCCAAGAAGGACAGACCCAAGGAGGACGCCGAGAGCATAATAGGCTGTATAACAGGGGTTGTTGACGAAGTAATAAAGGTCTCCAAATTAGAGAAGTCAAAGATAAAAGGGATCTGCGTGGCGGCCTCGGGCCTTGTGGACAAAGAGGCCGGAACTGTTCACTCTACGGTCGGGACTACCAGTGTTTTTCTTCCCATTAACCTGTCGCTTGAAAGAAAATTTGACATAAATA
>CAYQVM010000085.1:1230-2945 GCA_964421145.1 uncultured Planctomycetia bacterium
TTATTGAAAATGACGCCACGGCGGCAGCCTACGGAGAGTGGGCCCTGAGCCTGGACCTGGATACGAAGGTTATGCTTTATATGTATTCGGGTGTGGGATGCGGCATTGTCATAAACGGCGAGGTATTCCGCGGCGCTACCGGCATAGCTGGTGAAACGAGCCTGAGAGATCACCTGGAGCCGACAGATCTCTGGATAGGCAAACTCTCCGCCCTTGGGCCGTGGGCGTCACACCTGGGGATCCCTGATGAAATAAAGACGCGTATAAAATCGGGGGCAGATTCTAAAATAGCCAAGATGGTAAGCAACCTGGACAGCGATATACCGCTTGATGTGGTATTCAAGGCGGCGAAAGAAAACGACAAGGTGGCGATAGAGGCCATTGAGATGGCAGGAAACACCCTTGGCATAAGGATAGCGTTTTTGGTTAATTTGCTTAACCCTGATGTGGTTGTCATTGGCGGAGGCATCGAACAGGCAGGGTCAATATTGCTGGATTCCGTAAGAAAAGGCGTAAAGAGGTGGGCGTTTGAAGAAATGGGCGAGGTTGTAAAAATTATACCGGCGCGGCTAGGGGAGAATTCCGTTTCATTGGGGGCCGCCACGCTGGTTATCAGGAATGTATTCAGCAAAGTTTAAATACGAGAGAGGGGGATAAAGGTAATTTATGCAGTATGGACATTTCTCAAAGGATGGCAAGGAATATATAATTACAGATCCGAATACGCCGAGGCCGTGGTTCAATTATCTTTTTAATGATGTGTATCACGCGTTGGTGTCGCAGACAGGGGGAGGCTTCAGTTATTACAGGGATCCTAAGACAAACAGGATATTAAGATACGACCATTTGTCAACCGACAGGCCCGGAAGATATATATTCGTCAGGGATGAGGACTCCAAAGAGGTGTGGTCTCCGAACTGGCAGCCCTTTTGTAAGGATCTGGATAAGTGGCAGGCCACTCACGGGCTTGGGTATTCAAAGATAACATGCGAGCACAACAAGATTACGAGTGAAATTACCTATTTGGTCCCGCAGAAGGAAGCGGCTGAAATATGGCTGGTGAAGATAAGGAATAATTCCAGGAAGAAAAGGACTCTTAAGGTATATCCGTTTGTTGAGTTTGTCTCGGGCGATATAGAGCTTGAGCAATGTTACAGGAACATCATCATGCTGTATAATGAGGCGTATTTTGACAAGAAACTAAAGTCGATAATAGCCTTCAAGCACAGATTTAAAACCAATCACAAAGAGAGTTTCAGCTTTTTTACGAGCAGCCTGGCCATAAACGGCTACGATACCCAAAAGGAGAAATTTTTCGGAAGATACAACGATTGCGCAAAACCCGAGGCCATCCTAAAGAAGGGCCGTCTGAGCAATACCTTTACGCGCGGTGAAGATATGGTGGGCGTACTGGAATCGACCCTGAAATTAAATCCGAACGAGGAAAAAGAATTCGCGGTGATTCTGGGCGCCGTGGAAAATACGGCGAATATCGGCGCGATTACAGGCAAGTTTTGCGACGTAGGCGCCGTAAAAAATGAGCTGAATAACATAAAGGAATTCTGGGGCCAGGCGATAGAAAGGATCAAGGTCCGGACGCCGGATTCGAATTTCAATCTGATGGTAAACATATGGGGCAAGTATCAGCTCACAGCGATTACGCACTGGAGGGGCACCTCTCAATACCACGGTGTTGAAGGTGGTATTGGATACCG
>CAYQVM010000085.1:2955-3626 GCA_964421145.1 uncultured Planctomycetia bacterium
TCGGGTACAGGGATACTGCCCAGGATGCCGAAGGGCTGTTTGCGCTGGATCTTTCTCTCGGGAAAAGGAAAATGGAGAAGATCCTGCAGTATCAGTATTCAAACGGCCATGCGGTGTCCGGTTTTTCCGATACGGAGGGCTCGTGGGACCTGATATGCCAATCAGGCGTGGTCGGAAAGGCGGATGTGGCGGTATGGCTGCCGTACTGCGTGGTGTCATATATAAAGGAGACCGGCGATACAGACTTTTTAAAGAAGGAATACAGGTTCTGCGACGGACAGTCGGCGACGGTATACGAGCACATATTAAGGGCCGTCAGGTATCTTTACAAGACGCGCGGATCGCACGGCCTTCCGTTGATATTAAAGGCGGACTGGAATGACGCCTACGATCATGTGGGATTGAATAAAAAAGGCGAGAGCGTTTGGCTCGGCATGGCGCTGTGCAGGGCCTGCCGCCAGACTGAGGACCTCGCGAAATTTCTGCGGGACAAGGCGGTCGCAGATGAGATGCGTAAAATCTATGACGAGATATCCAGCATCATAAATAAGGTCGGCTGGGACGGAGAGTGGTACGTTGCGGGCTTTAATGACGAGGGCTGCAAGATAGGCTCCAAGGAAAACGAGGAAGGCAATGTGCCGTTAAACAGCCAGACATGGGCCATATTGGGA
>CAYQVM010000086.1:0-3595 GCA_964421145.1 uncultured Planctomycetia bacterium
TCGCTGGGGAAAATCTGACGTTCCCGCGGAGGCACAGCCCCGAGAGGGGTTGAGCAAAGTAAAAATTTCCATCGCCCTACTTCTCCAGCTTCTCAATCCGCCTCTTTAGCTCATCCATATCCTGCAATATCGGGTCAATAATATGTATGTGGTCCAGGTCGAAATCGATCTTTTTCCCGTCCTGCTTCGTAATCCTTCCCGGCACGCCAACCACGGTTGAATTATGCGGGATATCATTGATTACCACTGCATTAGCGCCTATGTACGAGTTGTCGCCCACGGTTATATTCCCCAGCACTTTTGCCCCGCCGCCGATAACCACATTATTGCAGATCGTAGGATGGCGCTTGCCCTTCTCAAGGCCCGTCCCGCCCAGGGTAACGCCCTGATATATAAGGACATCATCTCCGATAATCGCGGTTTCTCCTATCACAACGCCCATACCGTGATCAATAAAAAACCTCTTCCCGATCTGGGCGCCCGGATGTATCTCTATGCCGGTAAAATGCCGTGAAAACTGGCTTAAGAGACGCGCCAGGAAGAAAAGGCGCGCCTTATAGAAGAAATGCGCAACACGGTGATTTATAAGCGCGTGAATCCCCTGATAAAGGAAGAGGATTTCGAAAAATCCCTTTGCGGCGGGGTCTCTTTTTTTGGCCGCCGTTATATCTTCATAGAAAAATACAGAAATTAGAACAATTTTAATAGCCGCCAGCACAGCGAGTATTAATAATATTTGTATAATTAAACTCATGTTTATCCTCCTCGGATTTTTATTTATTCACCAATAACGCCACGGCAAAGGCGGCGATCGCTTTTTTCTTTCCGATATCGGCAATTCCTTTATTCGTGGTCGCCTTTATACTTACATCCTTTTTATTAATGCCAAGTGCGTCGGCTATTTTATTTACCATCACTTTCTTAAAAGGTGTTATCTTCGGCTCCTCGGCTATAAGCGTTGAATCGATATTTATTATACGGTATCCTTCGGAACTAATAAGCTCACCTGTCTTTTGCAATAGTTTCAGGCTCGAGATCCCTTTGTATTTCGGGTCAGTATCAGGAAAATATTTGCCTACGTCTCCTAAGGCCGCCGCGCCCAGGAGGGCGTCGCATATCGCATGCAGAAGGACATCAGCGTCTGAATGGCCCAGAAGCCCTTTTGCGTAAGGGACCTTAATGCCGCCCAACATAAGCGCCCTGCCCTTTACCAATTTGTGTATGTCATAACCCATCCCTACGCGCATTTTGCAATCGCCTCCGCGATTATCAGATCTTCAGGCGTCGTAATCTTGATATTTCTATACGAACCTTCTACCAGCTTAACATCTATTCCCAGTTTTTCAACCAGCATCGCGTCATCCGTTGCGGGGGTGCTCCCAAATCTCTCATACGCCTTCACTATAATGTCCTTTTTAAAAACCTGCGGCGTCTGTATTTCCCATATGTTGCTTCTATCCATTGTCTCTTTTACTACATTATCTCGTTGTATTCTTTTTATTGTTGCTTTCACAGGAACACCGGCAACGCATGCCCCAAACTTTTTTGCACAATCTATCAAATCTTTTATCAATCTATTATCTATAAACGGTCTTACGCCGTCATGTATTAAAACCATTTCCGTGTCACGGTCCAAACATTTAAGCCCATAAGCCACGGAGTCCTGTCGTTGGCTGCCCCCTGCTATAACCGCTTTTATCTTGCTGACGCGAAATCTCCGTATAAGCGCCATACATCTATTTACATCGCGCCGGTCGACCACCACAATTATTTTTTTAATGCCGCTGGAGGAGCTTAATGCCATTAAGGTGCGGATAAGGATGGGCTTTCCTGATATATCGAGGTATGGCTTTCTGGTTTTAGAGCGTAGTCTCTTCCCGATTCCCGCAGCGGCTACTATCGCTTCTGTTTTCACACCGCACCTTTAGCGCGACCTACGGTTCCCATGGTAATCGCTGCCTTCCAATTTCGCGAAGATCATACGGCCGGCAGAGGTTTGTAGCTCGCTTGTGACAACGGCCCTAACGTTTTGGCCTATCAGATTCTTCGTGTTGTCCACAACAATCATTGTCCCGTCTTCCAGATACGCTACACCCTGATTGAACTCCTTACCCTCCTTGATAATCTTTACGTCCAGGATCTCCCCTGGCAGGACAACCGCCCTGAGGGCATTAGCAAGCTCATTTATGTTCAGCACCGTAACATCCTGCAGCTGGGCGATCTTGTTCAGATTGTAGTCATTAGTCACTACCTTAGCGCCCAGTATCTTGGCGAGCTTGACCAGTTTAGCGTCTACATCCGCAAGATCCGGAAAATCCTCATCTTCTATCTTCACGTCTATATCAGAGCTCTTCCGGATTTTTTGAAGGATATCCAGTCCCCGCCTGCCCCTGTTTCTCTTTAAAGAATCAGAGGAATCCGAGATTTGCTGCAGCTCCTTCAGTACAAATTTGGGTATGACAATTTTGCCTTCAATGAATTTGGCAGTGATTATATCGGCAATCCTGCCGTCAATAATAACGCTTGTATCCAATAAAACAATCTGATCGCTCTGGTTCTGCCTTGAAAACTTTACATACGGTATAACCAGATTGAATTCATCCTTACCCCTCATGGATATAACCATGCCTAGATAGCAAAATATGAGCGTAAGCACTATCTGTATTGTGGAAAATGTCCTCGGGTCCATTGGTATAAGCTTAATCGTGCTTGTCAGGACCCATGACATGAACAGGCCGAATATGAGCCCGAATACCGCGGCCGATAAATTCCTGACAGACACCTTTCTCATCCAGCTTTCAAAAATTATAAGTATGCTTGAAATTGCAAAACCGACAACGGCCCCAAACAGCCCCCATTTAAAATCAGGCTTTATAAATGATGTGGCGGTAAAATATCCAACCGCCGAACTCAATATTATAAAAAATATGCGTATGAATAATAATGTCATTTGCTGAAATCCATCCCCTTTCCGCGCGCGGGCTCATTCTTAAGCTCTTTTTTATCCTTCTCTTTGCCCTTGACCAGCAATTTCCACGGGTGCAGTTTTATATCTTCGCTGAATTCCCTAAAGTTGCCCGCCGTGGCCTTCAGGTCATTATAAACATCTTCTTCAACCAACAATTTTCCAACGCTGCCCTCTCCTTTTTCCAGGCGCTCGAGTACAACCCTCGCCGAATCGGTGACCGATCTTGCGCTGTCCGAAAGTTCCTTCATGGTCTTGGTAACCTCTTCCATCGGAATAGGGTCGCTTCCGATAATAACATCTTTGTCTTCTGCAAACCCCGCGCTTTGCGTACCGGGAGAAATTTCAAGATATTTTTCACCCAATAAGCCAAGCGTATTGATCTTGCAGATGGCGTCTTTTTCTATTCTCACCCCTTTCTTAAGCTTTGCCACCAGATAGACCTTTGTGCGCTGCTGCGACTCGTCATAATACACGCCTACGTCCTCTATTTCCCCCACGTTGATGCCTGCCAGCCTCACGGGGGCGCCCATCTCTATGCCGTTCGCGAAGCCAAACAGCACTTTGACCTTGTAGGTAGGTTTCAATATATAAAACTCGCCTATGGAAAAAACAATTATGAACATTATT
>CAYQVM010000087.1:0-3079 GCA_964421145.1 uncultured Planctomycetia bacterium
CGTCCGGGCGCACCACAACCCTTCTATCCAGCTCTGGGTGCTGCCACACGGAAATATCAAGGGCATCTCCTTCCCCGATCTGGTAAACCATCTTTGCCGGGACAGCGGTAGGGGCCGGCATAGACGCTACCTTGACCTCTTCAAGCGGCACCACATCTGTTGCCGGGGCTGAGGCGCTTACGGCCTCAAGGGGCTGCGGCGGCCTCTCTACTCTTACTTCCGGAAGAGAAATAACCTCCTCCTCTTTCGGCTCCTCTACGACTTTTACTTTGACCTCCGGCTCCAAGGGCTCCTCAGGCTCCTGAACCACAGTTTCCTGTTTTTTCGTAATATCTACAATCACTTCTTCCCTGATGTTTTTTCTTATTTTATAGTCGGGTGAGGCAACAAGTTCTATTGAGATAAAATCCAGCGGGTAATAACTGCCGGTTAAACCTTCCTCTGGTTTCCCTTTTATAATCGTAACCTTTTTTACCGGGCCGGAGTCGAAATCGATTACTTCTCTTAAATCGGAATAGATCTTTCCTATCGGGTCCACGATCAAACGCGGAGGATTAGGCAGGGTATAATCAATATAATCTATGTCGCAGTTGGCCTCAACGATGATCTGCGCGCTGTCATCGAATACCTCGCCGCGCACATCTTTTATTATGGCCATCTGTGAATCGTTCTGGGAATGGCTTATAGAAATAGATACTAATAATATAATAATTATAACAAGAAATAGTTTTCTCATCTTATTTTAACTATTAAAGAATTATACATGATAAGAGAACAAAAGTCAAGTTTGTTCATTGGTTCTTGCTTTCTATTCTTCTTTCTCTTCCTGTTTTTGGGCCTTGGCCTGCGCGATAATGGTCTGGGCTATCTTGGCTGGAACCTCTTCATAGTGCGAGAACCTCATTGTATAGGAAGCCCTGCCGCTTGTTATGGATTTAAGTTCCGAGGCGTATTTGTATATCTCGGCCAGGGGCATCTTGGCCTTTACAGAGCTTGCCTCAACGCCTGCTATCCTCCCCCTTCGTGAGCTTATGGTCCCTGTGATACTGCCCATGTATTCCTCCGGGGCGGCTATCTCAATATCCATGATAGGTTCAAGCAGAACAGGGTTCGCCTTGAGAAATGCCTCTTTAAAACCGCTCCTCGCCGCTATCTGAAAGGCGATATCCTTGGAATCGACGGGATGGGTCTTGCCGTCGTATACAACAGCCCTCACGTCGGTAATAGGAAAACCCGCGAGAATGCCGGTCTGCATTATATTGTGTATACCCTTTTCACAGCTTACCACAAACGGGCCGGGTATTGATCCTCCGACTATATCGTCCACAAACTCGAACCCTGTGCCCCTCGGGAGCGGCTCTATTCGCAGCCATACCTCAGCGAACTGGCCCGCGCCCCCGGTCTGTTTTTTGTGCCGGTATTGAGCGTCTGCCTTGGCGTTTATTGTCTCCTTGTATGCCACCTTGGGCGTGCCTATCTCAACCTCAACATTAAACCTGCTCTTTAAACGGTGTATCATCACATCCAGGTGCATGTCGCCCAGGCCCGATACCACAAGCTCCTTGGTCTGCGCGTCCCGGATAATCTGGAAAGACGGATCCTCAAATGAAAGTTTCATCAGAGACCCTAGAATTTTGTCCTCGTCGCCGCGCGTCTTCGGCTTTATTGAAAAGGCAATTGCCGCCTCGGGGAATTTAATCGGCTCGATCTTGGCCGGGTTTTTCTCATCACATAGCGTATCGCCCGTCTGCGTGACCTTCAGTTTGGCAACTCCGACTATATCGCCGGCCACCGCCTTGGGCTTCTGGGATGAGTTCTTGCCCTGAAGCTCAAGAATCTGGCCTGCCCGTTCCTTCTGCCCTTTCGTACTGTTCAGAATATTGGCGTCGGCTCCGATAGAGCCTGAAAATATCTTGAAGATGCTGATCTGGCCGATATAGGGGTCCACCACTGTCTTAAACACCAGGGCGGAAAATGGCCCTTCCTTGACCTTCGGCGCCGGGAAATAGTTGACAATAAAATCCAGAAGCTCCTTTACGCCTTCGCCCTTTTCGGCCGAACCTGAAAGGATGGGCACGATATTGCCGCTTAGCACCGCTTTTGAAAGGCCTGTCTTTATCTCCTCGTCCGATAATTTGCCGCTCTCAAGAAACTTCTCTATAAGTTTGTCGTCGGACTCGGCTATGGACTCTATCTGTGCTTCGGTCAGGGCCCCTGAAATTGCGACGCACTTCTTACCGAATTTTTTTATGATGTCGGCTGTGACTTTCTTTGTGTCCGTGTTTTCCCTGTCTGTCTTGTTTATGAAAATAAGCCGCGGCATCGTTTTTTCCTCAACCAGTTTCCAGGAGCGCTCCGTGCCTACCTGTATACCCGAGGCGGCGTCAACTACGATTACGGCCGCGTCTGCCGCGCAGAGGCCGCTTATTATGTCGCCTGAAAAATCCGAGAATCCAGGTGTATCGATAATGTTAAGCCGGTGCGCATTCCACATCAGGTTCATAATCTTTGTATTTATGGTAGTTTTCTTCTCTATCTCGTCCTGATTGTAATCGCCGACCGTATTGCCCTCGGCGATGCTGCCCTTTGACTTAATGGCCCCCGCCTTAAAAAGTAATGCCTCTATCAGAGAGGTCTTGCCCGCGCCCGAATGCGCCAGAAAAACAACATTCCTGATTTTATCCGTCGTATAATCTGCCATTTTTTATCCTTTGGTTTTCCCTGGTTTTTCTACAAACAGAATAGCCCGCTTTGGGGGAAAACCCAAAACGCTGTTTATTTTTACAGAACGAAATTTACGTTATTAGGATACTATAATAAAGGCCGATAGTCAAGACCGTCATTGCGAGGAGCCCCGAAGGGGCGACGAAGCAATCTCTCTTTTAAAGTGCTTTGGCATATGCTAATTTTTCCTCCAAAATTTTTTATATAATCCCCTTACTCTTTAAAACACTCAGGTAGGCCTTCGAAATATTCGTCCTGCGCTTGAGCCACCTATTTAATGTGGACTCCGGAATGCCTAACTGTTTCGCTAACTCATACTGCCGGAGATTATGTTTCGCCATGTAGCCTTCTATCT
>CAYQVM010000087.1:3089-3577 GCA_964421145.1 uncultured Planctomycetia bacterium
GAGAATCTCCTGCTCTGTCATTGGCTAATTGAAGTATAGCATATGCTTTGGCATATGTCAAGATAATTTTTAACCATTTTTTAATTCCTCTATTTCTTCCTCGATTCGACTTCAATAGATATGCGTTTGGTATTTTTAGGCAATAGTTTTATCTTAGTTTCATTAACCGTATATTTCCATTCGTCGTAATCGAACGCTATAGCGTAACATCTGCACAGCTCTTTGCCGTTTATCTTAACCAAAAATCCGCCTTCTGCCATATGCCCCCCTTTTTTAGGCGAGCCCTTCCTGAAAAATCTACCCCACTATTTTATAAATCTTACTTCAATCCTACCTTCTTTATTGATTAGTAAACTTAAAAATAAACTAATGACGCTAAAAAGTAAAGCACCAAAAAAACCGGGCCAAAAGCCTGTTATGACAAAGCCTTTTACAATTTTTGAAACCAGATAAAAAAGAAATCCATTTATGAAGAAAGTAAATATTCC
>CAYQVM010000088.1:0-598 GCA_964421145.1 uncultured Planctomycetia bacterium
CCAATCACCAACCACAAACCACCAATCACCAACCACTGAAACCTTCTCATCCCTCATGTTTCCCCTATCTTCCCTTGTTTATTTACCTTTTATCTCTGCCGCTTTTTCTAATAACTCCGCCGCCACCGCCTTCTCCCCCCTGTTGTAATAAATCGCGCCGAGGGCCTGATACGACTCCCAAAGGCCCGGATTAAAAGACGCCGCCTTTTTATAGTTTTCAATCGCCTCATCTGTCCTGCCCATGCGCTCGTAGGTATTCGCTAAATTATGATACGCGTCGGCGTAGTCCGGCCTTAATTCTATGGCCCGCCTGAATTCCCCCGCGGCCATTTCAAGGTTGCCCTCCCCGCAATACACATCGCCCATATTATTATGCGCCCTTGGGCTAAGCGGGGAGGCCCGCTCTGTCGCGCGCCATATGCTCGCGTGCGACCTCCGGTCCGCGTTTCTTATCACCGTCCTCGCCGAATACGCCGCGATTAAAAGCGCCATTCCCGCCAAAATAATCGTAGGGACAGGCCCCTGTGCCCGCCATGTAGGGACAACCCCCTGTGGTTGTCCTATATGTGATTGTGCCTGTCCTGCATTAGGGCGGCCA
>CAYQVM010000088.1:645-930 GCA_964421145.1 uncultured Planctomycetia bacterium
CCTACCGCCATCGCCGCCCACATGCTCAAGGCGATGGACGGAAAATACAGGTACCTCTCCGCCACGAGCGAACTTATCATCACCGGGCTGTATGTCGGCAAAAGAAACAGGATAACAATACAGATTGAAAAAAACAGCCGCTTTGACCTCTTAAAGATAAAAGGCAGCGATAAAAACAGTGTAACCAATAAAAAGACCTTAAGCGCCAGGGTCCAGGCTGAGATATTAAGCGGCTCGTGATATAATGTCAGCTTCGCCGGCCATATCAAAAGCCGAAGATGCGCG
>CAYQVM010000088.1:1037-1799 GCA_964421145.1 uncultured Planctomycetia bacterium
CCATTCGCCGCGGCAGATATCATACAACGCGAGCATTCCGGGAAAAAGAAAGGCAAAGGGCTGCCTGTCATGCAGGGCGATAAGATACACGGATACCGACGCGAAAAAAGGTATTTTACGTAGGGGCGGGCCCCTGTGCCCGCCCGAAGTAGCGTGGGCATATAGCAGGAATGACAGGAGTATAAGGAAGCTGTAAACAAGGTATGGTTTCCCCGAGATCCACGCCACCGCCTCCGCGTGAACGGGGTGGACGGCAAACAGAAGCCCTCCCCAGAAGGCGGGCCATGCCTTAAAAAAGAGACGCAGGAAAAAGAATGCCAGGACAGAGTTCGCGCAATGAAGCAGGATGCTTATCGCGTGATACGGTAAGGGAGAGAATCCGCCGATACGATAGGCCAGCGAGTTCAGCAGTTTCGCCGTGTGCCCGACAGGAAAGACGCTGCCTATGTCCGGGTTCTTCAGAATCGCCGGTATGTCGTCGGACACGAACTCGTTATGCAGGGTATTCGCGTAAACAGCAACGCTCAATATCGCGATGACGCATAAATATTTAATCATCATCCTTCTCTGCGCCCCCGTAGGGGCCAGGCATGCCTGGCCCCTACATCTATTTCCCAATTACGGTCCGGGTTTTCCTCATCCATTGCCCATTGCGCGGGATTATTCACGACATATTCCCTGATTTTATTCAATGATATTTCATCACGGATGACATGGTCGTAAAATGACCGTTGCCAAATAAAATGCGCATCGCCCAATTTG
>CAYQVM010000088.1:1809-3533 GCA_964421145.1 uncultured Planctomycetia bacterium
TACGCCTTTAAATGATTTGATAACCTGCGATATTGAAACTGGTTTTATTCGCCCTGTAGGGACAGAACATTGTTCTGTCCCTACGATAACGGGGCGGTTATTGTCCAATATTATGATTATACCGTGTATATGGTTGGGCATAACCATAAATTCATCCAATTCCACATTCTGGTAATGGTTGGGAATTTCCCGCCAATGGCCTTCGGTGATTTTGCCGTATTCATTTAAAATCATTTTCCAGTCTTTGATTTCTCCGAATAAACATATACGGTTATTTACGCATACGGTTACAAAATAATAACCTGTCGATGAATAATCGTATTCCTTTAAACGGTTCGGTTTACGGCGTTCAGTCATTTTACCTATTCTCATCACGAGCTCGTCACCGTCGTCCCGATGCAGACATTGCCGTTTATTTTATTTTCATCCCAAAGCCCTCCTTCGTCATGAATTGCCCACGAGGGCGGGCTGTCCCAAAACACACCTGTAAAATCGCCTTGACTTTCACTGATATGTATGATAATATTTCGCTGAGGTGATGAAAATGAATATCCAAAAATTACGCAAGAGGTTCCGCCGTGAATGGCTATTGATTGGTGTGGACAAAATGGACGAATCAACCACCACGCCATTAAAAGGCCATCTCCTCGCGCACAGTAAAGATAGAGATGAGATTTATCAAAAAATGCTGCGCTATAAGCATAATACTTATCTGACATACTCTGAAGACACCATGCCCAAAGGCTACGCTGTCGCGTTCTAGCCATATGATAACTATACCCATCGCTCATAGGGATTCTATAATCGCTTGCGCGGTTGAATTCAAAGGACCCAGAGGAAATCAAATCCTTCACATGGGTATTGATACCGGCGCGACTTATACAATAATCCCCGTTGAAACAGCTATCCTTATTGGCACGAATCCTGTTAATCCCATCCGGAGAATTGAGATAATCATGGGTGGCAGCACAGAATACCTGCCGGTCATAAAGGTCCCCGAAGTCAAGGTCTTCGGTACCAAGTTCGAAAGGATTGAAGTCATCTGTCACAATCTCCCACCGAAAAGCCCTGTTCACGGCCTGCTTGGATTGAACATCCTGCGCCATTTTGATATGTCGTTTAAATTTAAAAGCGGCGTTCTTGAAATTAGCTAAACTATCAGGTCCCCATTCCTTGCTCAACGCCGGCAAAAACGTCCCTAATCTAAAGGGATTTAGGGAAAAGGGGGCATCTCGTCCCAAAAGCCCCTGAATGTCTTCAGCAATAGAAGGAGCAATATCGGCAAAAGGGTCTTTTTGTGTCACGCTATCTACTTCCCCAATATCGGCAAGGGATGTCATTGCCCAAGTCCCCCTTTCAACTGAGCCAGTTCCTGCTTAAGCGCCTTTATCTCAACTTGTTGGCGCCATGGGTTAGGCTCTTTTATTTTATTTTCATCCCAAAACCCGCCTTCGTCATGAATTGCCCACAAGGACGGGCTGTCCCAAAAATTCAGCTGCTTCAATTTTTGTAATTGACAATATGTTACCCTCATGATATTATCAAATTGTGAAACATATTATCTTCTCGGATCATGCGATGAAACAAATGATAGAACGCGGCGCTTCCAAAAAAGAGGTTGTTGAAGCGATTCGTAACGGCGAAAAACTTCCGGCCAAACACGAGTGTGTTGCTTATCGTCATAATTTCCAATATAACAACAAATGGGGCAATAAATTTTATCA
>CAYQVM010000089.1:0-3510 GCA_964421145.1 uncultured Planctomycetia bacterium
TAATCTCCGAAGGAGAAATTGCCCAGCATCTCAAAGAATGTATGATGCGATGCGGTCCTTCCGACATTATCCAGGTCGGCGGTACGCAGGCACTTCTGAGATGTAACCGCCCTTTTAAAAGTTATGTTCCGACCCATGAACTGTTCCTTGAACTGGTTCATGCCGGCACCCGTAAATAAAATCGAGTGGTCTTTTGCCGGCACCAGTGAGTCGCTCGCAACTACCTTATGGCCCCTCGTCTCAAAAAATTTAAGGAACCCCGCCCTTATTTCGTTAGTTGTCACTTTCCGTATTTGGGGACAGTTCTCAGTGAGAACTGTCCCCAAGCTCCCTTATAACGCGCATTATCGTCTCAACGGCGAACCCGCGCCTTCTTAAGTATCCGAATAATCTCCTTTTTACCGCGGCCGCGTTCAGGCCCTTCAGCGCCGCCATGCGCGATTCGGCCAGCGTTTTCACA
The DNA here is from genome assembly GCA_964421145.1 of uncultured Planctomycetia bacterium. GTDB lineage: Bacteria > Omnitrophota > Gorgyraeia > JABMQH01 > JABMQH01 > CAYQVM01. The sequence goes on from CAYQVM010000089.1 coordinate 461, forward strand.
ACTTCGTATTCGTTGTGCCCGCCGGCCGATTCCTTAATGGCCTGATCTATTATCTCGTCTTTTACGCCTTTTTCCTTTAACTCTCGCTTTAATAAAAACGCGCCTTTTGGGTTTGATGTCATCCGGCTTTCAACCCAGAGCTTTGAAAATTTAGAGTCATTTAAGAACCCTTTTTTCACGAATTCAGTAACGACCCCGTCTATTACCTCCTGCGCGAAGCCCCTGCCCAGCAATTTTTCCCTGAGTTCCTCAGTGCTGCGCGGCCTTAGATTGAAAACCTTAAGCGCGTAAAATCTTGCCTTTTTTAATTCTGCTTCGTCAATCACCGGCCGTTTCCATCTTTTCCTTTAGGATTACGTACCCCTTGTCCGTGCGCAGCAGGGCATCGCCCGAAAGATTCTTAACCGCCTTGTTGTAGTCGGCCTTATTTTTAATAGGGGCCTTGTTTATTTCGCGTATAATGTCGCCCTGGCTCAGGCCCGCCTCGGCGGCCGGGCCCGCCGGATCCACCTCCGCAATAATAACTCCGGCGGCATTTTGTATATTCTGGCTCTGTGCCAGTTCGGGCGTTATATCCATAACCTTTATGCCGCGCCAGACAACATCTTCTTTTACTTCCGGCTTTTCTATTGCCGGGACCTCCTGCGTTTCCACGGGCCGTTCGCCTACGACAACAGGGACCGTAATCCCCTTCTTGTCCCTGAATATCGTCACATTGACTATCTCGCCGGGTTTTTTTGTGCCTACGATACCCAGGACATCTCTAACTGCCTTTATCTTTGAGCCGTCAATGCTTATGATGATGTCGCCTTCTTTTATGCCTGCCTTCCGGGCCGGACTGTCTTTCAGTACCCCCGAAACAAGCGCGCCCTGTTTTTCCGGAAGGCCGAAGAATTTTACCAGGCCCTCTGTTACATCCTGCACAGTAACCCCGAACCAGCCATAGACGATCTTCTTGCCTTTGATAAGATCGCCTATTACGTTGTTGGCCACATTTGAAGGAATGGCAAATCCTACGCCCTGGTAGCCGCCCGTTGTTGAAACTATCGCCACGTTAATACCTATTACCTTGCCGCTCAGGTCGCATAGCGGCCCGCCTGAATTGCCGGGGTTTATCGCCGCATCTGTCTGAATGAGGTCAAGATAGCTGCGCTCCGCGCCTCTCGGCCCGAACATTCCCGGAAGCTGCCTGTGGACTGCGCTGATAACCCCTACCGTTACAGTCGGCTTGGGGTTATTGACCGCAAAACCAAACGGATTTCCTATGGCAACGGCCCACTCCCCTGTCTGGACCAGGTCTGAATTCCCGAGCTGCGCGTAAGGCAGGCTCTTCGCGTCTATCTTTATTATCGCCAGGTCGCTTCGCGGGTCAGTGCCTTTTATCTTTGCCTTGAACGTGCGTCCGTCAGGCAGGGTGACGGTGATTTTCTCGGCGCCGCTTATTACGTGTTCGTTGGTCAGGATATAGCCATCCGAGTCAACAATAACCCCTGTCCCGAGGCCCATCTGCCTGTATTCCCTTTCCGGGAGATCTCCGAAGAAATCCTTAAAGAAATCATCAAAGAAGTCATCGCTGAAAGGGCTTTGGCCTCTGGGGCCCTTGGGGCCAAAATAATACCTTTTTACCCCCGGCGCCTTCTGGACCTTTTCGGCGGATATGCTTACCACCGCTGGGCCTACCATATCGGCAACCTTGACAAATGCGGTCCTCAGGTCAACCTCGTTCGTAATAGGTTTTTCCTGCTGGGCCCTCAATGTCCCGGCATTTATCAGCCAGCACAATGCACTGATTAATAACGCTCCAAAAAACAAAAGATTTTTTTTATTTTTCGAAAATTTAATCATCTTTCATCACTCCCTTATATTTACTTGCCTTCCCTTATTTTCCTTCTTCTATTTTCTATTTCGATATAGCTTTTTCCCTTACCTCTCCTTCTATTTTTGCCAGGATTTTCGGGTTTTCCTTCAGGAATTGCCTTGCGTTGTCCGCCCCCTGGCCCAGCTTTTCCTGCCCGTACAGGATCCACGCACCAGATTTTGTGATTACGCCGTATTGTTCCGCGGCATCCAGAACGCTGCCGTTATACGAAATACCCTCGTCGTAGAAAATGTCAAACTCCGCTTTCCTAAACGGCGGGGCCACCTTGTTTTTTACCACGCTTGCCCTCACATGGTTGCCGATGACTTCATCGCCTTTCTTTATTGAATTTACCCTTCTTAAGTCCAGCCTTACGGATGAATAAAATTTCAACGCGCGGCCGCCCGGCGTAGTCTCGGGATTGCCAAACATTATCCCAATCTTTTCGCGGATTTGGTTGATGAATATCACGCACGTCTTTGACTTGCTTATCGCCCCCGTAAGTTTGCGCAGGGCCTGGCTCATGAGGCGCGCCTGTAATCCCATGTGGGATTGGCCCATCTCGCCTTCCAGTTCCGCCTTCGGAGTCAGCGCGGCAACAGAGTCTATGACGATAACGTCAACCGCATTGGAACGCACGAGCGTCTCGGTAATCTCAAGCGCCTGCTCGCCTGTGTCAGGCTGGGAAATCAGCAGGTTGTCCAGATTCACGCCTATCTTCTTCGCGTATGTGGAATCAAACGCGTGCTCGGCGTCAATAAATGCCGCGTGTCCGCCCGTCTTCTGCGCCTGCGCGATAATGCTCAATGTAAGCGTGGTCTTGCCGCTTGCCTCAGGGCCGAAGATCTCAAGCACCCTGCCCCTCGGAACGCCGCCCACCCCAAGCGCTAAGTCCAGCGAGAGCGCGCCCGTAGAAATCGCGGGCACGTCCACTTTAAAATCCTGCCCCAATCTCATAATCGAACCCTTGCCGAACTGCTTCTCAATGTGCATAAGCGCCAAATCCAGCGCCTTGTCCTTCTGGCTCTGCTCCTTTTCCTGCTGTTTTACTTCTGCTGATTGTTCTTTCTCTTTGGTTTTTACCATGGAATCCCCCTTTTTATATGGTAATAATAGTTATTATATTCTCCTTTGAAACACGCGTTTATTATACAAAAACTTGAGCGCCTTGTAAAGCATTTTAAGGTCCCAT
>CAYQVM010000090.1:0-3510 GCA_964421145.1 uncultured Planctomycetia bacterium
GTATCCACCCACAGCGGAACAGCAAAAAGATCATATTCTATTAATGGAAATTTTGCGTCTTCAAACGTGGGGATATCTACACCCGCGATGTTCTTGAGGCCTGTATTAATATGCTGAGGAATCAGCCACGGCCGTTGGATATATTCCTCTATAAGCAGGCCCGCCCAGATTAATGCCGCCTTCCTCTTTGTCAAAAACACATGCCGCCTTTCCTCAATCAAAGTCAACTGGCGCAATTGCTCAAGCTGTAGCTGTTGTTTTTTAAGCTGGAGCGTGGGCAAATAGCGCTCGTACTGCCTCAGCGCGTCTCTTTGTCTTTTAAGCTCGCCTTTCGTAAGTCTTATTTTTTCCATTTACTAATTACCATTTACTATTTACTTATTTTTCGGCCAGTATTGTTCAATCATGAGCTTTTTTATTCCGGTTTCTTCGGGAGTAAGACATTGCGCCATGATCTCCCAGCCCAGATCCAGCGCCTTCTCAAGAGGTATATTTACTTTAAGTGACATCATCTTTTCCTCAAACAACCTTCCATAACCGAGAAGCTTTTTGTCCCAGGCGCTCATCTGGAAGCCCATTGCCTGTTTCTCAAGCGTCTCCCGATAGTTGGCAAACAACTGGATCATGGTATTCATTATAGTGCGGTGGTCATCGCGCGTTCTCTCGTTTACCTGCTGTTTAAGGCGGCTCAATGAGCCGAACGGCTCAATCACGCCGTTCTTTAAATAAAACTGGCCTTCGGTAATATACCCTGTATTGTCGGGCACGGGATGGGTTACATCGTCTCCGGGCATGGTCGTAACGGCAAGGATAGTAATAGAGCCTGCTGTATCAAAATCAACCGCCTTTTCATAACGGGCCGCAAGTTGGCTGTATAAATCGCCGGGATATCCGCGGTTTGACGGTATTTGCTCCATGGTTATGGCTATCTCCTTAAGCGAATCGCTGAAGTTTGTCATGTCCGTAAGCAGAACCAGCACGCGCCTGCCTTCCAGGGCGAACTGCTCAGCCACCGCAAGAGCTATATCCGGGACAAGAAGGCATTCCACAACAGGGTCTGCCGCGGTGTGAATAAACATAATAGACCTTGAAAGCGCGCCATGCTCCTCAAGGATATCGCGGAAGTAGAGATAATCATCGTATTTCAGACCCATTCCGCCCAATATAATAATATCCGCCTCTGCCTGAATGGCTATGCGCGCAAGGAGTTCATTGTACGGCTCTCCGGCTATTGAAAAGATGGGAAGCTTCTGAGACACGACCAGGGAGTTAAAAACGTCTATCATGGGAATTCCTGTGCGAACCATCTTATTGGGTATAATCCTTTTTACTGGGTTTACCGACGGTGTGCCTGTCTCAATAAGGTTGTCCGTCAATTCGGGACCGTTATCCAGCGGAGCGCCGCTTCCGTTAAAGATACGGCCCAGGAGATTTGCGCCGCTTGCCACACGCATTGAGTGCCCCAGAAATCTGACCCTGTCTCCCGTGGAGACCCCCTTGCTTCCCGCGAAAACCTGCAGAAATACCCTGTATCCGTCAATGCGGATAACCTGGCCGAGAGACGTCCCGCGCTTTGTATAAACCTGGGCAATTTCCATATACCCGACATTTTCCGCTTCTACCGTAATGACATCCCCCGCGATTTGTATAATATTCGTATATACCTTTTGCATAATTATCCTTGCGCTACTGTTACTTTTTTAGTACGTTCTGACAGGGCCTGCTGGATCTCTTTTTCTATTTTACCAAACTCTTCGGAACTCCAGCGGCTGGAATTCCATCCTTTAAAAAGCTGGCGGAGCCTCTGGAAAAAATGAAGAGCCTTTTCTTTGTCCTCCAGCTCAAATTCCGCATTTAATATCAGGCGGTAGATAAAGTCAAAAATATAGCTTTGGCGCGTGGCTGTCGTCGCCTCATCCACAGGGTCGTAGGCGTCCTGCTGCAGATATACAAAGTCCAAAAATTCTCCCTTCAAATAGTCCACGTAATCCGAAAGAGAAACCCCTTCCTCCCCGATAACCTTCATCATCTGCGCCACATCGTTGGACCGGCGCAATATCGCGTGGCCGCGCTGGACCTGCTCTTCATCTATAAAGCTTTTATATTTAGTCCAGCTGATCAAGGGATCTATTGCAGGGTATCTGCGGCTGTCCGAACGCTGGCGCGACAATCCGTGGAAGGCGCCGACCACCTTTAGCGTGGCCTGCGTCACCGGCTCTTCAAAATTCCCGCCTGCCGGGCTCACCGCCCCGCCGATAGTAACCGAACCTGTGCTGCCGTCATAAAGCCGCACAACGCCTGCCCTTTCATAGAAGGATGCAATGCGCGACTCTAAGTATGCCGGAAAGGCCTCTTCCCCCGGGATTTCTTCCAGTCTCCCGGACATCTCGCGCATGGCCTGTGCCCATCGGCTTGTTGAGTCGGCTAAAAGAAGTACGTTCAACCCCATTTGCCGGTAATATTCAGCAATGGTTATCGCGGTATACACGCTAGACTCTCTAGCGGCGACCGGCATTGAGCTAGTATTACATATTATAACCGTGCGGTCGCTCAGAGGTTTTCCAGTCCGCAGGTCCTTAATCCCAGGAAACGTTTTAAGGGTCTCTACCACTTCTCCCGCGCGCTCGCCACAGGCCGCGATAACAACAATATCCACCTCCGCGTGCCTGCTGGTCAATTGTTGAAGCACGGTCTTACCCGCGCCGAACGGGCCGGGTATGCAATATGTGCCTCCGCGGGCAACCGGAAATAACGAATCTATAAGGCGCATCTTGGTTATCAATGGTTCGGAGGGCCTTATTTTTTCAGCGTACGCCTTAATGGCGATTTTTACCGGCCAGTTCTGGCTTAAAAAAACCTCGGTGATATTACCGTCCTGGTCTTTTATTTCCGCAATCGGCTGTTTTACGTTATATTTTCCCTTAGACGCGATGCTTGCAACCTCATGCGGCCCTACCAAATGAAAAGGCGCCATGCAATAATGTTTGAATATTTTTTCCGGAACAAATCCTATTCGTTCCCCAGGCCGCACCATATCTCCCCGCTTTACGATAGGCATGAATTCCCACAACTCTTTATCAGAAAGCGGCTCAATATAAATTCCGCGCTTTAAGAAAAACCCGCACTGCTCGGCCAGGTGAGGCAGCGGGTTTTGGAGCCCGTCAAATATCTGACCCAGCAACCCCGGCCCCAGCTCTACCGAAAGAAGTTCACCGCTGAATTCAATCTCATCTCCGACCTTTAAATCCCGTGTGCTTTCAAATACCTGCATCTCCGCCGTGTTGCCGCGCACACGGATGACCTCGGACTTGAGCCTTTGGCCGGCGTGCAGGATATATGCCACCTCATTCTGCACCACAAAGGAATCAAAAGAGGCCCTGACCATATTGCCGCTGATGGCAATTATTTTAGCTTTGCGTTTTTTCGAAACATTGGTTTCATTACGCATTCTGTAACGTCCTCTCTAATAATGCCTCTTTATCCGATGACCGCACCTTTTCCCAACGCTCT
>CAYQVM010000091.1:0-1608 GCA_964421145.1 uncultured Planctomycetia bacterium
GGTTTTAAACTTTTAGCTTTGAGTTTGTCGCTAAAATATGTCATATACTATTTGTTCTCCACCAGTTTTCTATAGCTCGTGTAATGATGCATCGCGATGCCGGCAAAGCCCGGCGAATTTATATACGCCTCAACCAGTTTTTTTATCTGTCTTTCCATGTTTTCTTCCGTCATCCCGCCGAATGTTATATAGGGAGGATACAGATTTTCCTTTGTCTCCTGGCCTATATAGACCTTCTTATTTATGCCGGTGGCATACTCAATTTCTTTAGCGGCAAGGGCGATCGAGCCGTTTGCTCCTTCGGCAAAATTCCTGTAATCCATGATCGTGACGGAATCCGTTGTATCCAAGACATGAAAACTGGCGGGTTTAGTCGCACCGTTCCAGTTAACAACCAGCGAAGAATCATCGTCATACCAGAACGGGATGTCACAGGCATATATGATATCGGCCTCCTCTATCTGCCGCAGCTCTATTATCTTTCTGTTGAGGTCTAGATATTCCTTCAGTATGCCTTCCTTATTCTGTTCCCATACCTTGCCCAAGAGATAGACCTCTGTGTCATTTTGTATCCCGTCAAACCGCTCGGCGGACTTTGAGGCCCTGTTAAAGCTTAACACCTCCTCCACCCACCTTAAGGGCTGCTGATGATATCTCTCAAGCCCCCAGCGGGGGTCGCCCCCCATGGCGTGGACAAATATGCCGCTGTTGTGGGCGCTTTGATTGAAAAATCTGAAATTTTTGGAGGTCCCTTCGTTGATATTATACGCGGAGAGATAGAGGCGGTTTATATTCCTGGACCTGCAGAATTCAAGAAGCCTTTTGGTGGCCTCTTTCGACGCGGGAATCTTCACATCCCACACCCACATAGCGCGCGGAGGCTCGATATACTCCTCGGCCGTGGCAGACCACAGACCACAGACCACAGACCACAGACTAAAAAAATATATTAGGATCCTTACGGTGCGTTTCACTATTTTTCCAGCGCAATATCCGCGATATAGACGACTCCGAAGCCGGCGCCTTCGGGAAAACAGTCCGCTTCAAAATTCACGGATATTGAGGAAAGGGTCGCGTGGTCCAAGAAGAAAGCGTCAAGAGGCACTTTCGCCTTCTGCCAATCGGTCGTAATCTTCTTTTTATCCAAATAGACGCCTATCTCTTCCGCTTTTAAAGAGTCGCCGATCTTATCCCAGTGTTCATCCGCTAATCCCACCATGAAATTCTCATTACCCTTCTCGCCTTTTACCCAGAAGGTTATATATTTATAGGCAGTGCCGTCCAGATATTCCCCGGTCTTCTCATTTTTGATAAGGGTATAATATCCGCACCAGCCGCCCATGCCATTCGGGCCGCCTGAATTTTTCTTGTCATACTTGATCATCAGGGCTTTTTTCTTTACGCCGTTTATAATATCATCGCGCTTTGAGACCATGACCCTGGAAGGCGCCTTGCTGTATACGTTGGCCCTTGAACCAATCCTGTTCTTGATCTCCTCTCCGGTAAAATCATCCACAAGCAAAAAATCCTTGGCCTGGCGAGCTTGAGCTTGAGTTGGCTCGGTCAACTGAGATTGCTTCGCCCTCACTTCGTTCGGGCTCGCAATGA
>CAYQVM010000091.1:1650-3493 GCA_964421145.1 uncultured Planctomycetia bacterium
TTCTGGGCCTCGACGGCAGGAGCCGCTTTCTTGGTCCCCTCAAATTCCTTTATGTACTTTACGTTAGTCTCTTCTCCTGTCGCCTGCCTCTTTTCTCCACCCATGGCGATAACATAGATAATACTGAAAATACATACCAGATTAAAAACCGCCACCCCTAATATCTTTGCCATCCTTAATTTGTTTTTCTGCTCCATGGTATACCCCCTTGCATTTTATTCAAATGCTATTTCATCTATATATACTACCCCGCTTCCCTTGCCTTGAGGGAAGCAGTCGCCTTCAAAACATATTGCCAGCGAGGCCACTTCCTTCATATCAAGGAAAAATACATCCAGCGGTATTACTGCCTGCTGCCACTGCGTAGTAATCTTTTTATCCTTCAGATAAACGCCTATATCCTCGGATTTTACAGAATCGCCTACCTGTTCCCAATGCCTGTCGGCGAGTCCGACCTTGAAATTCTCATCTCCCTTCTCGCCCTTCACCCAAAAGGTAAGCTTGGCATATTTGGTGGCGTCGAAATATTTTGGCCCTGCCTTCAGGATGGAATAATACCCGCACCACCCGCCTGAATCGTATGGGCCTCCACTATTTTGTTTGTCATATCTGATGGCGATCGAACGGGTTCCGTCGCCGTAATGTTCCCTGTCGGTTGTTATAGCGGTCGCCCTTGAGGGCTCCTGCTGGTACACGCTTGTGCGCCCGCCCAGCAGATTGGCTGTCTTTTCAAAGTGATCGATAGGAAACGGCTCCGCATAACAAATTGCGGAAAATAGAAAATAAAAAACAGAAAGTAGAATAAAAGTTTTGTAATTTTTCATTTTTTCTCCCTAAGATAAAATTTTAAATCATCTATATAAATCGTCCCTTCCCCTTTTTCATAAAAATTTATCACAAATGAGCCCATCTCCGAAAAATCCAGAAGCCCGAAGTCCTCAAGCGGTATGACGACCTCCTGCCATTCTTTTGTCACGCCTTTCGGCAGATACTTTCTGACCGACCCGGCCTTCAGAGAATCGCCTATGATGACCCAGTTTTTATCTGCCATGCCCATTTCAAATTCTTCTCCGCCGTTTTTGCCTTTAACCATAAATGAAACCGACTTATAAGGCCTCAAATCGTAGTATTCTCCGTCTATCTGGTTAAGCAGCGTATAATAACCGCACCACCCCGTGGATTCCTTTGTATAAGACAACTTGAGCGCGCGTCCCGATGGGCCATAATGCTCCTCGTCCGTCCTTTCAAATTTGCATACGGAAGGCAGTTTCTTGTAGGCATTGGTCTTTCTGCCCAGGAGATTCACATCTGAGGCATCAAAATCATCCAGGATAAAATATTTTTTTCCTTTGATATCTTTGGCCCTTTCCTGAATCACCGGGTCTTCTTTGTAAAACCTGATTTCATCGATCCAGAAGGTGCCCTGGCTTATGTCATTAAAATGAAAGACCAGGCTGTATACCCTGGAGATGTCCGGGCCGTAAAAATCGGAAAGGGGTATCTTGGCCAATTGCCAGTCTTTTGTTATGCCGCCTGGTAAATACCTGTTTATTGCCCCGACATATACGGCGTCCTCGCGTTTGTTTGATATTACGTCGTTCATCCCGATTTCAAACAATTCACCGCCCTTTTGGCCCTTGATAAAAAAAGTCATCGTTTTATACATTGAGACATCCGCTAGCAAAATTATATATGCCCCGCAGAAAGACTTTTTATCGCGTTTATTATACATAATCTTCATGGACTGGTTGTCTGTCTTGTCGCCTTCATAAAAAACCTTCTTGTCAAAATATGTGCCCACGACAGACGGTGGCAGGACAAAACAACCTATCTTTCCTCTGTA
>CAYQVM010000092.1:0-255 GCA_964421145.1 uncultured Planctomycetia bacterium
GCGGAGTGCAAGAAAGAATGCGAAGTTCCTTTTAAACCCAGGGATGACCGTCCGATATACTGCAAGGAATGTTTCTCAAAACGCAAGAATAGCGGCCGTTAGATAATTCTGGCGAACATATTGAAACCACTTATAATCGGCGGCCTAGAAGTCAGAGTACCTATCGTCCAGGGAGGGATGGGGGTCCGTGTATCGACAGCGCCGCTTGCAAGCGCGGTCGCCGATTGCGGCGGCGCCGGAACTATCGCCAGCGTC
>CAYQVM010000092.1:265-1188 GCA_964421145.1 uncultured Planctomycetia bacterium
AGAGAGGTCGCCGAGGACTCGGATGAGGCGCTTAGGAATGAAATAAGAGAGGCAAAACGATTGACTCGGGGAGTTGTCGGGGTCAATATCATGGTCGCGTTGGGCAATTTTGAGGATCTCGCAAGAACTGCCGCCGGAGAGCATGCGGATTTCATAGTGTCGGGGGCGGGGTTACCGTTAAAACTGCCGGAGCATACCGAAGGATCGTCCACTAAGCTTATTCCTATCGTTTCATCGGCGCGCGCCGCCGACCTTATCATCAAGACATGGAAAAAACGGTATGATCGTTTACCCGACGCGATCGTAGTCGAAGGTCCGCTGGCAGGCGGGCATATCGGGTTTAAGCTTGCCGACTTGACCGGGCATACGGAAGGCCGGCTTGAAGACCTGTTCAATGATGTCTTGAAACTGGCGGGTGAGTATGAAAAGGAATACAGCGCGCATATCCCGGTTATCCCGGCCGGCGGTATTTTTGACGGCAAGGACATGGCGCGGTTCCTGAAAATGGGCGCCGGAGGCGTCCAGATGGCCACGCGTTTTGTCGCGACCTTCGAGTGCTCGGTTTCGGAAAAATTCAAAGCCATGTACCTCGCGGCAAAAAGCGAAGACGCGATCATTATAGACAGCCCTGTGGGCATGCCGGCAAGGGCGATAAAGAACCGTTTTACCGATAGACTGGTATCGGGCGAAAAGGTACAGTTCTACTGCCGCTATAGGTGCCTGAGGACGTGCGACCCGGCGACTGTGCCATACTGTATCGCCAAGGCCCTCGGCAACGCGTCGCAGGGCGATATAGATAACGCCGTCATCTTTGCCGGCAGCAATGTCTCAAGGGTCAACAAAATAGTTTCCGTGAAAGACCTGATGGATGAGATCGTCGGTGAAGCGCTACGGGAATTAGAGGCATAATGCTTTTCCCGTTA
>CAYQVM010000092.1:1198-3485 GCA_964421145.1 uncultured Planctomycetia bacterium
GAGCCCTTTGTTTTAAAGATGTCAGGAAATCCGTCCGCGCGTAATGTCAACCAGGATTAAGAATCGAGTATATATGGCTAAACCGATAAAGTTTATTAAAAAACGCAGATATTGTAAGCTCGCGAGCTGCAAGCGCCTGCTGAGTATATATAACTTATCGACATACTGTTATATCCATCAGCAGCTCACTTTAACCAAGCAACCCACCACTGTATCATCTACATAAAACCATTTATGCTTCGGGACGTTCTTGCCAAGTTATCCGCAAAAGAGCTTTTTCAAGCTCTCTTTATGGAGTATCTTAAGGGCTCGAAGTATATGCTTTCTGTTCTGCGGATTCTTGTATTGTAATAGCGCCCTTTGCATTGCCCTCTCGCTCTGGGTCTTAGCTACATACAAATTTTTACCGGTAAGCGGATTTTTTTCGGTGTAATACATGGAGCCTGAGATGGTCATAGGCAAAGGTATATAATCCTGGACTTGTTCGGGATGAATATGATTTTTTGCCAGATATACCGCCAGCTCAAGGGCATCTTCCAGGCGCGCTCCCGGATGGCCTGATATAAAATAATTCACAAGGTACTGCTTCTTGCCTAACCGCTTATTAACCGTTTCAAACCTGTCGATAAATTTTTCATATTTCGCAAATGCGGGTTTGTTCATAAGTTCCAGGACCGAAACGGTGCAATGTTCCGGAGCAACTTTCAGCTGTCCGCTTACGTGGGAGGCGCACAATTCATGCAAATATCCATCCGAATAGCGGTCGATTAATAAATCGTATCGCACGCCGCTTCCGACAAATACATGTTTTACTCTGGGTATCCTTTTTAACTCCTTCCAGAGGCGGATTGAGTGCTCATAGCCTAATGTAAGGTTTTTGCATTTTTCGGGCACAAGGCATCGTTTGTTACGGCATGCGCCAGTTTTTTTCCATGAAGGGCACATTGCCATATACATATTTGCCGTCGGGCCGCCGATGTCGGTGATCGTCCCTCTAAATTTTTTATCTTCGGCGATTGCGGCTATCTCTCTCACTACCGACTTAATGCTGCGGCTCTGTATAATTCTGCCTTGATGCAGATATAAGGAGCAAAAGCTGCATCCGCCTGAGCATCCGCGATGAGAAGTAATCGAATTTCTTACCGTTTCAAATCCCGGGACGCCGCCGTCTTTATCATATGCAGGATGCCAATTTCGCATATAGGGCAGGGCGTATATCCTGTCCATTTCTTCCGTGGTAAGGGGAGGCGCAGGGGGATACTGCACGAGGAATCTGTCGCCGCACTTTTGAGCGATCGCCTTGCCGGAAATCGGATCAGATTCAGAATAAATAGTCTTAAAGGCGGCATTAAATGCATCCTTATCTTGGACTATTTCCTCAAAAGAAGGGACTAAAACATAATCCTTGAGGCCGTCCAAGGACTTTCGGGTAATGACCGTGCCGCTGATATTTTCCAGGCCGGTTACGCCGGCTGAGTCTTTTAGGCGATAGGCTATCTCTAAAATCTGTTTCTCGCCCATTCCGTAAACAAGTATGTCGGCTTTTGAATCCATAAGGAGTGAGCGCCTCACCCTGTCCGACCAGTAATCGTAGTGAGTGAGCCTTCTCATGCTCGCCTCTATGCCGCCGAGGACAATCGGGACGCCCTTAAACGCCTCCTGTAACTTATTCGCATATATGATGCTTGCCCTTTCGGGCCTAAGAAGCGCCCGTCCTCCCGGTGAATAGTCATCCACATTACGGATTTTTTTATTCGCGGTGTATCTCGCGAGCATGGAGTCGATATTGCCCGCCGTAACGCCAAAAAATAGCTTCGGCCGGCCCAGCCTCTTAAAATCGTCGAGCATCCGCCAATCCGGTTGCGCTATGATGCCGACCTTAAAGGCGGCATTCTCCAGCACCCGCCCTATAAGCGCAGCGCCATACGAAGGATGGTCAACATAGGCGTCACCGGTGACCAGTATAATATCAAGCTCGTTCCATCCGCGCTTCTTTAAGTCCTCTTTTGATATCGGTAAAAAGTCTTTCATGCCCTAAGTACACCGTCTTTTAGATTGTTTTACGAAATATATTATAACACTTAACTGCGGGAAGAGCCATAGCTCTTTGACAGAGCGTTAGATAAAAAGGCTATGACCGACAGTATTGTTCATATTCACCTAAGTATTCAGGGACGCTAAAATAAAAAATTCCACCTTGATTATTACCAAAGCGGAATTTTTTATTTTAGCTGGGGTGCCTCTCAGGTTTCATTAGGGAAATACTCTCTTATCCAACTAGATTAAT
>CAYQVM010000093.1:0-3472 GCA_964421145.1 uncultured Planctomycetia bacterium
TTCAATGTGTTTCATCGACTCAAACTGGCCCTTTGTCAGCTGAAAAGGTATCTGCTTTTTAAAGGCCTCTATGAGCTCGCCCTCTGTCCTGTGCGCGAGCCCTTCTTCAACCTTTACATCTTTCCTCTTTAGAGCGATGGCGCACTGCAGGATAAAAAATTCCTCAAACACGATCCGCTGATAGGCGCGCTTCAGGTTCTCGCTGCTCGTCGGAAAATGTATATTATTTATGGCGAATCTCGCGTCCACTAATTTATTGCGCGCCCTTACCTTAGTGGGCACCACATCCTCCAGGAACCTAAAATATTTTTCAACCGTCATTTTCGTAAGAGAACGGATAAACCGCTGGGTCACGTCCCTGGTCAGGCGGTAAATCGGGACTATCCTGCCGACATGGGCCGAATCGTCCTCATTCTCGTCCTCACCCAGGATCTCATACTCCGGCTGGTTTATTACGGGCACATCATACATGTCTACCTTGCCGTACAGTATTATCTTTTGGCCGATCTTGAAAAATTTTTTAACGAACGGCTGGTTGAACCACATGGCGTATATGACGCCCGTATCATCGCCCACCGCGACCTGGAATATGGACGAGCCCTTCCTGGTCTTCTTGAGGCCGAAGGTCAGGACCTTGCCTTTTAAGGTATGGTGCTGGCCTATGACTACCCTGGAGATGGGCGTAAAGTTAGACTTGTCCTCATAGCGCCTGGGGAGGTTATAGAGCGCATCCTCAATGGTATACAGGCCCAGTTTATTGAGGAGCTGGGCCCTTTTGGGGCCGACGCCCTTGATATACTGGACAGGGGTCTTCAGGATATTTTTGTCTTGCATAAGGATTATTAATATGATATTATATCACGAACTTAAATATTTAAAAATAAAAAGGAGTGTTCAAGATATGTCTAAGATTTGTTATATATGCGGTAAAAAACCGGCAGCCGGAAGGACAATTGCGCGCCGCGGTCTTGCCAAGAAAAAAGGCGGCGTTGGAAAAAAGATCACAGGCATCACGATAAGGCGTTTCCTGCCGAATCTTCAGTTCGTTCACGCCCTGATAAACGGCCAGCCCAAGAGGGTGAGGGTCTGCACAAAGTGCCTTAAAGCAGGCAAAATAACAAAAGCGTAAAGTTCAAAGCGCTTTAAATTTTTCGCTCTCTACGCTTCTCCCACGCAATCAATAGCGGGCTTGAGATATAAACCGTTGAGTACACGCCTGATACAAACCCGACCAAAAGGCAAAAGGAAAAGTCGCTTAAGACATCGCCTCCGAATAAAAACAGCACCACTACCACCGAAAGCGCCGTAAAATTGGTGAGTATCGTCCTTGAAAGCGTCTGGTTGACGCTCAGGTTTATAACATCTGTCAGGCTGCTTTTCTTAGCAAATCTTAAATTTTCCCTTATCCTGTCGTAGATAACAACCGTATCGTTTATTGAATAACCCGCAATGGTAAGAAGCGCCGCCACTATGGTCAGGTCAAACTGCCTGCCGGCCAGGGCGAGCGCGCCGATGGCGATGAACACGTCATGGAACAGCCCTATAACGCCGGCAATACCGTATTTCAGATTAAACCTTACCCCCACATAGATCATTATCGCCAGAAGGCCCAAGAGAAGCGCCCAGATTGCGTTTTTCTTTAGTTCTTTCCCGACAGCGGGGCCGACCGTCTCAACCTTCATAACCTCAAATTTATTGTCTGGAAATTTTTCCCTGAACTTCGCTTCTATATCTGTTGATCTGTCCTGCTGGGTCTTTATTACTATCTCCCGGGGCTTATCCCTGAATTGCTGTATGGAGGCGTCCGCGATACCTACCTCTGAGACGACTGCCCTGAGCGCGTCAATCTTAACATCTTTCGCAAACTCATACTGAATGGCTGTGCCACCTGAAAAATCAACCCCGAAATTCTTCGCTCCCCTCTGCCAAAAAATAAAGAGCCCCGATATTATTACCACCGCGGAAATAACGTAGCATATTCTCCTTTTCGCGATGAAATCAATCTTCGTCTGGGGAAATAACTGAAGCATGGGCAGGGATTTCAACATGTTATTTTCAAGCAGTATGTCAAAAATCAGCTTTGTGACCACAATAGCGGTAAACATGCTCGCCGCGATACCCCATGTCAGTGTTACCGCAAAACCTTTTATCGGGCCGGTCCCAAACTGGAACAGCAACACGGCGGCGGCGACGGTAGTCAGGTTAGAGTCAAATATTGCCGAAAACGCCTTATGGTATCCGGCCGCGATGCCGGCACGCAGGCTCTTGCCAAGCTTAAGCTCCTCCCGTATCCTTTCATTTATCAGAACGTTAGCGTCAACTGCCATGCCCATGGTCAGGATCAGACCCGCGATGCCCGGCAGCGTAAGGGTGGCGTGGAAAAGACCCATAAAACCGAGTACATACAGGATATTTAAAATCAGGGCCAGGTTCGCTATGAAACCCGCCGCAAAATAATAAATCAGCATAAAGATAAATACCAGGACAGCGCCTGCGAGAGTCGCGCGTATTCCCGCCCTGATGGAGTCCTGCCCCAACAGAGGGCCTATGGTCCTCTCTTCCTCGATTATTATCGGGGCCGGAAGCGCGCCTGCCCTCAGCACTATGGCCAGGTCATTCGCCTCGGCAACCTTGAAATGGCCCGAGATCTGGGCCTCTCCCCTCGGGATCCTCTCTCTTATGACGGGCGCCGACTGCACAACGCCGTCCAGCACAATGGCCAGTCTCTTGCCGACATTATCCCCGGTAACCTTTGCAAATTGCTCGGCGCCTTTCGGATTCAACGTAATCCCTACATAAGGCTCGCCGAAACTGGACTGATCAAACTTCACAAGGGCATCAACCAGTGTATCGCCAGTAAGGCTTGCTTCTTTTTTGAGAAGCAGGTCCTCGCCCCTCTCGTCCTTCCTCAGCTCGTAACCCTCGGGGACGTTCCCCTCCCTAGCCTGTTTTAAAAGCTCCAAGTCGTCGGAAACTAGCTTAAATTCCAGAAGCGCTGTTTTACCTATGAGGTCAACGGCGCGCTGCCTGTCGGTTACGCCGGGAAGCTGGACTACAAGCCCTTCCTTGCCCTGCCTTGATATGACGGGCTCCTTTACGCCGAACTGGTCAATCCTGTTTCGTATGATCTCAAGCGCCCTGTCAGTGGCGTCTTCCTTCTGTTTTTCCGGCAGCTTGGAAGTATCAACCCGAAGCACCAAATGTATGCCGCCCTGAAGATCCAGCCCCAGATTAATCTTTTGCTTGATCGGAAACAGGCCGTAAAGAGCGATAGCAGTAACGGCTATTACCGCGAGTATTCTCCATTTCACACTCTGCATCTAAATATCCTCCCATTTTACCCTAATTTTTCTTAATCTGTAAAATGATCCCGAGCTTCCCTAGTTTTACTACTCTGAAGCGAGGGACTCTCTTATTCCGCTATCTTTAAATCTTCAACTCCTAATTTGAATGTATCTATGCCAGAAATATT
>CAYQVM010000094.1:0-3471 GCA_964421145.1 uncultured Planctomycetia bacterium
GGGTCCTTGAGATGGTCCTGTCTGAAACGCTTCTTGCAGCGCTTACAATCAACCAGCAGGTCGGCAAACCCTTCAACATGGCCCGAGGTCATCCAGACGGACGGGTGCATCAATATCGCCGCGTCCAGGCCCTCTATGTCGTCTCTTTCGTAGACAACGCTTCTCCACCAGGCCTCTTTGACATTCCGTTTCAATTCAACTCCAAGAGGGCCGTAATCCCAAGTGCTTTCAAGGCCACCGTATATCTCGCTTGACTGGAATACAAATCCCCTGCGCTTACATAAAGAAACTATTTTTTCCATTACGGAATCCTGGTTCACCCAGCCCCTCCTTTTTTATTCCAATGCAGCATATAAATTTTCTCAACTATATATAACCCATAATTTAAAACTGAATATTTAGGAGGGGCGGGGTTCATCTGTGCCTTTCATCTGCTATCAGGTGTGTTTTTTTCATGAACTCCAGAGATTTGGGGTTGATATGAAGATGATAGTTAAGAAACCTGCGAAGCGTCTCCTCCACCTGCCGGCCTACGTCCGCGGAGACCTTGATCCTCGGTATCAAATTCCACTCTGACCGGTTTATATGGTCTATAAAATTCAGCGTTCCTGTAGATATAGGATAATTGCTTTTCTCTTTCGCGGCGCACGCCTCGCACAGCACCCCGCCGTCCTTAAAACTGAAACGAGGCTGCTTGGCCATTTTAGCGCTGCCGCATATGACGCACTTATTTAACGAAGGCATCAACCCAAGTAATGCCAGAAGCTTGATCTCAAAAATCCTCGCCGTCCTCCTGGCGCTTGCGGACCCGTCCAGGAGCCTGAGGCAGTTTTCCAGCAGCTCAAACATCTTTTCGTTTTTTTCGGCGGACGGCGTCAGGGAATTCACAAGCTCGATAAAGTACATGGCATAAGAGGTCTGCTCAAGGCCCTCTCTTATCCTCGCAAAAAATTCCTTCAATTCGCAATGAGAAACAATAAATACGTCCTTATCCTTTCTTTCGTAAAATACAATTTCATTTAAACTAAAAAGCTGGGGGCTGATGCCGTATTGGCCCTTCTGGCCCCTTACCCCTTTCATGACGCCGTAAATCTTGCCCGACTCCCTTGTATAAAATGTCATAAAGAGGCTAGTCTCGCGCAGCTCCTGTTTTTTCAGCAATATTGCGTCTGATTTTTTTATCATACCCCTTCTACTTTAAAATTTGTAAAACCAACAAGGTTACTAAGGAGCCCAACAGGCTTCCCGCTACTACTTCCCACAGCGTATGTATGCCTTCGCTCATGCGGGTCCGCGCCAGCGCGACGGCCATCAAAAAAGTAAGCGCGATGATGAGCGGGTTTGATGTCGAAAACACGATAATCGTCCATAGACAGAATATAACGGCCGAATGTCCGCTGGGCATCCCTCCACGCATAGGCGTGCCTCTGCGGAAAATAGCCTTCCCCAGTATTACAAGCGCCATGACTGCTATCAAAGATATGATTGTCAAGTTAACGGGTGAATTCTTTATCCTGTTAATACCGCGAACGAACGGAAATGTGATACGCTTGGAAAAAAGCAGATACCCGAAGATTGTCGCCGATATGACGGTTAACAGGACGGCCCCCGCGGATACATCCTTGATGATGCGCGCCAAAGGATGGTAGGCATCGCTTATCAAATCTACGGTATGCTCCAGGGCAGTGTTGAACATCTCGGCAAATAGCACTAAGGTAATAATGCTGCCCAAACAGACCAGTTCTGTTCTGCTGAAATCAAGTATGATCCCGGCTATAAATATCAGCACCCCCAGCAGAAAATGCAGCCGCATGTTCCGCTGGCTCCTGAGAACGTACAGGAAGCCTTCTATCGCATTGTTAAAACTTTCTATAAGCTGGTGCATATCTGTCTATGTATCCTGCCCTGTCTGGCTTCCATTATCTTCCTGCGCTTTGAGCTCTCATCATCATAACCCAATAGATGCAGGATCCCGTGAACCACATATAACCTTAACTCATCCTCTTTTGAATTGCCGTACTGCCTGCCATTTATTTCCGCCATCTCTACCGATACGGCAATCTCTCCGATGAAACCCTTCAACGATTTATTTATCACATTGCCCCTCTTTGCGCAAAATGCGATCACATCTGTCGGCGCATTTCGGTGCAGATACCTCCTGTTAAGCTCCTTTATCTGTTTATTGTCCGTAAAAAGCATATTAAGGGATATATCGCCCTTTACGCCTTCCACCTCCAGGGTTTTCTGTGCCGCCTTTTTCAAAGTCCCTACTTCCGGCAATGGCCGGCGGGACTCAATAATAATATTAACTTTGTAATCCGCATTCATCAAGTGCTTGAGCTTGAAACGGCCGGGTATTCCACTCTCGTGTGGAATATGCCGGTCAGGATCTTGGCGAACGAATCGGCAATTTTATTCAAATCCTTAAGCGAAAGGTCACATTCGTCAAGCTGGCCGTCTATAAATTTGTTATTTATTATCTTCTGTGCCATGGCCTTTATCTTAGCCGGCGTCGGATCGGACAGCGTCCTGCTTGAGGCCTCGACAGAATCTGCCAGGAGGACTACCGCCGCCTCCTTTGTCTGCGGCTTCGGCCCCTGGTACCTGTAATTCTCTTCTTTTAAAAGGCCTTCATCCTCAACCTTTTCAAGCGCCCTTTGGTAAAAATAATAAATCAGGCTGGTGCCGTGATGCTGTTCAACAAAATTAATCAGAGACCTCGGCAATTTATGCCTTTTCGCGAGCTCAACACCGTCCTTGACGTGATTCACTATAATAAGGGAGCTCATCGAAGGCTTTAACTCCTCGTGCTGAGACTGCAGCTCCTGCTCATTTTCGCTGAAATATTCGGGTTTGTTCAGCTTGCCGATATCGTGATAATACGCGCCCACCCTTGCCAGGAGCGAGTTGGCCGAGATCGCGTCGCATGCCGCCTCGGCCAGATTTCCGACAACAAGGCTGTGATGATACGTGCCCGGCGCTTTAAGGATCAGATCTTTTAAAAGGGGATTATTCAAATCCGACAGCTCAAGAAGCGTAATATTGGTGGTAATGTTAAAAAACGTCTCCAAAACAGGCAGGAGCCCCATTACCAAAAAGCTGGACAGGATACCGCTGCCGAATCCCCAAAACCCTTCTTTTAGAAAAATGGGCGGTGGTTCTCCTTTAAATAAACCAAAACAGCTTATAACAACAAAATTGAATATACCGACAAATAAACCCGCGCTTAACAAGTGGCTGCGCCGCCTTGTGTTGCGGACCGCTATCGCGCCGACTGTCCCGCCCAGGAAGATTACAAAAAACAGGTCCATGCGGCCCTGGATCATTACGCCGAATATAAGGCTTAAAAGCAGCGTTACGACAAAAGAGGCGTTCAGAGAAAGAAGCAGGGCCAATAAAATACTTATACCGGCCATCGGGGCGATGTATAGGTCAAGGGGCGCTATGAGGCATGCCTCAAACAGGAGCATT
>CAYQVM010000095.1:0-2569 GCA_964421145.1 uncultured Planctomycetia bacterium
GCAACAACCAAATCATAAGGCTTCTTTCTTTTTACCAGCACCCTCCACAGGCAAAACCATTTGAAGCCTGCGGACAGGCACAATTTTATATGCACATTTGCGTGTTGGGTCAAATCAAATCTTTCAAAGATCTCTTCTCTACCAGCGGCATTTTTCCCGCGCGAGAACACATAAACATAATTACCGTCCCTCGCCAGCTCAATGCAGGACGCAAGAGTCTCGCCGAAGGCCCCGTCCAGCACGCCTCTGGTTGAGCACCACAGGATACGAAGTGGTGAACCCCATTTCTTATAAAATCTTTCTCTGTTTTTCTCGGCAATAGCGTTTATCTTTTTTACCCTGCCAGTTGAGCCGTGCCCGTGATGCCACACATACGCGCCGCGCGCTATAACGCACCTGTAACCCTCGCTGCTCGCCTTCATGGAATAATCAGTGTCCTCATAAAGGGCAAGGATGTATTCCTCGTCAATGAGCCCTATCTGTTTGACGACCTGCGCCTTTATAAGCATGCAAAATGAGATGCAATGCCCCACTTCTATGAAGCTGTCCATAAAAGGTGAGATCATGCGGCTATAGGCCTCAAGCGAGACATCTTCTGGCGGCACCTGATTAAAGTTGTTGCTTGAGGGGTTGACCATTCCTATATCAGGATTCGCCCCGGCAACAGCTATCATAGTTGACAGCCATCCGGGCGTCACGACGATATCGCTGTCCGCAAAGCAGACGTAATCCGCGTCAATGATTTCCAGCGCCTTGTTCCTGGCCTTGCCAGGCCCCAGGTTCGTATTATTAAATATCAGTTTTATATCTACGGTATCGGTGCCCTTAAGCGCCCTGAGGTATGCCTTTGTTTCTTCCTCGCTAGCGTTATCAACTATGACCAGGCGACTCTTTACGTCGGTATGCTTCAGAATGGATTCTACGCATTCCTTTATATAATCCAGCTTATTCCATGTAGCCACTATTATGTCACAGCGGTATCTATTGCCCATTTTCCCCTTATAATCCCTTTTTATCCCTTATTTACCCTTATAATCTTTAATTACTTTCAATATGTATTCTGTCCGCTTTAAATATGTATGTTCGCTGATAACCAATTTCTTTCCTGCTTCCGCTATTCGTTCCCGTTCCGGGACATTCTTTAGATAATACTCAACAAGCGAAAACAGTTCCTTTGGCGATTTATATGTAGTCAGATTTTTTCTGTCTTTGAATATTTCGTCAAACCCGTTGTCATCTATATGATTCGTCAACAGCATCGCCCCGCAGGCCATGACCTCAAACATCCGCATGTTTATGTCATCCGCTATCGAATAATTGAAACCTATCTTCGCCCTGCTGTAGATACCGGCTATATCCCTGTACGAGGCATTGCCTATATATGAGCTAGGATACCTTTCCCTTATTTCCTGAAGCAGGAATTTTCTCGGGATGCCGCCGTCATTTCCGACAAACGCGATATCCAGCTCTCTTTTGACTGCCAGGTCTTTGTGTAGTTCATCATCGCAGGCGTGTGGCAGCCACGAGACCTTACCTTTATATATTCGTTCAAGCCGCAGATAGCCGCTATATTGGGCGCAGAAGACGTGATCGTAAAAAGGCGCTATCTTCCTGATTGCGGCAAATGGCTTTTTCAGATGCACGTCGCTTGCGTAGAAAAAAGAGGGTTTCAGATGGCTATGCGGGATATCGTATTTGTAATCGCCGTCATCCACCCTCAGATATGCGTCAAATCCGGGTTTTATCGCGGCTGCGTCCCTGAGCCAGAAATGCGTCGTATCGACGCCGGCCTTGGATAGCGCCCTTTTATAATGTTCCCCGAGCGTATCCTTTCTATATGCATCGTATATTATCGCAATCTTCATTGATCACCTACAACATTATACCCTTCCCTTGTCTCTATCAATACCTTTGCGTCAACGCCCAGGCCCTTAAGCCAGCTCCTCGTACCTTCTTTGGTGACAATCACCGTTTTTAAATTACCTGCTGCTCTGTTCCACAAAATATAAAAGAATATATACGCGATAAAAAATTCTCTCGGGACGGCGCGTATCCGCACGCCTTCCGGCCTGGTAATAATTTCCAGAATTTCTTTATCTACGCTGCCCTTAATAACTATATCAACACAAAAAGAGCTTTTTACAAGCGAGGATGAGAATTCCTTTATGCCGCGCCAGCCCACTTCGGAAACAAGAAGCGTCTTATTTCCACCAGTCATAATTCCACTCCTTCGGCGAGTTATCTTTCATCAAGGCAAGGCCTTCCTTTATCCCCAGGCCTGCTACGGACAGCTCTTTTTGCATCTTATCTATCTTATAGCTTGTATTCTTCGGCCTCGGCGCTATGGATGGGAAAAAAGAACTTTTAACCGGCTTTATAAGCCGCTCATCAAGACCGAAAACTCCAGCAACGGCGCGCGCCAGTTCATACCTGGAGGCAACCTCGCTTCCCGCTATATGGAATATGCCCAGTTTATTTTTAGAAACAATAACCCATACGGCCTGCGCCGCATTATCGGCATAGAGATGATTATTGTAAATATCATCCACAACATTGATCTGTTTGCCCT
>CAYQVM010000095.1:2579-3430 GCA_964421145.1 uncultured Planctomycetia bacterium
ATACATGGTAATCAGGCGCACAATCGCGTATTTCAGGCCGCTTCCGGCGAGGTCCTGCTCGGTCTGCAGTTTTGTCTTGCCGTAATAATCTATCGGGTTCGGCTTATCCTCTTCGTCGTAGGGCGGCTTTTCCCCGTCAAACACGGCGTTTGAAGACATGAATAAAAATCCGCAATTATGGCGCCTGGAGGCCTCTATCATGTTACGAGAGCCTTCAATATTTGTCTTGCGCGCCTCTTCCTGATTGCGCTCGCAATAATCCACATTTCCGACAGAGGCGGCATGCACGACAATATCCGGCCGGACCTCATCAAAAGCGCCAAGAACCTGTTTTTGGTCTTTTATATCAAATTCTATATACCGCGCACCATTCGCAGCCGGAAGCTGTGCTTTTGGAAAATTATAGTAACCGGTGTAAATATCGAAGCCTGGGGGTTTTCCCTTTATCAGAGAAAGCCCGAGAAGGCCTGTCGCCCCGGTAATAAGAACCTTTTTCTTCACCCAGCCCCTTCTTTCTTATTCAAATGCAACATATGGATTCCATTACTTAGTATATATATCATATAAATCAAAAATGAATACTTAGAAGGGGCTGGGTTCATGCCCCGCCCTGATCCTCGCTTAAAAATTTATCTATCGCGGCCAAGACCTCATCTACCTCTATATGCGTAAGGCAATCCATATGGGCGCATTCCTTCAGCTTAAATTTTTTGTAGCATGGCCGGCAGACCATCTGGCTTTTTATCACGACGCTCTCTTCGCTCTTCGGGTAGGGGGCGTAAACTGTCGGATCCACAGGTCCGAATATCGAAATATTTTTCAGCCCCTGGCTGACCGCTATGTGCAGGGGC
>CAYQVM010000096.1:0-3324 GCA_964421145.1 uncultured Planctomycetia bacterium
GGCTCTGTAAAAGGGAAAAAGTGCGGCCTGAACCGCATCTTTGTGTCCTCGCTGAACATCTGTCTTGCAAACATTTCCAAAATGCCTTTCAGGTCGGAAAATTTTATGTCCCTGTCAACCATCAGGCCTTCTACCTGGTGGAACATGAATGAATGGCTTGCGTCTGTGGCGTCCGGCCTGTAGACTTTGCCGGGGGCGATAATCTGAAGCGGCGGTTTATGTTTCTGCATAACCCTTATTTGCACAGTGGAGGTCTGGCTCCTTAAAAGATGGCCGCCGTCTATATAGAAGGTATCAAAGGTATCTCTCGAAGGGTGATCCAAAGGGATATTTAAGGCCTCAAAATTATAATACGGCGTCTCTATCTCCGGGCCTTCGGCGATCTTAAAACCCAGATTTAAAAATATCTCGTTTATCCTGTCAAGGACCTGGGTAAGGGGATGCTTGTGGCCTATTGCCCCTCTTATGCCTGGCATTGTGACGTCTATTGTGTCGGATTCAGGACCGGTTCCGGCATTACCTGTCGCGCCCCTCGCCCCTTCCAATGCAGTTGTAACGGCCATCTTCATCTGGTTTAAAAGGTTGCCGATCCGTGGTTTATCGTCGGCAGGCACACTACCCAATTCGGCAAACAGGGCATTGACGAGGCCTTTTCTGCCGAGATACTTTATTCTGAGCTGTTCCAGGTTATCGGCTGTATCCGCCGCTTTTATTTCCGAAAGCGCCTGTTCCTGTAAATTTTTTATCTTATCTTCCATTATTTTTTCCTTGACCTAAGGGCCGCCAACGCGGCAAGCCCAAGCGCTACCATCGACAAACCAGAGGCCCACTTCATCTTCGTTGAGCTGAGCGGGCGGGAAATCGAAAAACCGTCTTTTATGCGCGCGCCTTTGCTCATGTGAATATCCAAATCCCCTCCGTGCTGAGCGCAGGCCCTGTGAAAGGTGCCTTTTACCCTAACGATGTCTCCTTTACATTTGTAAAATCCTTTACGATTGACAATATTTTGTATCTGGTCTTTTTGCCCCCATATGCCAAGGGCGTTCTGCCCGTCGTTCACATTAACCCACGCAAAACCTCCGCGCACCATGACATCGCCCACAACCTCGCCCTCATACTCCACCACCTGATTATTATATCCTTTCGCTTTCTCAATGAGTTCGGTACTAGAGATTGATTGTGCCAGAGAATAAGAGCAGCACAGTAATAACGTGAGAAACGCAATGGGTGCCGCGGCAACTCTGGCGGTATGTATACTTTTCTTCATTTTCCCTTTATAAACGCAAGGATAAACCCGAACAGCGCAAACACCGACATAAACTCTAGCCTGCCTAACCACATCTGGAATATATAAGTAATCTTCAGGGCCGCGGGCATAGAAGCGTTTGTTATGCCACATGACAAACCTACGTTGGCAGCGGCAGAGACAGACTCAAAGAGCGCCTGAAGCGGCGTGTATCCTAGAAGCATGCCTACTACGGCGCCTGCGACATAAAGCAGTATATAACATAATGAGATTATCGCCGCGGACCTAAGGTGCTTGTCTTCTAAAACCATTTCCTTAATATGATGGAACTTCTGTATTATAACAGCGTCTTCCGGCACAAGTATTCTTTTTATGTCTTGGCGAAGCGCCTTAAATATTAGGCCGATCCTGAGCGCCTTTATGCCGCCCGATGTGGAACAGGCACTGCCGCCGAACGCCATGGCCATAGTCGTGGCGACCATGGCAAGCCCGCCCCATTCAAGCACAAACTGCCTTGCATAAATGGTCTGGTAGCCTGTCCCCACATGCCCCGAGATCACCTGATAGAAGCCTTTTCTGAATAACGATATCGCCTCGGGGTATATCCCTGCCTTTGCCAGCCCTACGGCGCAAAGCGAGAATGTAGTAATAATGGTTATAAAAAGGGTCACAACCTCAATATTCTTAAAAATCTCTTTTCTGTTCCCGGTCCAAATGGCGTAATGCAGTTTAAAATTCAGCGCGCCCAAAAACATCATACTTATCGTTATGATCTCAAGCGGCAGGCTGTGGTAATATAAAACATTCTGCGACTGCGGGGCAAATCCCCCGGTATCCCATGCCGCCATGAATATCCACATGCCGTGGAGAACGGACCTGATAACGGGCATGCCTTCCCAGATGCCGACTGCCGCAAGGGCCGCCGTGCCCAGCGCCAGATAGACCAGGCTGACTAGCCATATGAATCTTGCGGTATCTATAATATTAGGCAGAATTTTTTCGTCTCTGGCCTCGCCTGTGTACATCGTAAATGAACCGGCCGTTTTTATCAGAAAGGTGAGTCCTATTCCAACTATTCCCTGTCCGCCCATAAACATGATGAAATGCCGCCACATATTATGGGCGTTGGAAACGTGGTCCAGGTCCTGTATTATCGTAAGCCCTGTCGTGGCAAAACCGCTCATTGTGTCAAAACATGTATCAAGAAAACCTAAGAAGTGCCCGCTCAGATATAGCGGGACAGCGCTCAGGAGGGTCGCCACTGCCCAGCTTAGGGAGGCCACTATCATGCCGTGCACCCAGCCCATCTGTTCTTTTGTGTAAAACACCCTTACAAGCAGAAATCCGAACGCAAAAGCAGCCATCATGCCTATAACAAAATCCAGGCAGGGGCTCCATTCCTTAAATAAAATACCTGTGGCAAGCGGCACCAGCATGCAGAGCCCGATGCCCAGCATAACCTTGCCCAGGTAATAACAGATAATCCTCAAATCCCTGTATTGCGGCCTTGATATCATTTAGAAAACCACCTCAGGATTAAAACACCGAGGAAAAACACTACACCCATTAAGATAGCCGTGGCAAAAAGTTCTACTGCGATCCCTGAAACCGCCCTAAAGAAAATCAAAAATCTGTTCTGCTGCCTTAGCATCAGCCTTTTACCTCTCCCAAAAGCGCCTCCAACACCTTCCGTTCGTTCTCTATGGTAGAAAGGGCTATGATATCGTCTCTCTCTTTAAGTGTTGTATCGCCCTTAGGGATTATAACATTTTCACCGCGCACTATAGAAACAAGGACAGAGTCGGCCGGCAGCACTATATCCTTTACCATTTTACCAACGACAGGCGACTCATGTACCAGGTCTATTCTTATGATAGAGAGCTTGCCTCTTTTAAAGGTCATCAATTTAATAATATCCTCAAAGGAGGCCTCTTCTTCTATGGCGGTAGCTATAAGCGCCGTCTCATCTATAGGTACGTCTACGCCTAATTCGGAGAATGTGTGGGTATTTTCGGAATTGTTTACGCGCGCCACTGTGCGGGATACATTAAATACGCTCTTAGAAAGTTGGCAGATGA
>CAYQVM010000097.1:0-3231 GCA_964421145.1 uncultured Planctomycetia bacterium
TTTCCTTCCTGCACATATGCCTTAAGAAGCGCCAGCGTCTTCGGGTATAGATTCGCAAGGCGCCTGGATCTTATTAAGCGGTCGTACCTATCAGCGAATTTTATTAACACCAGCGTATCCATGACCTCAAATGCGGGATTGGATATACGCTCGGACTTTTTCTCGGGGTTCTCAATCTCAACCGACATGTACGCCACCTGATATGCCATTGTCCAGAATAATGACGGAAACTGCCTTACGGGGCCTGGCCGTTTTAGAAAATTCTGAAAAACAGCCCTGAAAACTTCTTCGTCTATTGTCCTCGGGTCCACTCCCTCGTTCAGCGCCCTGCGCACACGCGTGTCCCTGAACTCCTGCATAAAATCGCCCAACGCACCCGCTGCCCTCACGCGATATACGATTTTCTGCATCGTATCGGTTATTTCAGGCCGCAAAACAGCCGGCGGCTTATTTGTCTCTATGTCATATATGCATTTGTCAACAAAGGTTGCCATTGTCCGGAACTCCGGCTCCTTCATAAAGGTGGCCTTGGCTAATCTCAAAAGGGTAAGGCACCTCCTAAAATCGTTTTTCCTGGGTGAGGCAGCGGCCAATATCGGGTTGACAAATTCATTAATGACGGCCAGGTTACGGTTTTCATTTAACGTCCTCAGGTCCCTAAGCCTGCCAGCCTCTATCGCCTCAGTTATGACCTTTGTGTTATTATAGCGGGTTTCAAAAAATCTTTTTGCGATTCCCAGGATACTGGGGACCAAATCCGGAATACCGAGGTCTAAAAGCTGAGCCGCCGTGGTCAACGCGATGATACCCAACCTCTTTTCCTCCACCTGCTTCATGGTCCCTAATTCTTCAAGTATTGCTACGCAAGCATCCCTGGCCTCCCTTAAGCTGCCTTCCTGAACCAACGCTGTAATACCATCCATCCCCTGAATCAGGTTCCTCATAATAATTCTATCTTCCAGCTCGGTATCTATCTGGTTGTCACAGGAGGCGAACGCCTGCCACAGCAGCTTGAACTTCCTGTCCCCGCCCACACGCATCGTTGTCATGGAGTTTTCCACCGTTTCGTACCACCCCATGTATACCGCGATCGTCCTGCCCTTTTTGCCCACCCTGCTGACCTTCAGATACCGCCTCTTGTTATTCTTCGAGAGATTCGTTATTTCCTCTCTGTCTTTACTAATCTTCCCCAGCGCGGCCCATATGGCCATGTTTGCCGCCTGTTCATTGCCTTGCTCAATCATCTTGAAGGCTTTATCCAGGTGGTCCTTTGCCATCTGCCGGTAGTCCGGCGTTGTCGCGACAGACGCGTTTTTGCCGCCCCTTTCTCTAAAGCCGTCTATCTGACCTTTGACGCGCGTGACCAAATCTTTGATTTCCCCAAGCGCCTGAGCGTATGCCGTGTCGTCGTGCGCAGCCTTCGCCTGCATTCTTTTTTTGGACAGAACTATCAATTCCATATTTGCCTTGAATAAAAGTTCAAAGTAATCCTTATCTACGGAAGCGTCTTTTAAGAGGAGTTCTTGGTAGGTAAGCTTGCGGGTTATTTTACGGCTTTCGGCTTCTGCCGCAGGCATTGGACGCAGTGAATAAACAGGGCTGGGAGCGGCCAGCGTTTCTATCCCGTAAAAGAAAATTATTCCGTATATTACTATAATATGGCTAATTTTTTTTGGTATTTTCATATGTGTTTAATTAGCAGGCATAAAAAACTTACATTACGATATATGCATACTACGTTATAAGTCTATCATGGGTTGATGTAAAAGTCAAGTATAACTTGCTAACTTTTTTTCTGCCTAATCCTAACTACATGACTATTTATGGCGGACCCGCCATGCATAGCAAAAGAGTAGAGTTTAGGCGGAAAATTCTAACACTAGGAATTAACCTACGTGGATTAGATCCGCCCTGCCTTTAAATCTGGAGTATAGGTTTTCCTTTAGCAGGCGGTTTTCGGGGAGGTTAAAGTTAGGGTCTGATTTTATAAGCTCAAAGGCCTCTTTGCGGGCCTGTTCCATGATCTCCATGTCCTGGACAATATTGCCGAAACGGATCTCCGGAAGGCCGTGCTGCTGGGTACCGAAGAATTCGCCCGGGCCGCGGATTTCCAGGTCTTCTTCTGCGATGGCGAAACCGTCCACTGTCTCTGTTATGGCTTCAATACGCCTCTTTGCCTCTTTTGTGCGCGGGTCGGCAAGGAGGATGCAATATGAATCATGAGCGCCTCTGCCTATCCTGCCGCGCAGCTGATGGAGCTGGGCGAGGCCAAATCTCTCGGCGTTTTCTATCAGCATCACTGTGGCGTTCGACACGTCTATCCCGACTTCAATCACTACCGTTGAAACCAGGACATCAATATTGCCTTTTTTAAATGCGGTCATTATCCTGTCCTTGTCTTCGCCTTTTAAATCGCCGTGTATCAGGCCCACCTTAAAATCTTTGAATATTTCATCTCTAAACTTTTCATACATTGCTGTGGCGGATAAGACCTCGCTTGATTCTGATTCATATATGCGCGGATAAACTATATACGCCTGCCTGCCCTCCTTAAGCTGCTCTTTTATAAAATCGTAAACCTTCTCCCTTTTTTCCTCCTCCACCCAGTATGTGGAAATGGGTTTGCGGCCCGAGGGGAGTTCTCTTATCACCGAAATATCCAAATCGCCATAAACTGTCAGGGCAAGCGTTCTGGGAATGGGCGTGGCGGTCATGACCAGGACATCCGGGTTCAGGCCCTTTTTTCTAAGCACGCCTCTCTGGGTAACTCCGAATTTATGCTGTTCGTCAATCACGCATAAACCCAGTTTCTTAAACTCTACCTCCTCCTGTATCAGGGCGTGAGTCCCGACCACAACATCAATCTCACCCGACTTTATATCCTCTTTAATCTTCTGCTTTTCAGAGTCGGGTACGCTGCGTATCAGGAGCGCCACATTTATGCCGAGGCCGACAAGCAGCCTGCTCAAGGTCAGATAGTGTTGTTCGGCCAGGATTTCTGTCGGCACCATTATCGCGCCCTGAAACCCGTTCTGCGCCGTAAGAACGAGCGCGTACGCAGCTACTATCGTCTTGCCCGAGCCAACGTCGCCCTCAAGAAGGCGGTTCATGGGCTTGGGGCTCTTCATATCGTTTTCAATGTGTTTCATCGACTCAAACTGGCCCTTTGTCAGCTGAAAAGGTATCTGTTTTTTAAAGGCCTCTATGAGCTCGCCCTCTGTCCTCTGCGTG
>CAYQVM010000098.1:0-1927 GCA_964421145.1 uncultured Planctomycetia bacterium
GAAAGCCTGCCCGAGCTGGCGACTCGACTATTTCAGTGCCGAATGGCCCCCAGACAGATGGCTAAATACATGTTTTTGAGATTGCTTCGCTTCGCTCGCAATGACAGGTTAGACAAAAAACAAGCCACAGGGAATGTTGATACTCCCTGCGGCTATTAACTACCTCAACCCCGTAGGAGGCCTTCGGCCACCTACGGAGTTTAAATTATTTATACTACGCCGTGGTCGAGCATGGCGTCAGCGACTTTCACGAACCCGGCAATATTGGCGCCGTTAACGTAGTTGACATATTTACTGCCGCTGTCTTTGCCGTATTTAACGCAAGATTCGTGTATATTGATCATTATCTTTAGCAGCCTCTCGTCTACCTCTTCACTTGTCCAAGATAAACGCTGGCTGTTCTGGGACATCTCAAGGCCGCTTGTAGCTACTCCGCCCGCGTTAGAAGCCTTGCCGGGCGCGTAAAGGATCTTCGCGTCCAAAAATACCTCTACTGCCTCAGGAGTAGAGGGCATATTCGCGCCTTCACCTACAGCGATACAGCCATTCTTCATTAACTTCTTAGCATCAGCTTCATTAATCTCGTTCTGAGTGGCAGACGGGAAAGCTACATCGCACTTTATCTCCCACGGGAATTTGCCTTCAAAATATTTGCATTTGAATTCATCGGCGTATTCCTTTAGACGTCATCTTTTTACATTCTTGAGCTCCATTACAAATTCCAGCTTCTGCTCATCTATGCCTTTAGGGTCATGGATAAACCCGTTGGAATCCGAAAGCGTTACAGGTTTCGCGCCTAACTGTATTAATTTTTCAACAGTATACTGCGCCACATTGCCTGAACCAGAAACAGCGCAGATCTTGCCTTTAAGAGATTCGCCTCTTGTCTTCAGCATCTCCTGGACAAAATAAACGCAGCCGTATCCAGTGGCCTCAGGCCTGATTAAGCTTCCGCCCCAGCCTAGGCCTTTACCTGTCAAAACGCCTGTAAACTCATTGCGCAATCTCTTATACTGGCCAAACATATAGCCTATTTCCCTGCCGCCCGTGCCTATATCTCCGGCCGGGATATCTGTATCAGATCCGATATGTTTCGCGAGCTCTGTCATAAAACTCTGGCAGAATTTCATTACCTCATTATCTGATTTGCCTTTCGGGTCAAAATTAGATCCGCCTTTAGCGCCTCCCATTGGAAGCGTAGTTAAGCTATTTTTAAATACCTGCTCAAACGCTAAAAATTTTAAAATACTAAGGTTTACGCTTGGGTACAGTGGGATGAAAACGAATACCGCCTTTATAAGGCCCTATGGCGCTATTCATCTGTATGCGGTAGCCCCTGTTCATCTGGATCTCGCCCTTATCATCCAGCCAAGGCACGCGGAACATTATGACTCTTTCAGGTTCAGTCATGCGCTCCAAAATCTTTGCCTTCTGGTATTTAGGGTTTTTTTCTATAAAAGGCATTACAGACTCAGCGACCTCGCGGACCGCCTGATGGAATTCCGGTTCTCCGGGATTCCTTTCTATGACTTTCGCCATAAATTCGTCTATTTTCTTAGACATTTCTTCCTCCTTTTTTTAAAAGATGTTCAATAATAGCGGAGGACGCCTTTTTTGCCATCTCCATCGCTTCTATGACAGTCCCCTCGCCTCCTACAATATCCCCTCCGGCAAAAACTCCTTTTATTGAGGTCTCCATGTTTTCCGGGTTTACTATTACGTCGCCGTATTTGTCGGTCTTTAATTGCGGCGTGACCCTGGTAAGCATTTGATTGGCGCCAAGCCCGATTGCTATCACCGCAAGGTCGCAGTCAACTTCAAAAGAACTATTCGGGATAACAATTGGTTTCCGCCTCCCGGTATTATCCGGCTCTCCGAGCCTGCATCTTGAAGAGCGCATCTTGCTGACAAATCCTTTTTCGTCTCC
>CAYQVM010000098.1:1937-2156 GCA_964421145.1 uncultured Planctomycetia bacterium
ATGCCCTATCTCCAGCCTGCGGCCAGGCATCTCTACTTCAGTGCGCCTATACGATATCGTTGTGTCCGGGCTTATGTCGTTCATATGCTGAAGCCTGATAGCGACGCGTGCCGCGTCCATCGCGGTATTTCCTCCGCCTATAACAACAATATGCTTACCTATATTAATAGGCGTGTGGTAAGCCGGAAACATGTGCGCGGACATCAAATTTACCCTGGT
>CAYQVM010000098.1:2166-3160 GCA_964421145.1 uncultured Planctomycetia bacterium
ACATTGCAAAGATTTTCTCCGGGTATCCCAAGAAAAGACGGTATACCCGCTCCAAGTCCTAGAAATACAGCTGAAAAACCCTCGCTAAAAAGTTCATCTATCGTTTTTGCTTTTCCGACAATAAAATTCAGCCCTATCTCAACCCCGAGCTTTTTGAGAGAGTCTATCTCGAAATCCAGGACATTCCTCGGAAGCCTGAAAGACGGAATGCCATACCTCAGAACGCCGCCGGTTTTATGAAGTCCTTCAAAGACAGAAACTTTTACGCCGTTCCTGGCGAGTTCACCGGCGCAGCAAAGGCCGGCCGGCCCAGACCCTACAACAGCCACCTTGAATTTCGACAATCTTTCATCCTTAACTGTCTTCACCTCAAGACCTCTTTTAGCTCCATGATCTCCGACAAACCTTTCTAATAAGTGGATATTAATCGCCTCGTGAGACGCAAAAGGCTCTCCTTTCTTAGTGAAAACGCACGCCTTGCAGCACTGATATTCCGCAGGGCATACCCTTCCGCAAATGGATGGGAAATTATTAGTCTTCCTTATCGTAAAATACGCCTCGTCGTAATCTTTCTTTGTTACCTGGCTTATAAATGCCTTGATATCGACTCCGACAGGGCATCCGGATATACACCGCGGGTTCTTGCATTGAATGCACCGGCCGGCTTCCTGAAGTGCCTCTTCTTCCGAAAAACCCTGCACCACCTCTTCAAAGCTCCTGACTCTCAGACAGCTATCTTTTTCCTTTATCTTAACCGGCTCTTTCCTCATTGTTCACCCATTATATATTATTAAAACGGCATATATGTTTTTCTTTTTCGACATATATATCATTGCGTTTTAATAGCTCTTCCCAGTCAACCTTGTCCGCGTCAAACTCCGGGCCGTCTACACAGCTGAATTTCGTTGCGCCGCCTACGCTCACCCTGCAGCAGCCGCACATGCCTGTAGCGTCAACCATTACAGTGTTTAACGACACAAGCGTATGGATAGCG
>CAYQVM010000099.1:0-3128 GCA_964421145.1 uncultured Planctomycetia bacterium
ATCCAAGTCTTAGCGACGTCCAGATAGATAGCATGGCTAGCGGTCAGTCAGGCGTGGATCTTTGGCAATGTGCAGGTACATTTGAAAGAAGCCTTGAACTAATAGATTATTTCTGCGACCTCGTAGATGCATGGTCCAAGAAGACCGGTGTAAAGGCAGCGGCAAGGATTTCAGCCGCAGGGTTAGGGGGGAATATATCGGTCTTCTGTGAAAAGAGAGAAGCAGGACAGCTTAGTGATTTTCTAAAAAGGAACTATTATGATAAATTAGGTGACATTAGACAGCTTATTAATGTGCAAGGTTCCGTAGCTTATGCGTTTAATGAAAGGGATACGGTAGGCAGTTTCAATCCAGGCGAAGGCGCTCAGGTTGTGGCTGGCAATTTCAGGATGCTCGGCGCTGTTTCTACTGTTGAGACGGTAACAATAGCCGGGCCTATGACGGATGGAACCAAACCTTTGCGCGATACCGAAGCTATCCTTACCGCAATTTAGTTTTTATTGAACTAACTTTTTAAGGTAAATTTGACAAACATAATTGTTTATGATACAATAATATAAGTAAAAAAAGGGGAAATAAAATGAAAGAGACGCCAAGGGTTTTTGAAGAGAAAAGAAAGAGCCCGCGCTTCAGATTAGGAGCGCCGGTTGAATACAGGGCGCTGAAAGGTTCCCCCGAAACGAAAAGGGGCAGCCTGTCCAGCGACATTGGTATCGGCGGCGTGCGCTTTATTACGGAGGAGTTCCTCTCGCTGACCGCGAGGATGGTTCTGGATGTTACCCTGCCGCTGCCGGAGAGGCCGTTTTCCGCCGTATCAAAGATTGCCTGGATCCGGAAGCTTCCCGCAGGGGATAGATATGAGGTAGGCAGCCAGTTTCTTGAGATATCAAAGGACGACAAGAACCGCCTCAGCAATTATCTCGGACGGCTTGCCGTCACCCAACCCGCGCGTTAATTCCACACCTCTATTTTTGAATCTTGAAACTAAACCCGCATTATGTTATAATCAGCCTACTTAGATTAGAAAGGAAATAGTTATATGTTAAGGATTCTACGTTCACTGCGGATAATCTTGGCGTGCGTAGTGCTGACGGCCGTATTTGCCGGAAGCTCCTACGCTTACTGGGTATGGACGCCGGGCTCAAAGAAATGGTTCAACCCGAAATACGCGCCCAAGGACACGCCGAGAGAGCAATATGACTACTCAATGCAATTTTATCTCGCCAAGGACTACAAAAAGGCAATAAGCGAATTCAAGAAACTTATAAAGGCCTACGGCCAATCCGAGCTTGCGCCCGACGGCCAGTATTACATCGGACGCTCTTACGAAGAACTGAGAGAATACTACGCCGCGTTTCTGGCGTACCAGAAGGTCATAGATCTTTATCCGCGCTCGGAATTGACAGAAGAGATACTTGAGCGCCAGTACAAGATAGGCAACCTGTATTTCAGCGGCCAGAAAGAGAAGCTGCTCGGCGTAGCAATACTCCCCGCCCTGGATAAGGCGCTTGAGATATTTGACAAGGTGGTAAGCAATGCTCCCTACGGAAAATATGCCGACCTGGCGCAATATAAGCTCGGAGAATGTTATAAGAAGAACGAGGAATACAAGGAGGCGGCAGAGGCCTTCGGCAAAGTCGTTAATAATTACCCCAAGAGCATACTGTACGAACAGGCCAAGTACGAGATGGCCTACTGCACCTATAAGATGTCGCTGAAGCCGCATTACGACCAGGAGCCGACCGAGGAGGCAATAAAAGAATTTGAGGACTATGTAAAGACCAAGGGGCCCGGCGAGACAATAGAGGACGCGGAAGAGGCGCTGGTGAGGCTGCAGGACAAAAAGGCCGAAAGCATCTTCAACACCGCGCGCTTTTATGAAAAATCAAAACACTATGAAAGCGCGGTGATTTATTATAAGGAAGTGGTTGACTCATACCCCAGGACCAGCTGGGCCAAGAAGGCGTTTAATAAGATTACGGAGCTGGAAAAGAGGATAGAGAAGAGGAAGAAGAAATGAGGGTTACAAGTTACAAGTTACAAGTTACAAGTAAAACTTTTCTATTTTCTATCTTCTATTTTCTATCTTCTATTCTTTATTCCGGCTGCAGCTACACGACCAAGTCGCTCCTGCCACCCCACATCAAGAACGTATATATTGATAATTTCAAAAACAGCATAGACATCACCGAAGAGGTCTCAAATAAAAGGCCCTACGTGCTTTATTCACCCGGCCTTGAAAATGAGGTTGCGAGGGCCATTTCAAAAAGGTTTATTGCCGACGGTAATCTCAGGGTTGTGCGGCACCCGGAGCAGGCGGACGCCATTGTGAGCGGGGAGCTTCTTGAATATATCAGGGAGCCCTTAAGATACAGCGACAGTCAGGATGTGACCGAATACAGGGTAAGGGTCGTGGCCTCTGTAAAGTTCCTGGACAGGAAGAATAATAAAGTTGTCTGGGAGACAGGCAGTTTTTCAGGCGAGTCAAGCCGGAGGACAGAAGGCAGCCTTAAAAAAACGGAAGAGACGGCACGGAATGAAGCAGTTGATGACCTGGCCCGCCGGGTGATAGAGAAAACAATAGAGGTCTGGTGAATTGAAGTCCGTTTTTTTGCTCGTTGGCGATGAGGAATTCTTGAAAGCGGAATGGCTTAAGGACGCCAGGGCAAAGATTTTTAAAGAGGACGCGGCCAATGCAACCGCCGATTTCAACCTCTTCTTCGCGAATGAGGCAATAGACCCCGCCGAGGCAATAGGCATAGCCCGAACAAGGCCCTTCCTGAACGAAAAAAGGCTGATCGTAATAAAAAATATAGATTCTTTAAAATCCGCCGCCCATCGCGAGCAGATTTTGGATTATCTTAAAAATCCGTCCGCGGACACCGTCCTTGTACTGGAGGCGGATGTGAAAGAGAAGGATTATCTGGGCGATAAATTCCTGTCCGCCGCGGCGGAATTTTCACAGGTGGTGCCCTTTAAGAAATTATACGACGCGAACCTGTCCGCCTGGATCACCAGGAGGGCCTTTTTAAGGAATAAGAAAATAGAGCCCGCCGCCTGCGAACTCCTCAACCAACTGAAAGGTAACAATCTTAAAGGTATAGATGAAGAAATAGAGAAGCTCTCAC
>CAYQVM010000100.1:0-2257 GCA_964421145.1 uncultured Planctomycetia bacterium
CTCCCGCCATGATCTTCCTTGATAATGGTTGAATAGCGAATGAAAGAGGGCATATTCCTCGATTCCATAACCTTTTGTCCAGGCCTTATTTTTTTCCACATATGCTCTGAATTCATCATTCTTTGAAATTTCATCATACCTTTCCTCAAACGCCTGGCGCAGGCACCATTCTTTATGAGCCATCACCAACGGATAATCAATCAAATTGGCTCTATTTGCAGCCTCTATTCTGTTTCTTAACCAATTTTCTATCTTTGCTTTTAGCGCATTCTTATCAAGGGTGCCTAGATGGGCGCCTCTCATATTATTGGCAAACTCTGAGAGCCCTCTGGCAAAATCCACAGCGAAATAATTGGGCAAAGGCCTTCCCTCCGCAAGATCGCTTGCGATTTGTTGAATAAATGATTCTGTATATTGTTTGAGCCTTTCAGGGCCAAAGAGCTCATCCATGCCCAGGTATCCTACGGCGTTATTGGCGAAAAGGCTTATGCTGACGTATGGACAGGGGTCATTTGGGTCTATTGCTGTGGTGGGAAGCAGCATTAAAAAGTCGGCTTCCTGCCTGGACATGAAGTCAATGTATTTTTCTAAGGCCGGCAGATCTCCGATTCCCTGCCAGAGATCTCTCTTCATGGAAAATAACGGGCAAAGGATGCCGCCCCGCTGTCTTTCGTCCCACCATTGCCTGTCTATCTTGGATTCCCAGGCCGCGAGGTCAACAACCTTAGTTCGGCCATCTACTTTTATTTGGACATTTCGCAGGGTATTTGGGGAATAATTGACGACTACCACCGCCCGCCGGCCTTCATATTCCCTTTCAAACGCTATTATCTCATCTCCGTGGCTTGTCTCAAGTAGTTTAAAACTTCCCTGCCTGAAAACGTCGGTTGCGGCGTATTCCCCCAAGGTTTTATAAAATCGGACAACGCGCGGATCATCCTCCTCAACATAACCCTGGACAACAGCTGCCGATGGCGATGACCACGAGCGGCCTTTTTCCTGGTCGTGATATATAAGAGCGCTGCCGGGCAGGGTGTAGAGCAGTGTTGCCGCGGCCAAAGAGGCATCTTTACCTAATTTGGCCGCAATTCTTTCTCTAACGTCATGATTTTCAAGGAATTTTATAAAATTGGTTCTTCCCTCATTCAAGACACAATTTTGCAGGAAACCTCTTAGGCCCTTTATGCCATGTTCAGGATTTTCTCTCTCCGTCAAACAAAAGCGAAGATAATCCTCGTAGTAATAATCAAACCCCATTTGCTGCGCCAAAGCCCCTTCCATACTACTGCCGTACAACTCACCAAGCAAAACGATATCGGGATATTTCCTCTTTAATTCTGGTATAATATCCTTCCAGAACTCCTCTACTTTTGGATAGAGCGCGTCAAATTCTTGGTCTGATAGATGCCCAAACCAATTCTTCCGTATATGATCCCTAAAAGCCAAGGCTACTAAGTCAAACCTCAATCCACCGCCATTGCATAATTCCGCCGCTTTAAATATCACATCTCTCATATATTCCCGCAGATCAGGATCTGTATAATTAAGTTGGACCGTATCTGTCCACGGCGGTTCTTTAGGGTCGCGCGGCGACCCAAAGTAGAATACATTTTCAGGAGTAGGCGAGGGCAAGGAGGCATTAGCGGCAGCAAAAGCGGTGCCGGCCTGAAAGACACCAGCTATATCCTTTCTTGGCTCTAATATAAGTTTTGGATCTTTCTCCTGTATTAATTTTTCCGCTTCCACTCTTTCAGAGTGGTCCGCCTGCAGTTTTCTTGCGGCAACGCTTAAAAAATACTCGGGACATTCATCCAGAAGAGGGGTGTCCGGGGCCATATGGTTTGGGATAATATCCAGCATGACCTTAAGCCCCAGCGCGTTTGCGCGGCTGACGAGGCCCCTAAATTCCGCTTCTCCCCCTAACGCGCCGGATATCACGTATCGCCTTACCGCATACGCGCTTGAGGTGCGGGGCAATTTCTCGTCATTTTCCTTTTGCCAGAATTTGTTTAACCTTTCCGAGTAAGGGCTCGTTTCCCAGGCGCCCATAAACCAAACCATGGTAGCGCCGGCCGCCTGCCACCGCCTAAGGTCGTCATCTGTTATTTCGCTGAATCTTTTACCAAGCGCCCTTGTATTTACCTCATAAATAGTCTCATTTCGCTGCTTGGGTGTAGAAATTCTTACGTCTTCTTTAATTTCCCCGAACGCCCTCGGGCGAAGGACAGACGCCTGGATCGCCTCCTCGGTTTCTAAT
>CAYQVM010000100.1:2267-3106 GCA_964421145.1 uncultured Planctomycetia bacterium
AGACGATAGAAGGGCCTCCTCAGCTTTCAACTCAGGCAGCCCAAGCCCGACGTCAGAAATGCGCTTAGTAAATCCCACCGCCTCAATCTCAACAAGGAGGTTTTCACGGCATACATCAGCCATTACATACACGCACGGGATCTTCCCCCCGCGACGCTCTACTTCTTCTTTGACGATTAAATAATCCTCAGGGTTTTTGATATAGACCGTAAGCTGGGCAGCGTCTTTTAAGCTGGCACCTGCCTGATTAAATACCAGGTCAATATTGTCAAGCGTTGTCTGTGTCTGCTTTTGCACATCTCCTATATGTATTGTTTTGGGGCCGATAATAGAGGCCGTGCCAGAGACATATATTATCTTGTACTCGCCAAATACGACCGCGATGCCCCGGGAAAACAAGGGTGCTGTTTCACCGACCAGGCCGTGCGATGGTTGCTGCATCACCTTGCGGCGCTGGCGGAGCAACTGCCCGCGGAGACGGCCCGTTGCCTGGGGTCGCTCTCGCTGGCCACCCCCGCCTCGCAGCCGCTCCTGCCTGATCCCCGACGGCCGCTGGAGCGTCCGGACCAAGTGCTCCTGTGGGAGCACGTCACGCGTTGCGCGCGCGTGTCGCCCGACCACCCCGCGATCACACGCGGGACGTGTCGTTGGACCTATCAGGAGCTCGTCCGGAGAGCGGAAGCAGTCAGCCGCGCGCTGCGATCGCAGGGCCTGCGTCCCGGCGAAGTCGTGGCCATCACCGGACCGCGGAGCTTCGGCCTGATCGCCTGCTTGCTGGGCGTGATGGCGGGCGGCGGCGTGATCCTCCCGCTGGATCCCAATCCGCCTCGACAACGCCG
>CAYQVM010000101.1:0-3058 GCA_964421145.1 uncultured Planctomycetia bacterium
TATGACCGTCAGGACCCAGTTAATAAATTCCGGCCAGCCAAGATGAAGCTTCTTGACATCTTTACACCTGGCCTCTATGCGGCCCCACCACCCCGCCGGCCTTACCCTCCTGTAAAATTTCTCCAGGTGTTCCTCCGGTTCGGGCGGCGTAAGAAACGCGACCGAAAGCGAAATGCCGGTGCATAAAACAAGCGTAAATACAAGCCTGATCGGGTAATAATCATCCGTGTAGAGGAGCGGCATACCGATGAGCCTGCTTACAGCCGGATTTAAGAGCGCGAGCGATATAACTGCCGTCGATATCAGGGAAGTTATTTCGCACCACACGTTTATCCGCCACCAGTACCAGCGAAGAAGGACAATAAAAGAGGTCCCGACCATAAGCGACATGACAAAAAGCCATGCGGAGTAAATGGAGGTCATCATCAGGCATGCCGATCCGGCCAGGAGGGTCATGATTATTATGCCGACCCTCGACATCCATACGTAATGTTTCTCCGAGGCGTTCTTTATAAGAAATCTCTTGTATAGGTCGTTTACAAGATACGAGGAGCCCCAGTTTATATGCGTAACCACCGTGGACATGAATGCCGCCAAAAAGGCCGCCACCATCATGCCACGGAGCCCGTTGGGCAGAAACATGGTCATCATGCGCGGATACGCGGTCTCAGGATCGGCGATGTTCGGAAAATATATCAGTGAAGCGAGCCCGACGATAATCCACGGCCACGGCCTTATCGCGTAGTGCGCGAAGTTATACCATAGCACCGCCAGGAGCGAATGCCTCTCATCCTTGCATGAAAACAACCTCTGCGCCAAGAATCCCCCGCCTTCTCCGCCGCCCCACCACTGCACGAGCATAAAAATCATGAATGTTACAACCGCCAGATGGGAGGACTGAAGATTGGGAAAGATATTCACAAGCTGTGAAGAGTCCACGACCCTAGACTGAAGCTGCATCTCATTTGCTGCCTTGGCCGCGGCGACAGATTTTACAATCAGGGCGCCCGGGCCGCCGGTCTTGACTATTACTATCCCGGCAAGTATGATGCAGCCCGTCATAGCCAGTATAAATTGGAAAAAATCCGTCGCTATTACGCCCCACAGGCCTGAGAAAAATATATATATGACAGAGATAAAAACCAGCGTCCATGTGGAAAATACCTTAGGCCATCCCAACAGGACATGCATGATCTTATACATGGCGAGGATTACCCAGCCGAGGACAACAGAGTTCCAGAATACCGAACGATAAAAGGCGTGAAACCCTCTTAGGAACGCGGCAGGCTTGCCGTGATAACGGATCTCCATAAATTCAGCGTCGGTTATAAGATTGGCCCGCCTCCAGAGCCTCGCGTAAAAATAAACGCACAAAACTCCGCCCATTACACCGCTCCACCAGTACCAGTTCCCCTGAAGGCCCCTGGTCCTCACAATGGAGGCTATCGCAAGGGGCGTATCAGCGGCAAAACTTGTCGCCACAATAGATGTCCCGGCAAGCCACCAGTTCACCTCTCTACCCGCCACAAAATATTCCAAAATGCCCTTTGAGCCGCGCTTGGTGAAATACATGCCTATAATGATCGAGATGACCATATAGACGATGATAATACTCCAATCCAACTTGGAAAGCACCATCAACGCATTGTCCATACCGACTTTCTCCTTTTCTGTCGTCGGGCTTTTTAAGGCCTGCCCTTTATCTATAAAAACAATCTATATCAGAAATAGATAATATGAAGTAATTATATCATAGGGTTAAAAATTTAAGCAACAA
Organism: uncultured Planctomycetia bacterium; assembly: GCA_964421145.1. Lineage (GTDB taxonomy): Bacteria > Omnitrophota > Gorgyraeia > JABMQH01 > JABMQH01 > CAYQVM01. Next base: position 1,778 of record CAYQVM010000101.1, read on the forward strand.
CTATTTTATGAACTTCAATACCTCATATTTATCTTTTTCGTTTTTTAAAATTATCGCGCCGTCAGTATCTGTCCTGTAAACTTTTGCCCCCACCCCGTTAAGGGTGGCCATTAAATCCTGATCAACAGCCTTATCCCTTACCGAGATTACAGCTGCTTCGGGTTTTACTTTTTCCAAAAACTCGTATACTACCGCCCCGAGTGAGCCCCCGTGGTGAGGGACCTTCAGAATTGTGGCCGGCAGGTCGTCTCCATGCCGCGAAAACAGCCCTTTTGCGGCCTTTTCTTTTATGTCTCCGCAGAATAAAACGGAAAAATTTTCATGCGTCAATTTCATCACAATAGAATTGTTATTAGCGTCCTGAAATTTTTCAGGCGGCGGGTTCAGCACAAACAGGTCCGCGCACTTAAACCCCCTTATCGCCTCATTGTCTTTTACGATAAACCTTTTTATCTTCTTTTGTCGTAAAATATATAGGCATTTTTTATATAAAGGGGTATCTTCATAATCACCGTTATCTATAAAATACCTCACCCTGAAATTTTTCAACACCGCGGCAAGTCCGCCTATGTGGTCGGTATGCGGATGGGTCGCCATTACAACATCTATCTTGTTTATACCTTTAGATGCCAGGAACCTTGACACGACCAGTCTGCCCATGTCAGTGCCCAACGCATCACCTCCGTCTATCAACATGGTCCCGCCCCTCGGAAATTCCAGGAACGCGGAATCCCCCTTTCCGACATCCAAAAAGGTAATTTCTAAAGTGTCTCTCCTATTAAATAGAGCGCTGCGCCATATAAGAATGTTCAAAAATATAAGCAAGGTAACTAAAAAATACTTTGCCTTTAGTTTAACGCGCGAGCGTTCAAAGAATAAGATTGTGAAAATATAAAAGGCCGCGATAAGGATCCACGGCGGGCTTTTTACCCTGAAATAAGAAAATGGCAGGCCGGAAAAAAACGAGACCGCTTTAAGCAAAATCAGAATAAAGAAATTGGACACCGTTGAAAATATCAGGGCGAATGTGGGAGAAATAACGCCCAGGCCGATAAACGCCACCGATGAGGCAAGTACAAAAAACATAAGCGGCACGACTATAAGATTTGCGACCAGGGTAATGGGTGATATTATATTAAAATACCTTGCTATAAACGGCGCGCTCCAGAGCCAGGCGCAAAAGGACACGATCGCGGCGGTCTTCACATATGACCGCGGTTCCATATTAAACATCTTTTCCAGCTTCGGGGGCATATAGATAATGGCTCCCATCGTCAGGAA
>CAYQVM010000102.1:0-3054 GCA_964421145.1 uncultured Planctomycetia bacterium
CGATGGGCCGCTTCTCGCGCTCTTCAATAATATCGTCGGTATTGACGAATCTCATCTTTAGCTCTTTCGCGAGCCGCTTGCCCACCACACTCTTGCCCGTGCCCATGAAGCCGACTAGAACAATATTTTTCACCCAGCCCCTCCTGCCTTCACCCAACGCCCTCCATAGGAGGGGCTGGGTTCATCAGAAATTTTTCAGCTGTTTAATGTATCCTTCAAAGTTACGCTTCGTTTCGCCGAGCGAATCGCCGCCGAACTTCTCCAGGAACGCGTTTGCGAGCTCAAATGCCGTAACCGCCTCCGCCACAACTGCCGCCGACCATACGGCGCACACGTCGGAGCGCTCGCATGAGGCCAACTGGGGCTTCTTAGTCTTTAGATTCACAGAGCCCAACGGCTTCATAAGCGTGGAGATGGGCTTCATGGCGCACCTTAAGACAACGGGCTCGCCGTTTGAAACCCCGCCTTCAATGCCGCCGGCGTTGTTCGTTTTCCTGCAGAAACCCTTTTTTTTGTCATAGCAAATAGCATCGTGCACAATTGAGCCGAACAATTCAGCCGACCTGAATCCAAGGCCCACTTCAACGCCTTTTATCGCTTGAATAGACATGAGCGCCCCCGCGAGCCTGGCGTCCAGCCTCCTGTCAGATGAAACATAGCTCCCAAGCCCGGCAGGCACTCCGTCCGAGACAACCTCAAATATGCCGCCGACAGTATCGCCTTTTCTTCGCGCGGTATCTATACGCTCCATGACCAGATTATTGTTTCCCTTGTCGGCCAGAACGCCGCCCATAAGCAAGACAGAGCTTTTTATCTTTATCCCGAATTTGGACAAAAATTGTTTACATACGGCGCCGACAGCGGTCCTTGCCGCTGTCTCTCTCGCGCTTGAGCGCTCAAGACAGTTTCGCGCATCGTCAAAATTATATTTCAGGCAACCGGCCAGATCCGCGTGGCCTGGCCTAGGACAGCTGACCGGCGGCAGTTTATCTATGGAGAAGTCCTTATTCTCAATCAGGATTGAGATCGGACTGCCGATAGACACACCCTTCCTGAGCCCGGAGACTATCTTGGCCTTATCCGATTCTATCGCCATGCGCTTGCCTCGGCCATACCCCTGCTGCCTGCGTTTAAGCTCCTCATTTATTAAAGAGGCCTCAACCTTTAACCCTGCAACCATGCCTTCCAGTATCGCGACCAGATACTCCCCGTGCGACTCACCAGCAGTTAAATATCTCAACATAAGAACCTCCTCATAATTTCATCCCCCCACAACATCACAATCACGGCCGCCAATGACAAATACGGCCCGTAGGGGATTGTTTCCATTTTATATTTAGCCTTTAATATAATTCCCACTGCCGCTCCGAAAAACGGCGCCAGAAAAAACACAAGCAGGACCTTCTGCCATCCTAAAAAAGCGCCTATCATCGCCAGAAATTTTACATCCCCGAAGCCCATGGCGCTGTCTTCGTTGATCTCTTTTAATTTCTTCCTGAACATTACTTTTCCAATAACACCTATCGAATATATGCTAATCGCGCCGACCAGCGCACCTGCCAGCGAATTTATAAACGCCGTTTTGCGGCTAAACGTATTAAAAAACGTCGGGTGTAAGATGCCGGCGGTTAATCCTACCGCGAGCCCGCCAAATGACACAGTATCCGGAATAAGCTGGTATTCAAAATCAATGAACGTCGCGACAATCAACCCGCAGACCAATATCAAAGAGAATAAAAGGTTCAATGTCAGCCCGAACTTCGCAAAAAGCAACGTAAACAAAATCGCCGTCAATAATTCCACTATAAAATATCTTATAGATATGGGCTTTTTGCAAGAGCCACATTTGCCTTTTAAAAATAGATAGCTTAATAAGGGGATATTTTCATGCCACTTGATCGGCACCCCGCAGTGGACGCACTGCGACCGTGGCGAGACTATTGACTTAGACCGCGGCATTCTGTAAATGCAGACGTTCAGAAAGCTGCCCACTATGCCGCCTACTATAAAAAAAAGAATTTTCAGCATAGCGCCCTTTTCATCACCTTAACCGGCGCCCGCTTTCCCGTCCACAACTCAAATGCCTTAGCACCCTGGTACAAAAGCATATTCAGGCCGCCTGCCGCCTTTATTCCCTTCTGCCTTGCGGCCTTAACTAATTTAGTATCCTTGTTATACACTAAATCAAACACACAAAGCCCCTTATGCAGAAAATTCGCCTTTACGCCTATCGGGTCGCCGCCATGCATCCCGCAGGGCGTCGCGTTAACCAGAAGAGAGGAATTTAAGATCATCTCCGGGATTCCCGACGAATTCGTTTTTAAAGCGATGCATTCACACTCGGTCTTCAGCTCAACCTCACACGCAAGTTCAAGCGCCTTGTCATCAACGACATCTGTCAGGATAATCCGCTTTGCGCCGGCCATTGCAAGAGCAAATCCAACCGCTTTTGCCGCTCCGCCCGCGCCCAGAATAAAAACAGTCCTGCGCCTTGGGTTAAACTTTAAATCTCTCTTAATTGCCTTTATAAAACCCGACACGTCCGTGTTGTAGCCGATAAGGTTCCCATTTTTGTTAACAATAGTGTTAACAGCACCGATGAGCCTGGCTTCATGGCTAAGGTGGCCCAGGTATTTGATCACTGTTTCTTTATGCGGTATGGTAACATTCACCCCGCATATGCCAAGGCTTTTTATGCCTTCTATTGCTGCCTTCAAAGATTTAGGCTCGACGTCAAAAGGAACATAAATACCGTTTAGGCCCAAATGCCTTAACGCGGCATTCTGCATTGCCGGTGACATGGTATGCCTTACCGGATGGCCTATTATCCCGAAAATCTTTGTTTCTCCGTTTATCATAAATCCACCTTTGCCCCCGGAGCCTGTGCCTTAAGCGCAATCTTATTTATCGCGTTAAGATATGCCTTTATGCTCGCCTCTATAATATCCGTTGAGGCGCCGCGGCCCGAGACCTCTTTTTTATCAACCACAACTCTGACGCTGACTTCGCCAAGTGCGTCCTTGCCGCTGGTTACCGAACGGATGCCGTAATCCG
>CAYQVM010000103.1:0-2136 GCA_964421145.1 uncultured Planctomycetia bacterium
TATGCCTATGGGGGCCTACCATATACGATACCGTGATTATCGGAAAATCGAGCGCATAACGTTTCCCTGTCTTCGGGTTTATCGAAGAAGGCCCGGTGCTCCCCTTGCACCCGCCTATGATATTGGAGCAGATCACAAAATATTTCGTGGTATCAAAGGCCTTCCCCGGGCCTATCATATTATCCCACCAGCCCGGTGCCTTATCCCCCTCGTGGAGCCCCGCGGCATGCGCGTCTCCCGACAAAGCATGCCCGACCAGAATAGCGTTGGTCTTATCTTTGTTAAGCGTGCCGTATGTCTCGTAGGCCAGAGTAATGGGGCCAAGTTTCTGTCCTGACTCCAAGAGCAGTTCTTTGGGCGGTTCGGCAAAGGTGAAATATTCCGGCTTTACCAATCCGACGCTTTTATCAATTGTCATGACTTACCTCGTTAGTGCCTGTTCGATATCCGCGATGATATCATCTATGTGCTCGATACCTATAGACAATCTTATAAAATCAGGCGTGACACCGGTTGCTAATTGTTCTTCGGCCGAAAGCTGCTGATGTGTCGTCGTCGCGGGGTGAATAGCAAGCGTCTTCGCGTCGCCTACATTGGCAAGATGCGATATAAGTTGAAGCGAATCGATGAATTTCTTTCCGGCTTCTAGTCCGCCTTTTATGCCAAAACCCAGTATGGCGCCCGCGCCTTTAGGCAGGTATTTCTTGACTTTTTCTTTCTCGGGACTGGAATCAAGGCCCGGATAATTTACCCACGCCACCTTGGGATGCTTTTCCAGATACTTGGCCACGGAAAGGGCGTTTTCGGAATGCCTCGGCATCCTTAGGTGCAACGTCTCCAGGCCCTGCAGGAAGAGAAACGAGTTAAAGGGAGACAGTGCAGGTCCCAAATCCCTTAAAAGGGTAACACGCGCCTTGATGATATAAGCGATATTTCCAAGCGGCGTTAGCGCTTCGACGAAATTGATGCCGTGATAACTTGGGTCAGGTTCGGATATCAAGGGAAACTTGCCGTTTGTCCAGTCGAACTTCCCCGAATCAACGATGATACCGCCGAGCGAGGTGCCGTGTCCGCCTATAAACTTGGTAGCCGAATAGACCACTATGTCTACCCCGAAATCTATCGGCCGCAACAGATACGGCGATACTGTGTTATCAAGCACGAAAGGTATCCCGTTTTTATGGGCTAATCCGGATATTCCTTCCAGATCCGCGACATCAAGTTTGGGGTTACCTATGGACTCGGCATAGACGGCCTTTGTCTTAGGTGTTATCGCCTTCTGAAAGGCAGCCAGATCGTCGGACTTCACGAACTTTACGTTAATGCCTAAACGCGGAAAGGTATAATGAAAGAGGTTATACGTCCCGCCGTAGAGATTGTCCGCCGAGACAATCTCATCGCCTGCCTTGGCGATATTTAGAAGCGCTAAGGTTATCGCCGATTGCCCGCTTGCGACAGCCAAGGCCCCTACCCCGCCGTCTAAAAGCGCTACCCTCTTCTCAAAGACATCGGTAGTGGGGTTCATGAGCCTTGTGTAAATATTGCCGAATTCCTTGAGCCTAAAGAGATTGGCGGCATGTTCCGTATTCTTAAACTGGTACGATGTCGTCTGGTATATGGGCACGGCTCTGGACCCTGTAGTTGGGTCAGGTTCCTGTCCCCCGTGAAGCGCCAATGTCTCAACTTTTAATCTCGAGTCTATCTTACTCATTTTAATTCTCCCTTCTAAGGCCTATAAAACAAAAATCCCGCGCTAAAAAGCACGGGTTTACTCAAAACACCTAATAGCTTTTTAGCACATTTGTTTAGCGGAGCAATACGCTTTCAAATCGCCGCTCTACTTTATATAAAAACATTATACCATCGTTCTATTCATTGTCAAGTTAAAATTTTGCTGGCTCTTCAGCGCGTCTGCGAGTTCCTCGTCCTTGACAAAACCGAGCTCCTTGAGTATCTCTCCGAAAAGCACTCCTCTTCTCCAGTGGATGTTCAGGGCCTCGTCCAGATGCTCGGGAGAGATAATCTTTCTTTCAAGCAGGATCTGGCCGAGCGGCCGGTAGGAATCGGTCATCAGATCCGCCCTCTTGTAAACCTGTGGGCCTAAAAATTCCCCGGTCTTGCAGTTTCTTCTGTCCT
>CAYQVM010000103.1:2146-2942 GCA_964421145.1 uncultured Planctomycetia bacterium
CGATATCCTTAAGGAACTGTTTTATCTCGGCAAGTTTTTCGTTTATCTGGACCGTATTGCTCAATTCGGAAGAAGTATCCCTGTTCACGACCGCCAGGGAGACGCTCATCAGGGACACTTTTTTCATCTTATGCGCCCTGTCCCTGGCTAAGATAAAACCGTGCCTTCTGTCTTCCTGAGAATAAAGGAACGGCGTGACCTTATCGAACGCAAGTATAAAATTGTGGCAGATCTCTTTGTATTTGTCGGGAGAGGTGATAAATATGAAATCATCGCCGCCTATATGCCCTATGAAGTCTTTGCTGTTTCCGAATTTCTTTATAGTGGTATACAGCAGGTAAGCGGTCTGCATGATAGCCCTGTCGCCTTTAAGATACCCGTATACGTCGTTAAAATACTTAAAACTGTCTATGTCCAGGTATCCTAAAGAAAAAGAGGCGTCTTTTTTGACCCTCTCGTTTAACACTTCTTCTATGATCCTGCCGCCCGGAAGGCCGGTTAACGGGCTGGCATAAAAACTGTACTGGGATCTCCTCGCCGCCATCTCCACCCTTACCCTTAAGTCAAGGGGATCGGGCGGCTTTATCAGGTAATCGTCCACGCCCTGCTTAAGATTTAAAAGCTGTGTCCTCAACTGACGTTTATTTATGAGCGTGATGACGGGTAAGTAGGCGGTCACGAAATCGTCTTTAAGGACGCGGCATATCTCCAGGTGGGCTTTACTCGCGGAATGCACATCGACTATTATGACATCGGGGGAAATTTTTTTGATATGCGTTATATCCAGCGCCGTCGA
>CAYQVM010000104.1:0-2055 GCA_964421145.1 uncultured Planctomycetia bacterium
AACGTGGAGGATACGCGTTTAGGCGTTGCCGAATATGTGCGCAAAAAACACAAATTAGACACCATTGAACTAAAATGGGGCCAAGGGGCAAAATGCATAGGCGGCGAGATAAAGGTAAATAGTTTAGAAAGGGCCCTGGAATTGAAAAGGCGCGGATATATCGTCACGCCGGATCCAACTGTTCACGCAACTCAAGAGGCATTTAAAGATGGCGCTATAAAAGAATTTGAAAGGCATTCCCGGCTCGGCTTTGTCTCTGAAGAAAGTTTTATGAAGGAGATAAAACGCCTGAGGGATTTAGGGTTTAAGAGGATCACGCTAAAGACAGGGGCGTATTCCATGGTGGAGTTGGCCCAGGCCATAAAATATTCCTCAATAGCTAAGAGAGACCTCTTAACCATTGACGGCGCTCCCGGCGGGACAGGCATGTCGCCGTGGAGGATGATGCAGGAATGGGGGATCCCAACCTTCTATCTGCAGGCGCTTACATATGAATTCTGCGAAAAGCTGGCAAAAAAGAAGATGAGAATCCCAGACATAGCCATTGCGGGCGGCTTTTCACTGGAAGACCATATATTTAAGGTACTTGCGATGGGTGCGCCATATGTAAAGGCGGTCTGCATGGGAAGGGCGTTTATGATCCCGGCCTTTGTTGGAAAGAATATTGAGGAATGGGTCAAGACTAACAAGCTCCCGCCGACAATATCCGAGTTCGGCACAAAACCCGAAGAGATATTTGTCTGCTATGAAGAGTTGGTGGATAAATACGGCAAGGATATAAAAGACGTCCCTTTTGGCGCCATAGGTGTTTACACCTTTGCGCAGAGGATAAAGGTGGGGCTGCAACAACTTATGGCTGGTTCGAGAAACTTTAACCTAAACACCATCTCAAGAAAAGATGTTATGAGCTTAACCGAGGAAGCGGCTAGGATATCGGGCGTTTCTTATGTCATGGACGCTTACCGAGAAGAGGCAAAGGCCATATTAAACGGCAAAGAATCCATCAGGAGCAAAAGTACTTTTAACAACAAGAGATTAAAAGTAGCGGTAGGAGGGTAATATGGAAAAGAAAGGGTTGTGCGAAACATGCGTAAATGATAAAGATTGCGCTTTCATAAGGATATTTCCTGTTTTAGAGTGTGAGGAATTCAATGATTATGAACCGAGAATAATAAAACGACGACGTAATACAGTCGGCAAATAAACCGTTGACAAATCAAAAAACGTGATATAATTGTGTAGTGCATAGCGGAAATATTAACAAACAGAGGCGTTTTTATGCAGGCGACTGCTTAAAGACGCCTCTCTCATTTAAACTTCAATGACAAAATATATATTTATAACAGGTGGGGTTATTTCGAGTTTGGGCAAAGGCATAGCCTCTGCCTCGATAGGAAAGATTCTGGAGTCAAGGGGGCTTAAAGTTACCCTTATGAAGTGCGACCCTTATATCAATGTGGACCCAGGCACGATGAATCCGTATCAGCACGGCGAGGTATATGTAACCGAGGACGGGGCGGAAACAGACCTGGATCTTGGCCATTACGAAAGATTTACAAACTCCAAGATCACAAAATTCAACAATCTGACCACGGGCCAAGTCTACAACGCCGTAATTTCCCGCGAGAGAAAAGGGGATTACTTAGGCAGCACTATACAGGTTATCCCGCATATCACTAATGAGATAAAGGAGAAGGTCAAAAAGGTAGCGGAGGTCTCAAGAGCAGATATTGTCTTAATAGAGATAGGCGGTACTGTTGGCGACATTGAGAGTCTACCGTTTTTGGAAGCGGCCAGGCAGTTTCGGCTTGATGTAGGTTACAACAATACGCTTTATATACATCTTACGCTTGTCCCTTACATAAGGGTTGCGGGCGAGATAAAGACCAAACCCACCCAGCACAGCGTTGGGACCCTGCGCGAAATAGGGATCCAGCCGGACATACTGATATGCCGGACAGAGAAGCCGCTGTCAGAAGGGATCAAGGAAAAGATATCCTTATTCTGCAATGTTAGAAAAGAGGCGGTCATAGAGGCGCTGGATGTGGAGTCTAT
>CAYQVM010000104.1:2065-2939 GCA_964421145.1 uncultured Planctomycetia bacterium
TACCCCTGATTTTCAAAAAGCAGTCTTTGGACAAGATAATCCTGAACCATTTTAATCTAAGCTTTAAATCCCTGGACTTAAAAAATTGGCAAAGGGATGTGGTAGATAAGGCAATTAAACCGAGGCACCGCGTCAAGATAGCCGTCGTCGGTAAATACATTATGCTACAAGATGCATACAAGTCAATATATGAGGCGCTTAATCACGGTGGGATAGCAAACGATGCAAAGGTCGAGATCAAAAAGATAGACTCTGAAGAAATAGAAAAATACGGCCCTGAAAAATTCCTGAACAATGTCTCCGGCATCCTTGTTCCAGGCGGATTTGGAACGCGAGGCATAGAAGGAAAAATTAAAGCGATAAATTTCGCAAGGACAAGACAGCTGCCGTTCTTCGGCATATGTCTTGGGATGCAGTGCGCCGTAATAGAATTTTCGAGAAATGTCTGCGGTCTTCAAAATGCAAACTCAACGGAATTTAATAAAAAGACGCTGTACCCTGTAATCAGTTTATTGGAAGAGCAGAAAAAAATAAAGGCAATGGGCGGCACGATGAGGTTAGGCGGCTATTTTTGCAAGGTTAAAAAACAGACGCTGGCATTTAAGATATATAAGAAGACATTAATCCTTGAACGCCACCGCCACAGATATGAATTTAATAACAAATATAAAAGGGTATTAGATAAAAAGGGCATGGTCTTCTCAGGAATATATCAGAACAAAAATCTAGTTGAAATAATCGAACTAAAGAACCATTCTCACTTTATTGTGGTGCAGTTTCACCCGGAATTCAAATCAAAACCGGACAGGGCCCATCCGCTTTTCAGGGAGTTCATAAGGGCGGCATTAAGGAAAAGCATATGAATCCCGCCCCT
>CAYQVM010000105.1:0-1197 GCA_964421145.1 uncultured Planctomycetia bacterium
GAGAGCGTCTTTAAGACCGCCTTTGGCGCGTGCTCGCCCGGCGTTATAGAGATAAAAGGCGAGGATTTAAATAAAGTAAAGATTTTGGCGGACGAGGTTAAAGAGGCGCTCAATTATGTCGAAGGAATTTACAGCATAAAGGACAGCGTAGTCGCTCCCTCGCCCGAAACAAAGGTGCATATATTAAAAGACAGAGCCGCAAATTATAATCTTTCGGTTACGGACATAGCCCTTACCGCGCAGACGGCGCTTGAAGGTTTTGTTACTACCAAATTTAAGGAGAAGGGCAATGAGATAGATGTGCGCGTGCGCTTAAGACCCCAGGACAGAAACGATATCTCCAAAGTCAGACGTCTCATTGTCCATTCGCCGCTTGGGATAGAAGTGCCGCTTTTTGAAGTCGCCTATTTTGCCACAGGCCGCGGCCCCACCCAGATACAGCGCAAAGAACAAGAAAGGGTGATTGTGGTCTCGGCTAATATATTCAAGAGGAGTCTAAATGATGTCGTTAGCCAGGTAAACAAAAGATTGAAGATGCTGGATATACCGCCCGAATACTCCGTCAAGGTTGCCGGAGAAAGTGAAAAGATGAAAGAGTCGTTTGACAGCCTGAGGTTTGCGCTTGCCTTGTCCGTCATTTTGGTTTATATGATTATGGCCGCGCAGTTTGAATCTTTATGGCAGCCGTTTATCATAATGTTTACCATTCCCTTGTCAATCATAGGCGTGGCGCTCTCGCTTGTAGTGACGCACACGCCGCTCAGCGTAATGGTTATACTTGGCGTTATAGTTTTGGGCGGCGTTGTTGTTAATAACGGAATTGTATTGATTGAGTTTCTCAATCAATTGCGCCGCGAAGGCGTGGGATTATACGAAGCCGTCGTTACGGCGGCGCAGGCCAGGCTGAGGCCCATACTTATGACCGCAATGACCACTGTGTTTGCGCTGATACCGCTTGCGCTCGGAATGGGCGAAGGCGCGCAGCTGCAGCAGCCAATGGCTATCACAATATTAGGCGGGCTCTTATTTTCTACAATACTGACGTTATTTGTAATACCCGGCTTGTATCTGATTTTTGCCAAAATTATTCCGCAGCCAAAACTGCCCGCTGTGCAGGAGATTGTCCCCGCGCCGTCTAAAGATCTTATGGTGCAGCAAATGCGTACGGCTACAGAGGAAGCCAAGGCAAAAATTCCC
>CAYQVM010000105.1:1222-2385 GCA_964421145.1 uncultured Planctomycetia bacterium
GGAACTGAATTACAGGCAGAAAGACGTCATAGAATATTTAAAGACCTATCCCGCCATCAGCCGAAAAGAATTTTCATTAAAATTTAAGGTTTCTTCGGCAACGGCATCAAGGGACCTGCAGGAATTGATCGCGAAGGGACTGCTTGAGGCCAGGGGTCCGCTTGGGCCTGGACGGTATTATATATTGAAGAAATAAATGTGGCTATGGGCTTGGGGCCGAGGGCTCAAAGCACAAAGCCCGAGAAATGGAGTGCCGAGGCATATGAGTTTAGCGCGCTTATCAGTACAAAGGCCAATAGCGATTTTGATGCTCTACCTGGCAATAATCCTAATCGGCGTTATTGCCTTGACCAGACTCCCGGTGGAACTTTTGCCTAATTTCAGCTTTGGAAACGTCACCATCTGGATAGATATACGCGGCGGAATACCGCCGGTGGAAGTTGAAGAACTTGTAACCAAACCGGTTGAAGAAGCCGTAGGCACAGTGAGCCATCTTCGCGACATCGTGTCCATTTCGGAAGAGGGCCACTCGCGCGTTGTATTGGGTTTTGAGCCGGGAACAAATATGGACTTTGTCGCGCTTGAGGTGAGGGAGAAATTTTCCAGGATAAAAGACAAACTCCCCAAGCAGATAGAAAAGCCCGTAATCGCAAAATTTGAACAGTCAGACGTTCCTATTTTGATATTGGCCGTTGCGGGAGAAGGGTATACGCCCGAGATTTTAAGAAGGACCGTTGATGACCTGATAAAGCCGCGCCTGCAGCGCGTGGAAGGCGTTGCCAACGTGGATGTCGCCGGAGGCAGGGAGCGCAAGATTCTGGTTGAATTCAAACAGGACCGGCTGTCTGCCTACAATATCCCGATAGGCAAAGCCGTGGATATGATAAACCTCAACAATCTCAATCTGTTGGGCGGGGACGTAGAAAAAAAAGAGAATAAATATCTGATAAGGATTATCGGAGAATACGAGTCCGTTGACGCTATAAAGAATATAGGCGTTTCTACGACGCCCGCGGGTTCGATTATTCGGCTGGCGGACGTAGCCGAAGTGCGCGATTACTATCTTGAGGCGCGCACGCACGCCAGAGTAAATGCGCGCCCGGTAGTGTCCCTCTATATACAAAAGGAAACAACGGCAAATACCGTTAAGGTATCAGAGGCGG
>CAYQVM010000105.1:2395-2937 GCA_964421145.1 uncultured Planctomycetia bacterium
AAGGAGATCAATGTTATAAAACCTCTGCTGGATAAAAAGGTGGACATCATCGCCACATATAACCAGGCCGATTCCATAAAAAAAGCCATCAATACGGTCAAGGACGCGCTCTTGCAGGGCGCTTTTCTGGCAGTTTTGACGCTGTTTGCTTTTCTTCAGGACATGATAGGCATCTGCACAATTTCCCTGTCCATTCCCATCTCAGTTATCGCGACGTTTTCGCTTATGTATTTTTCAAAAATAAATTTGAACGTTATGACTTTGGGCGGACTTGCCTTAGGTATAGGAATGCTTGTAGACAACTCCATAGTTGTTTTGGAAAATATATTTAATAAAAGAAAAAAATACCCGCATGAAAAAGCCGCTGTTTTGGGAACGGAGGAAATGCTTCTTGCTGTAGTCGCCTCTACAATTACGAACGTCGTAGTATTTCTGCCCATTATATATGTAAGCAAGGATATAAGGATATTGTACAGCGGTTTAGCCCTGACGGTAACATTTTCTCTTTTTGCGTCTTTGTTCGTTGCCCTTACGCTTGTTCC
>CAYQVM010000106.1:0-2851 GCA_964421145.1 uncultured Planctomycetia bacterium
AAACCGCTGACGCCAATCAAGACGGAAGTAAAATCCGCGACAAAAATGGCGCCGACTACTTCCTACGATTATTATGAAAACGTGCGGCGCGATATTGCCCTGGCCGTTTCCGAGATTAAGACCGCTGAAAAAGGAAACGCGCGCGTAAATCTCACGCTATCTCCCGAGGGGCGAATCCTGGCGCTTCGCGTAGCTGATGAAAACACAACCTTAAGCGATTCGCTCAGGGGAGAAGTCGTAGACTCAATTTATGCAGTAGCGCCATTCCCGAAAATTCCCCCCTCTATATATAAATCCGAAATCTCATTTTCGGTTCCAATACTATTTGAATAACATTGCTGCCCTTGACTTTTTATATTCTAATCGCTATACTTTATATTAAGATTATGTTATAGGGCTTTCAGCGTTAACTACTCTTAAGATAAGGGATAGTGATTGTATGAAATTAATAAAAATTTTTAGCGTATTCTGCTTCTTTTTATGCGTATTTTCCTGTCTCCCCTCGATTTCTTTTGCTGCCCAGACGGGTAAAATAACCAACTATAGTTATTCTACGCATTTCTCTCCTGGCGAAACGGTAAGATTCTCCGCCACTGTGAAAAATACGGGAAGCGTTCTAGATGATTATTATATACAGGTGGCGCTTACGAACCATTCGACCGGCCAAGAAGTTTCCCCTTATCCTACCTCTGGAGACGGCACCATCGGTGCTGGTGCCACTATGGTATTGACAACTGGCCAGGCAGCGCCGGTTCCTGGAGGTCTGGGTGTAGCGCCAGTGGATTGGACGGCAACCGCAGGGCTCTACACCGTAACAATTCTTCTATACAACTCAGTCAGCACAGAGGTACATCGCGTATCTGGGTCAGAACCGGTCCACGTCGGGCAAACTACCGACTCTGTAGCGGCTTTTCCAAAGGTGCTGGACCTGGGCGCGCTTCAATACGGGAGATTCATGCATCCTGCCCCTGTAGAAATAAGCTGGGACTTTTACGAAAGAAGCTCTCAGATCAGGAAGGACCAGCCATGGTACATGAGAATCTACACGGACAACCACAAAAGATATAAAGGCGTAGATGGCGGGATTTATTCAGGAAGAGTCGCAACCCAGGAACGCGGTTCTGCCTCTGCAATGGGAAGCCCTGCCGGGTTGATTTCTTCCGACGGGAGATACACCATCCCTTTAAAGGTCTGGTGTTTAAACTTCGGACCAGATGTTGAGGAGGGCTGGGATACAAATCTTTTAGGGCCACCCCCTGTTAAGGAAGATTATTATTGGAAAGGTCCGCTTTTAGATAATGGGAAAAGGGATTGGTCAAGGGTTGCCTGGCAATGGATACCGGATTATATAGATATGAGCGCAGACACTATGACCTGGCGCAGATTAATTGGCCAGGACCCATACAGTACTCACTATGTCAGTGACTCAAATCCGACCGGCGATTTCACTCTCGCGTCGCCGTTTCAGATATTTGTCGCGTATGAGACATCTCCAACAGCGGTTGAGGGAAAATATTGGACAGATTTGATTATTGAAATATATTCGCCATAATCTGATATGAAAAAACATATCTATCTTCTATTTTCTATCTTCTATTTTCTGAATATTCACGCAAGCCTTCTTTACGCCGCGCCTGCAGCAAGGGACAGCGTTATAAATGAAACTATCGCAAGGATAGACAGCGCCCAGCAGCCGACAGAGCTGGCCCCTATCCGTGTAAAGGTGCGGCAGATCGTTGGGTCAGACGAATTCGCCATAGCAAGGGCCCTCCATTTATACAACCAGCGCAGGTTCGCCGAGGCAAAGGGAGGCCTTAAAGAAATCGTGATCGAAAACCCTAACAGCCAGCTCGCCAGGGCCTACATAGGCAGGATAGATTCCACCTTTGACGCCCGCCAGAAAACGAAAAGGCAGCTGGAGGAAGAGATAAAAGGCATCGTCTCTGTCGAGCAGGCCCAGCTCGGAGGCAATTACAGCAAGGCGGAGTTCGGGAACACCGACGGAAATGAAAAATTCACCACGAATACCTTCCTGTCAACGGCCAAGGTAAACCAAAAAGGCAATGACCTGAGAAACTACTTCGTGGCGGAAGGCCTCCGGATGGAAGGAAGTTTAAATGATTTTAAATACACCGCCACGGCGAATATTAATTATTACAACAAGAATTACAGACGCGAGGATACCCGGTTTGTAAACGCCACCTGGTGGATGCAGAATGACAAGCTGCGTTTTATACTGGGCGACACATCATCATATCTTAGCCGTTATGTACTTAACGGCGTTAATTACCGCGGCGTCAATATCAACATGAACCTGTATGAAAGCATGTTCGGCGACGTAAAGGATAAGATGACTTTCCTTTACGGAAAGGTGCCCTACTTCTGGCTGACAGAGGATGAGTACATATACCCCAGGGATATTATTGCCCTGCGCAACGAAATGGATATCTGGACGTGGTGGGAACTTAACATGACCTTCGCATATATATGGGACAATGACACAAGGGTCAAAAAAATCGATGCAAACAACAAGGGAAAGGCAAACGGCCTTTTCGGTATAGACCAGGTATTCAGGATCATACCTGGCGTCTGGACATTTTTTAACGAAACCGCCTTTAGCTATAATGATGACAGCATAGAAGAGGACGTTAAAAGCATAAGAGGCTGGGCAACATATTGGGTATCCGATTTCAAGACCAAGACGATCAAGGTATATAACAGCTATGAGCGCATAGAGCCGGAGTTTCGCTCGTATGTGGGGCTCACGGGATACGCGGCAAACAAACAGGTTACTATAAACAGGGAGCATATATTGAACTTTATTGATTACACGCCCTACGCAGAAGTGGAT
>CAYQVM010000107.1:0-2772 GCA_964421145.1 uncultured Planctomycetia bacterium
TTGCAATAGCGGTTGCATAGGAACCCGTAGTCAGTTTATAGGAGGCCTCTGCCGCCTTAATCGCTGAAATCATGGTCAGGGCCTCTGCCGCTCTTGCCTTCTCTACATAGTTTGTATATTGTGGAATAGCCAAAGTCGCAAGAACGCCGATAATGATCAGTACGATAAGCAGTTCAATAAGCGTAAAACCTTTTCTATATATCATCCCTTTCACCTCCTCTCGGATTAATTACTATAATATTACACTATATTATTATTTTGTCAATAACTGCTTTTTATTTACCGGCAACTGCTGAGCCCATTGAAAATATAGGCAGATACATGGCCGCGACAAGAACGCCTATAACGCCACCCATTACAACAAGTATGGCCGGCTCAAGCAGAGAAACGAGTTTGGTAACCTTGTTGCCTATATCATCAACATAAAACTTGGACACCTCTTCCAGAAGCTGCGCCAGGCGGCCCGATTCTTCTCCGACGGCAATCATCTGCGTAACCATGGGCGGAAAATACCCCGAATCCATCATGGGCGCGGAGATGGATTTGCCCTGCAGGACACTCAACCTCACCCTTTCAAGCGCCTCCTCAATAAGAACGTTGCCGGCCGATTTCACGGCTATCTCAAGGGCATGTATAATAGATACGCCGCCTTTTAACATCATGGCTAAAGAGGTTGCAAAACGCTCAATAGCGATACTGAGAAACAGAGGCCCTGCAACCGGCATCCGCAGTTTGAGCGCATCGAATTGCCGTTTACCCTTTTTTGTCTTCGCATATTTCCTAAGAATAAATATTGCCGCCGATACGCCGATAACTATCTTAAAGAAATGCTTAGTAATCCCGTCACTTATATCAATAACCATCTGTGTTAAGGCGGGCAATTTGCCTATGCCTTTATAAATACCGGCAAAAACCGGGATGACCTTATACATAAAAATAAAAATGGCGGCCAAGGCCACAAGTATTAATATAGCGGGATAGATAAGCGCCGCTGTTACTTTTTTCTGTAAACTCCATATCTCATCTAAGTAATCGGCCAATTTCTTTAGAACAAACGCCAACTGACCTGTCGCTTCTCCGGTTTCAACGAGGTCCACCCACATTTGAGAAAATATTCTCGGATATTTGGCGATCGCATCCTTTAGAGAAGAACCTGCCTTTAAATCCTCATCTATCTTCTTGCAGGCATCCCTCAGAACCTTGCTGCTCACCTGTTCGGTAAGGACCTGCATCGCCCTCAATATCGGCACCCCGGCTTCAAGCAGGACCGACAGCTGCCTTGCGAAGATTATAAGGTCATCTATCCTTGCCTTTTTATGCAGCTTCTTCGGTTTTTTCTTAGGCGCCCTGGGTGCCTTTGCCTCTTCCACGGAAATAACTAGGAGGCCTCTGGCCTGCAGCGAACGCACAAGTTCTTCCTTTGTCCTCGCCTCCGAGTCGCCGCGTACTAAATTCCCTTTCTGATCGCGTACAGCGTATGTTAATAAAGGCATTATTCTGTAAACACAATGCTTAGCACTTCTTCCATGCTTGTAAGGCCGCTCTTGACCTTCTCAAGGCCGCTGTCAAGCAGCGTCTTCATGCCCTGCTTTACGGAGGTGTCTCTGATTTCATCCGCGGCGGACTTCTTTAAAATAATCTGCCTGATTTCTTCGGTCATGACCATTATTTCATAAATGCCCACCCTGCCGGTATATCCTATCTGGCGGCACTTGTCGCACCCCGCCGCCTTATAGATGGGCCCTTTGGTCAATCCGTATTTTTTCTGAAGCTGGGCATCCGGTTCATACGGTTTCCTGCACGAGGGGCACAGCTTCCTTACAAGGCGCTGCGCCTCTATCATAATCAGAGCGGAAGTTATCAAGAACGGCTCAAGGCCAAGCTCTATCAGCCTTGTCGCGGCTATAGCGGTGTTATTGGTGTGGAGAGTGGAAAAGACGAGCCTGCCGGCCAATGCCGCCCTTACGCATGCCTCAGCCGTTTCATAATCCCTGATTTCTCCCACCATCATGATATCCGGATCCTGGCGCAGGAATGTCCTGACGCCGCTGGCAAATGTAAGCCCTATCTGCGGCCTGATGAGGACCTGGTTTACTCCATCAATCCTGTATTCAACCGGATCTTCCAATGTAACAATATTTTTCTGGGGGCTCCGCAGTTCATTTAAACCGGCATAAAGTGTGGTGGTCTTGCCGCTGCCTGTCGGGCCCGTAATCAGTATGAGCCCGTAAGGCTTCTTGATCGCCCTTCTGAATTTTTCCAATGAATCAGGTTCAAATCCGAGGTTATCCAGGCCCACCGCCATCTGTGTCTTATCCAATATCCTGATAACAACCTTTTCACCATAAATAGTCGGCATGGTGGATATTCTCAGATCTATTGTTTTATCTTTTGTTTTTACCATAAAACCGCCGTCCTGGGGCAGGCGCTTCTCGGCAATGTCCATCTTGGATAATATTTTTATTCTTGAGACAAGCGGAGGATAAAATTGTATGGCGGGCGGCGGTACCTCATAAAGAACGCCGTCGATTCTG
Organism: uncultured Planctomycetia bacterium; assembly: GCA_964421145.1. Taxonomy (GTDB): domain Bacteria; phylum Omnitrophota; class Gorgyraeia; order JABMQH01; family JABMQH01; genus CAYQVM01. Next base: position 2,535 of record CAYQVM010000107.1, read on the forward strand.
TATCTTATCGAGACCTTGTTTTCAAATCTCTCTATGTGGATATCGCTTGTCTTTGACTTCACCGCTTCCATTATGAGCAGGTCGACCAATTTTATTATGGGCGCGTCCTCTGCCTTGCCTATTGAATCGGCGCTTATATCCTGCGCTACATCAAGGCCTGACTTTTCGGACAAATTGTCCTCTTCGGCTGGGCCGGAAGCGGCCTCTACCCGCTGGACCGCTTTCTTAAACGCATCCT
>CAYQVM010000108.1:0-2726 GCA_964421145.1 uncultured Planctomycetia bacterium
CGAGGGATCTACTCCGATTGTCTATGAGATCCTTCACTTCGTTCAGGATGAGACTGTTGCATTTTTCAACAGTCTCAGTTTAAAGGGGGCAGGTCAGGTATAATATATAATATGCCTTCAATACAAAATAGCTTTTACGGGCTCGGCATAGCGCCGGGACTTCTCGAAGTGCTCGCTAGGCTAAAATTCAACGTGCCGACCCCGATCCAGCATAAAGCCATTCCCGTAGCCATAGAAGGTAAGGATATTATCGGCATCGCCCAGACCGGCACCGGTAAGACCCTTGCTTTCGGCATTCCGATGCTTCAGCAACTCGCCCAGAAGAGAGGCCGGGGCCTGGTGCTCGTTCCTACGCGCGAGCTGGCGCTTCAAGTCAACGAGGCCCTTATAGAACTCACCCCGACATTTAAAATGAGAACAGCCGTGCTCATAGGAGGGGAATCCATACAACCGCAAACCATCGCCCTTAAGAATAACCCCCGGATTATCGTGGCCACCCCCGGCCGTCTCATTGACCATATCCATCAGCATCACCTACGTCTCGACGATGTGATTATCCTCGTCCTCGATGAAGCCGACCGCATGCTGGATATGGGTTTCACCCCGCAGGTAGAGCTCATTCTCAAACTCATCCCGAGACAACGCCAGACCATGCTCTTCTCAGCGACCATCCCGGCCAGTATAATAAATATCGCCTCCCACCATATGCATCTGCCGGTACGCACCGAGATAGCGCCTTCCGGGACAGCCGCCGAGCTTGTTTCCCAGGAGTTATTCATCGTAAAGAAGGACATGAAAGGAAAACTCCTCAACGAATTACTTAAACAATACACCGGCTCTGTGCTTCTCTTCATACGGACAAAAATAGGGGCACGGAAAATAGCGCACCTTTTAAAAACGAAAGGACACGCCGCGGCTGATATCCACGCAGACCGGAGTTTAGAACAACGGAAGGAAGCGTTGAGCGGCTTCAAGTCCGGGAGATACCGAATCCTTGTCGCCACCGACATCGCGGCACGAGGCATTGACGTAACCGGTATCGAGCTTGTTATAAATTACGACCTGCCGGATAATCCGGAGAATTATGTCCACCGGATAGGCCGCACCGGAAGAGCCGGGCTGGAAGGGCACGCCATCTCCTTCGCCACCCCCGAACAAAGAATAGATGTGCGAAACATCGAAAAAATCATCAGGACATCAATCCCGTTGTCCAAGCATCCCACCATCCCGACAGAAAATTTTTCCTTCACCTCCAATACATCTCAACCGACTCATCCTCCTCATCACTCCCGGCCTCCCTATCGTGGCTTCCGCCGTAATCCTAGAAAACAACTGCCGGGTCGCGACGCCTAGCAATTTTTTGCCTGTTCAAAGAAAAAGACCGATGCCTTAAGAAAAAATGGGATTAAGATAAATGGAACGATTCGATGCCATTATAATCGGGGCTGGGCCGGCGGGCATGATGGCCGCCATCCGCGCTGCGGAAAGGAACAGAAAGGTCCTCCTGGTTGAACGCCATAACACCCCCGGGAAAAAACTTCTAATGTCGGGAAACGGCCGATGCAACCTTACCAATTCCTGCGATATCGGAAATTTCATCGAAAAATTCTCTGAATCGCGCGATTTCCTGAGAAGCGCCTTCGCCAGATTCTTTAATATTGACCTTATGTCTTTTTTTGAAGATGCCGGCCTTAAACTTAAGACCGAACAGGATAACCGCGTATTCCCGGAAAGCGATAGAGCCAGCGATATTTTAAATGTCTTAAAATCAAAGTTAAAAAACAAAAATATTAAAGTCCTGTCGGGCGAACGGGTGCGCGAAATCATTATAAAAGATAAAAAAATAAAAGGCGTTCTTACCTTTTCGCCTAAGCATTTTTCAGCACCGCACATCGCTATCGCCACCGGCGGCCTCTCTTACCCTGAAACAGGCTCAACAGGCGACGGATACAGGATAGCCGAAAAGCTTGGCCATACGATAGTGCCATTAAAACCGGCCCTCTCTCCTATCCTCATAAAAGGAAAATTTATAAGAGAGTGGCAGGGCCTATCGCTCAGGAACGTGCGCTTAACTCTCCTGGCCGGCGATAAAAGAATAGATAAAAGATGCGGCGATATGATATTCACGCATTTTGGTCTATCCGGCCCCAGCGTCCTTGATATAAGCGCATCTGTCTATGACGCCTTACAATTCACCGATAAGGTAGCTATATCTATTAATTTTATGCCTGACCTGGACCACCAAAGACTGGACGCCAGGTTACTGGTTGAATTTAAAGCAAATCCAGGGAAAACCGTAAAAAATATATTTAATAAGATACTGCCCAGGGGCGTTATAGAAAAATTTCTTGAATACTGCCATATAAACGAAAATAAAACCGCCAATCAAATCACCTCCGGAGAACGAAAGAGACTTATCGAAGGCTTATCTGACCTAAGACTAGACGTTGATGGTGTGATGCCGATAAAAGACGGTATGGTTACCAGAGGCGGGGTGAATACGAAAGAGATAAACCCTAAAACCATGGAGTCAAAGCTTATAAAAGGGCTTTTTTTTGCGGGCGAGGTAATAGATATAGACGCCAGGACAGGGGGTTATAATATGCAGGCAGCATTTTCTACGGGATGGGTTTGCGGAGATAATATTGGTACAGTTTAAAGGGGGCAGGTCAGTGAGCTTGCCGAACTACGCATTTTTGATTTTCTCGCATTCTCGGTTAAGTATT
>CAYQVM010000109.1:0-2722 GCA_964421145.1 uncultured Planctomycetia bacterium
AGATATTCTGTATTTATGAAAATATACGGTTTATTGGATATATATGTTGTAGGTAAGATAACGGGATTTGGAGGTCTAACGGGGTGAGACAGCTTATCGTAGCAAATTTTTGGCTCAAGTTACTAGCGCTTTTTTTGGCGCTTATCGTCTGGCTTTATGTCGTAGGCGAGTTAAACAAGGGCTCGCCTGAAGAGAAGGCGTTTTTTGAGAAAATGCTGTTTTATCGCAAAGGGGTGAATAATTAATGCCGAAATTGGGCGTAAATGTTGATCATGTGGCTACTGTGAGACAAGCGCGCAGGACCATTGAGCCGGACCCTGTTATAGCGGCGGCTATCTGCGAAATGGCAGGGTGTGATTCAATAGTCGCGCACCTGAGGGAGGACCGCCGCCATATCCAGGACAGGGACGTGATAATATTAAGGAAGTCCGTATCCACGCGTTTTAACCTTGAGATGTCCATCCATAGGGAGATTATAGGCATAGCAAGAAGGATCAGGCCTCACCAGGCAACACTGGTCCCGGAGAAACGGCAGGAGCTTACCACAGAGGGCGGGCTGGATGTCGCGGGCAACTTGAAGCAAATTAACGGCGTCGTTGACAGCCTGAAGGAAAAGGGGATAGACGTGAGTTTATTTATCGACCCGGAAGATTCACAGATAGAGGCCTCAAAAAAGGCAGGCGTAAATATAATAGAGCTGCATACCGGAAATTACGCGGATGCGAAAGACGAAGAAACGGCAAAGAAGGAACTTGGGAGGCTGAAAAGGGCGGTCAAGTTCGGCCTGGAGCTCGGCCTGGTCGTGAACGCGGGGCACGGGCTTAATTATCAGAATACGGCCGCGGTCGCTCGTATCAACGGCATTGAGGAGCTGAATATCGGCCACTCCATTATTTCAAGGGCGGTTATGGTCGGGCTTGGCAGGGCCGTTAAAGAGATGAAGGACCTAATCAGATGATTCTCGGGACGGGCGTTGATATTGTTGAGATCGACAGAGTAAAAAAAGCGGCAAACAAGTGGAAGGATAAGTTTTTGACGCGCGTATTTACGAACAATGAGCTTAAATATGCCAACGGCAAAAAGTTTTCCTATCAGCATCTGGCCGCCAGGTTCGCGGCAAAAGAGGCGGTTTTGAAGGCCTTCGGAGACGCGAGCATCAACAGTATGGAGTGGAAGAATATAGAAATCATCAACAATAAAGACGGAAAGCCCTTTGTAAAATTGACAGGGGAGGCCAAAAAGACGCTGAATAAAATGGGCGCCTGCGAAATCATAGTGAGCCTTTCCCATACGAAGAACTATGCGGTGGCTAATGCGATATTGGTCTCTGCTTAAAAGAAAGCCCGATACACATAAGGGCGATTACGGCCATGTCTTCGCGCTGGCCGGCTCTGTCGGCCTGACAGGCGCCGCGTATCTTACGAGTCAGGCGGCAATACTGAGCGGAAGCGGCCTTGTAACGCTGGGGATCCCCAAAAGTTTAAACCCCATAATGGCGCGCAAGCTCGTTGAAGTAATGACAAGGCCGCTTGCGGAAACGAAAGAGCAGTCGTTAAGCTTAAAAGCCTTCGCCGAAATAAAAAAATTTTGCGGGAAGATAGATGTTTTGACCGTAGGCCCCGGTCTTTCTCAGAACAAAGAAACACAGGCGCTCGTGCGAAAAGTTATCTCTAAGATTAATAAACCGATGGTGATAGACGCCGACGGGCTTAATGCACTTGTCGGTCATTTGGATCTTTTACTAACAACTAGGAACCAGCAACTGACAACTATTATGACTCCGCATCCGGGCGAGATGGCAAGATTGATAGGTAAAACCCGCGATTATGTGCAGGCAAACAGAAAAAAGGTTGCAAAAGGGTTAGCGAAAAAGTATAATGTCGTTCTGGTTTTAAAGGGCCACCGTACTGTAGTGGCCTCACCAGACGGAAAAATTTATATTAACAGGACAGGCAACCCGGGCATGGCATCGGGCGGTGTAGGCGATGTGTTAACGGGCATGATTGCCAGTTTCCTCGCGCAGGGGTTGACGGCATTTGATGCGGCGCGGTTCGGGGTACATGTCCACGGCCTCGCGGGCGATATAGCCGCAAAAGAAAAAGGGCAGTTAAGCCTAATAGCGACAGATGTTTTAAAAAAGATACCCGAGGTTTTAAAAAAATTGAGCAGAAACACGCCGGGATAGCTCAATGGTAGAGCAGGTGCTTTGTAAGCATCAGGTTGGAGGTTCGAGCCCTCTTCCCGGCTGTGAAAAAATGGTTCATTGATAGAGCGAGTTTTTCGGGCAGGTGGCGGAGCGGCCAATCGCACCAGGCTGTAAACCTGGCGACTTCGGTCTACGGAGGTTCGAATCCTCCCCTGCCCAATTTTTGCGAAGCAAAAATTGATCCCGAGCCACCACTGAGACCGCATAATATGTGGCGAGGGACCAAATACCATGTGGCACGTCTACATAGTACGATGTAACGACGGCTCTTTATATACAGGAATAACCAACGGCCTTCAGAAAAGGATAGCCAGTCACAATGATGGCAGCGGGTCAAAGTACATCCGCTCAAGAAGGCCGGTAAAATTGGTATATAAAGAACAATTCTCAACAAAAAGTGAGGCGTTAAAAAGAGAAGCGGAGATAAAGGATTTCAGCAGGGAGAACAAGAAGAGACTAGTTGAATTTGGAATAAGTTGTAGCCCCTCGCCTCAGAGTAGCAAAACAAGGGAGGCT
>CAYQVM010000110.1:0-2720 GCA_964421145.1 uncultured Planctomycetia bacterium
GATACACACCTCGGCGGTAACGGTTGCTGTGTTCCCAGAGGCGGAGGATGTGGATATACAGATAAAACCGGAAGACCTGAAGATTGACGTGTTCAGGGCAGGCGGCGCCGGCGGGCAGCACGTGAACAAGACAGAGTCAGCCGTGAGGATAACGCATATCCCGACAGGCGTTGTTGTCTCCTGCCAGGATGAGCGGTCCCAGTATAAAAATAAGGAGAAGGCGCTCAGGGTGTTAAGGGCGAGGATCTACGATATAGTCAGGACCGAGCAGGAAAAAAAGATTTCAAAGGACAGAAAGCAGCAGGTCGGCTCGGGCGACAGGAGCGAGAAGATACGGACTTATAATTTTCCCGACAGGCGGGTTACGGACCACAGGATAGGTTTTACGATGCACGGGCTTGAGAATGTGTTGGAAGGCGAGATCGAGCCGCTGATAGAGGCCTTGAAGGCGCAGGAAAAAAAGTTGAGGCTAGGTGTTAAGTAATAGTATTTGGGTTAGGCCATCGCAGGACCGCTCGCACAGCCCCAGCGAGGCTGTGCTTCGCTCGGAAAAAATCGCTCGCTCGTCCTCGTCCCGACTTCGTCGGGACTCGGACACCATGCCCGCTCGCGATTTTTTACGTCCTGCTCAGGCCGTAACCCAAATACTTAACTCTTGCCTTCAAATCAGCAGACTTGATGCAGAAATCTTGCTGGCTAATTTCTTGGGGGTCAAGAGGGCGGAATTGTATATTTATGAGAGCCAGATAGGGCAAGAGATCGTTGATAGATTTAGCTCCTTGGTAAATAGACGTGCTGGTGGAGAGCCTCTGCAGTATATACTTGGCAAGGCCCAGTTTATGGGGCTTGAGTTTATTGTGACGCCCGATGTATTAATCCCGCGGCCGGAGACCGAATTGCTGGTAGAAAAAGCAATAGAGGCTATCAGCTGTCAGCTATCAGCTGTCAGCTGCCCGCGTATCCTCGATCTAGGTACCGGAAGCGGAAATATAGCAATCTCCTTGACAAAGTTTCTAAGGGACTGTAAAATAAAAGCTTCTGATGTCTCGGAGGCCGCTCTTTGTATCGCTAGAGAAAATGCGGTGCTAAACCGCGCGCAGGATAAAATCAAGTTTATATTAAGCGATTTATTTGAGGGGCTTGAGGGGTATAAATTTGATATGATTATTTCAAATCCGCCGTATGTGGCAAGGCCGCAGTTTGAAGAGTTGCAAAGAGAGATAGGCTTTGAGCCGAGAGAAGCGCTGGACGGCGGCATAGACGGCCTGGATTTTTACCGTCGGATCATAAAAGAGGCAGGCGAATTTTTATCGGACGGCGGCTGTCTTTGTCTGGAGATTGGTTTCAGGCAGGCCGAGCACATAAAGTCGCTTTTTGAGAAATATTATTATAAAAATATATTATTCATAGAAGATTATAGTGGTATTGAGAGAGTGGCAATCAGCGGATGGACAAATTAATCATAGAAGGCGGCAGGAGGCTTAAGGGGACCGTTGAGATAAGCGGGGCGAAGAACGCCTGTCTGCCGATACTGGCGGCAACACTGCTGGCCGAAGATAGGTGTGTTATAAAAAATGCTCCCGCGCTAAGGGACATTTCTACAATGCTTAAGCTTCTTAAGGCGCTGGGCATGAGGGCAAATCTTGAAGACGGCGCGATTGTTGTAGAGCCTACGGCTGAACGCAGGTGCCTGGCGCCGTACAAACTGGTCAGCACGATGCGCGCCTCGGTATGCGTTCTGGGACCGCTTATTGGGAAGATGCGGCAGGCAGAGGTCTCTTTTCCCGGAGGATGCATCATAGGCCCCAGGCCGATAGACCTGCACCTCAAGGGCCTTGGCGCCCTGGGCGTGGAACTGAAAATCAGGAAGGGCTATATTGTCGCGAATGCCAAGAAGAAATTGCGCGGGGCCAATGTATATCTTGGCGGGCACTTCGGGTCAAGCGTCCTGGCAACGGAAAACATCATGATGGCCGCTGTTTTGGCAAACGGCAGGACAGTGATTGAAAGCGCCGCCTGCGAGCCAGAGGTGCAGGACCTGGCGGAATTCCTGAACAAGATGGGCGCTAAAATTACCGGTTACGGAACGCCCAGGATAGAAATAACAGGCGTAAAGCGGTTGGGCGGCGCGGAGCATTCGGTGATCCCGGACAGGATCGAGACGGGCACATATCTGATAGCAGCTGCGATTACTAACGGTGATATTACCATCAAAAGAGCGCGCCTGGACCACGTGAGGGCGCTGGTGGATAAATTGACAGATGCGGGCGTTTCGATAACGCACACAAAGGGCCACGTCCGCGTAAGGAGAAAGAAGGCGATTTCGCCGGTGGACGTTACAACGCTTCCGTATCCCGGGTTTCCCACGGATATGCAGGCGCAGATGATGGCGCTTATGACATTGACAAAGGGCATAAGCGTTATCACCGAAAAGATTTATCCCGAAAGGTTCATGCATATCGGCGAGCTGAACAGGATGGGCGCGCAAATCCACCTGGAGGGCTCAAGCGCGATTGTAAAAGGCGTGAAAAGGCTGAGCGGCGCGCCGGTCATGGCGTCGGATATCAGGGGCGGGGCGGCGCTGGTCGTGGCGGCTCTGGCCGCCAAGGGGAAGTCGACCATCGAGCGCGTCTACCATATCGACCGGGGCTACGAGCGTTTGGAGGCGAGGCTGGCGCCGGCGGGCGCCCGGATCAGACGGATCGGCGCATGACCTACCG
>CAYQVM010000111.1:0-2280 GCA_964421145.1 uncultured Planctomycetia bacterium
CCGGCTTCGTATCCTTGTTAAATAACTTTTTTATGCCGTCGGGGTCGTATTCTATTGTCTCTTTAAAGAAATAATCGGCCGCGTCTATAAAATCATACACAGTTTTGAGGCGTTCTTTGAATAATTTTACAATATTCCCTATCCAATTTCTATCAAATTCCTCTTTTAGCAGGTTTTCTTTTTTAAGCGCATCTATGATTAAATCGGTCAGCTTGGCGTCATCCATCGCCCTTATATATTCGCCATTCATCCACTGAAGCTTATTAATATCAAACACGGCTGCGGTTTTGTTTATATTCTCAAGCGAAAATGCCTTTATGACCTCTTCTGTCGACATGATCTCTTTGTCGGTTCCCGGCGACCAGCCCAAGAGACATAGATAATTCACCAGCGCCTCCGGCAAAAAACCCTCTTCCTTGTAGTCCCTTATGCTTGTCGCCCCGTGCCTCTTGGAAAGGCGGGAGCGGTCAACGCCGAGTATAAGCGGAATATGGCAAAACACCGGCAGGGCAGCGCCAAGCGCGTTATATTACAACCTGCTTCGGCGTATTGGAGATGTGGTCGTCTCCGCGGATGATATGCGTCATTTTCATGTCTGCATCGTCTACAACGACCGCGAAATTGTATGTGGGTGTGCCGTCCGATTTTATCAGGACCTGGTCCTTGATAAGAGAGGTGTCAAATTCTATGTCGCCGTGGATGAGGTCCCGAACCTTCAATTTCTCCTGCGGCATCCTGAAATGCACCGCGCCTTCGCTTTCGTATGCGAAACCGCCGTCCAGCAGCCTCTTTGCGTATTTATTATATAAATCCATCCTCTTAGACTGGAAATATACCTCCCCGTCCCAGTCCATGCCCAGCCACTTTAACGAACCGAGTATCTCCTCTAAAAATTCTTCTTTTGAGCGGGCCCTGTCGGTATCCTCTATGCGCAGGACAAATTCCCCGCCGGTATGCCTGGCGTACAACCAGTTAAAAAGGGCGGTGCGCCCGCTTCCTATATGCAGGTATCCCGTCGGACTCGGAGCAAATCTTACGCGTACTTTAGTCATTTTACTAAGCTTGCGCCTTTCAATATAGCTAGTTTATTTAAGACCAATAGTTTCTTGTCCTTCATGAGCTCCCGCAGGACTTTGAGCGCGGTCTTTACCGAAACAATGTTTGTCTTCTTTATACAGGCGCCCAGCGCCACCATGTTTGCCACCTTTACGTTGCCAAGCCCCACGGCGATATCCGTAAATGGGAGTTTTATCATTTTTACATCCTTTATCGCCGGCGCGCTCCTGACAATGGAAGAATTAATAAATAAAAACCCGCCCTTTTTAATCCTGCCTCTGAATTTCCTGAAGGACGGTTCATTCATGACTATCGCGGCAGACGGCGACGATACAACAGGGGAGGCTATTGTGTAATCGCTTATTATCGCCATGGAATACGCAGTGCCTCCCCTCACCTCTGCCCCGTAAGAAGGCATCCAGGTAGTATGTCTATCTTCCTCCATCGCGCAGGCGGCCAGCATCTTGCCCAGCAATAAGATCCCCTGGCCCCCGAACCCGGCGCAGATTATCTCCTCTCTAGCCATAACCCCTCACCCCAACCCTCTCCCCAAAGGGGAGAGGGTGTATATATATCATCGCTCAACCAATACCCCCAACGGGTAATGCATTACTACGTCTTTCTCTATGTACTTAACCGCCTCAACGGGCGACATCTTCCAGTAGGTCGGGCACGTAGACAGTATTTCAACCATTGAAAAACCCTTGTTTTCTATCTGTTTTAAGAAGGCCTTTTTTATTGCGGCCTTTGTCTTCATAATCTCTTTTGGCGAATGTGTTGAGGTCCTTTCTAAGTAACTTACGCCGGGCAGTAAGGCAAGCATCTCGGATATCTTCAGTGGAAATCCGGTAGTTTTGGCATCGCGGCCCAACGGTGTGGTCGTCGTCCTCTGCTTTAATAATGTCGTGGGCGCCATCTGTCCGCCCGTCATGCCGTATGTGCCGTTGTTTACAAAAAATACCGTGATATTCTCGCCTCTGTTTGCGGCATGAATTATCTCGGCGGTCCCTATGGCGGCGAGGTCGCCGTCCCCCTGGTATGTGAAAACAATATTTTCGGGCCGCATCCTTTTAATGCCGGTGGCAACTGCCGGCGGCCTGCCGTGCGCCGCCTCCGTTGTGTCGAAATCCCAGTAGTCGTAGGCGATAACCGCGCACCCTACCGGCGCAATGGCTATGACCTTTTCTCTTATGCCGAGCTCATCTACTACCTCGCATATTAGCC
>CAYQVM010000111.1:2290-2672 GCA_964421145.1 uncultured Planctomycetia bacterium
ATACTTTTTTCATATATCTCTTCCTCGGTCGGGATACCCCCGCCGCTCCTGCCGTAAAACTTTATCTTGGAATCGTCTCCGATGGCCAGCCTTACATCCTCAAGCATCTGGCCTTCGCTCATCTCAACAACAATAATCTTTTTCGCCCTCTTTGACAAATGCGCAACAATCTTATATGGGAACGGCCAGAGCGTTATCGGCCTTATCAGGCCTGCCTTTACGCCGTCCTTTCTCAATTTTGCCATTGCGGATTTTAATATTCTGGCAATGCTGCCGTATCCTATGAGTATCACATCCGCGTCAGCGGCATGCAGCGTCTCGCAGCGCGTCTGGCTTTCTTCAATAACTTTATATCTCGCCTGTAATTTACGATTAAAGGCTT
>CAYQVM010000112.1:0-2629 GCA_964421145.1 uncultured Planctomycetia bacterium
GCCTCGTCTGTGAAGGCGGGGATGAATGGGGCTGGCTCGGGATTCGTTCAGCGGAGCTTCATACCGGTGTTGCGGCGGGATATTTCCAGGGCCCCACCGGAGGCATAATAATATTTTATAAAGTTAAAGCGGAGCGTAAAATATGATAAAGATGGAAGATCTACTGCGCCATATGGTGGAGAGGAGGGCTTCGGATTTACATATCTGTATCGGTATCCCGCCTCAATTAAGGGTAGATGGAGAATTGATCCACACGGGCTTTGAAGTAATGATGCCCGACACCTCTAAGGCCCTTATATACAGCATATTGTCGAAAGAACAGATAGAGGTGTTCGAAAAAGAAAAAGAATTGGACTTTTCTTTTTCTATAAAGGGCGTGAGCCGTTTTAGGGTTAATGTATACAGGCAACGCGGCGCTCCGGGCCTGGTTACAAGGGCCATACCCTTTGAGGTCCCGAACATAGAAGAACTTGGCATCCCGGAGATTATAAAAGAGTTCTCGGATAAGCAAAACGGGCTGTTTCTGGTGACCGGCCCTGTAGGCTCCGGGAAATCCACTACCCTGGCGGCCATGATCGAATATATAAATAACACGAAAAAATCCAGAATAATAACAATAGAAGACCCGATAGAATATTTATTTAAACATAAAAAGAGCAATATAGACCAGAGGGAAATCGGTCCCGATACCAATTCATTCAAAAACGCCCTCAGGCATGTGTTCAGACAGGACCCGAACATTATATTAATAGGAGAAACAAGGGACCTGGAGAGCCTTCATATCGCGCTTACGCTGGCCGAGACAGGACATCTGGTTATGACCACACTTCACACTACGGACGCTACGCACTCTATAAGCAGGATCGTGGATATCTTTCCGCCCCATCAGCAAAATCAGATAAGGCTGCAGCTTTCCATGGTGCTGGTGGGCGTTATATCCCAGAAGCTTATCAAACGCGCGCATGACAAGCCGGGCAGGGCGCTGGCCACAGAGGTAATGAATGTTACCTCTTCCATAAGAAATCTCATAAGGGAAAACGACCTTCCCCAGGTTTATTCCACGATACAAACAGGCAAAAAATACGGCATGCATACGATGAACCAGAGCCTTGTGGATTTGTACAGGAGGGGCGAGATTACCTATGAAAATGCCCTTCAGTGCTCCAATAACCAGGAAGAGCTGTTGTCGCTCATTTCCGCAATTTAATACCCAGGCAGAAATCCCTGGTTTTAAAATCGGGGATGAATGCGTTGTTTGTTTTCCGAGGGGGTAGGGAGCCCTGGCCTAAAGGCCAGGGGGCTCCACAAGTGATTAGGCAATGGGAAAGAGATTAGAAGGCAAGGTTGCTGTGATAACCGGTTCAGCCCGCGGTATAGGTTACGCGATAGCGGAACTTTTTGCCAGGGAAGGCGCCCATATCGTATTAAGCGATGTGAATGAGGAGGCCCTTAAAGAGGCTGAGGCCAATATTATGGCCTTTGGCGTTGGGGCCCTGAGCGCCAAGGTGGATGTTACAAGCGAAAGCCAGGTAGAGGGGCTGTTTAAGAAAACAGTTGACAAATTCGGCAAAATAGATATATTAGTCAACAATGCCGGGATAACCAAGGACGGCCTTTTAATAAGGATGTCGGAGGCAGATTGGGATTCCGTTCTTTCAGTAAACCTTAAAGGCGCCTTTTTGTGCACCCGGGCCGCCGCCAAGGTAATGATGAAGCAGAGGTCAGGCAGGATAGTGAATATGGCCTCAATAATAGGAATTACCGGGAATCCCGGGCAGGCCAATTATTCAGCCTCAAAGGGCGGGCTTATAGCGTTTACCAAGACGATGGCCAAAGAACTGGCCCCGCGCAATATAAACGTGAACGCGATAGCCCCGGGTTTTATCAAGACAGAGATGACGGACAAATTACCTGAGGCGATAAAAAAGGCGATGCTGGAAAGGATCCCTTTAAATAGATTTGGCGAAACAACCGAAGTAGCCAGGGCGGCACTTTTTCTGGCGTCCGAAGATTCGGGATATATTACGGGTTGCACCATCCAGGTGGATGGGGGAATGGCAGTCTAACCCCGCACCTTTAGATATTCAAAGAAAAAGAGAATATTGAAAAGGTGCGGGGTAAACAAGGAGGAGGAAAAGGTAAATGGCAGTTCAAGCAGATAGGATCAGGGCGATTATAGCGGAGCAGCTCGGTGTTAAGCAGGAAGAAGTTACTGATCAGGCTAAGTTTATTGAGGATTTGGGGGCGGATTCGCTGGATACCGTTGAGCTTGTCATGGCGCTGGAAGAGGAATTCGGTATTGAAATTCCGGATGAAGACGCTGAGAAGATGGTTTCTGTAGGAGATGCCATAAAGTACATCGAAGAAAAGGCTACCAAGTAGATTTCCATAGTCAAAACAATGTGTGTCAGAAGAAGGGTGGTGGCGACCGGTTTAGGCGCCATATCGCCCATAGGAAATAACAAAAAAGATTTTTGGAATGCGGTATTACAGGGGAAAAGCGGCGCAGCGAAGCTCACCGCTTTTGACCCTACGCTTTTTACTACCCAGATTGCCGCAGAAGTAAAAGGATTCGAGCCTACCCGGTACTTTTCATCCAAAGAGGTTCGTCATATGGACAGGTTTGTCC
>CAYQVM010000113.1:0-2597 GCA_964421145.1 uncultured Planctomycetia bacterium
TTAAATATGAACTCTATCGCCTCCTCTTTTATGCGGCTTATCATATCCATAAACATATCGTAGCCCTCATGCTGATATTCAACAAGCGGGTCGCGCTGGCCGTAGGCGCGCAGACCTATACCTTCGCGCAGGTGGTCCATACTATACAGATGGTCTTTCCATTTTATATCTATGTTCTGAAGCATTATTGAACGCTCCAACCTGTTCGTCAATTCATCGCCCAGCGCCTGCCTTTTTGCGTTATAGGCATCATCTAACATTTTTATAAGAGCGCTTTTTATGTCCTCAGGCTGCGAATCCTGCAATTTCGCCTTTTCAAGCCACAGAGGAAATCTTGCCTCAAACCAGTTTATAAGGCCGGCACAATCCCACTGGTCAGCCGATGCGTCTTTATTAATATACGAATCAACCGCGTCGTTTATCAATTCATTGAGCATTTCAATTATATGCTCTTTTAGATTCTCGCTTTCCAGGACCAGTTTTCTTTCGGCGTAAATCACCTCTCTTTGTTTATTCATCACATTGTCGTATTCCAAAATGTGTTTTCTTATCTCAAAGTTGTGCGATTCAACCCTTTTCTGCGCCGTCTCAATCGCCTTTGTTATAAAAGGGTGCTGTATCTCCTGCCCTTCCTCCATGCCCAGCCGCTCCATAATGCCTTTTATCCTCTCGGAGCCGAAAATCCTCATCAGGTCGTCTTCGAGAGAAATGAAGAATTTGCTTGAACCTGGGTCGCCCTGCCTGCCTGAGCGGCCGCGCAGCTGATTGTCTATGCGCCTCGCCTCATGTCTTTCGGTGCCCAGAACATGCAGGCCTCTCACCTCGACGACTTTCTCGTGCTCATTCTGGCATTTCTGCCTCATTTCATCAATTGTCTTTTTATATTCCTCATCGGATATGGAATAGCCGCGCTCCTGTTGTTTTGCTATCAGGTCTTTCGCCAAAAAATCGGCGTTTCCGCCAAGAAGTATATCGGTCCCGCGCCCTGCCATGTTTGTGGCGATTGTTACCGCTTTATAATGGCCTGCCTGCGCTACGATATGCGCCTCGTATTCATGATATTTTGCGTTTAATACATTATGCGGTATGCCTTTTCTTTTCAGCATATCGCTTAATCTCTCCGATTTTTCAATAGAAATAGTTCCGACCAAAACAGGCCTTCCTTCATTATATAACTGCGTTATTTCCTCAACGATTGCGTTGAATTTCTCCCGTTCGCTTTTATAAATTACGTCGGGATAATTTGTGCGCAACAGCGGCTTATTCGTAGGTATGACCGCTACGTCAAGTTTATATATCTTTGTAAACTCTTCCGCCTCTGTCGCGGCCGTTCCTGTCATGCCGGCGAGTTTCTCATACATCCTGAAATAATTCTGGAACGTTATTGTGGCCAGGGTCTGGTTTTCCTCTTCTATACGCACCACTTCCTTTGCCTCAATCGCCTGATGCAGCCCGTCGCTCCAGCGCCTGCCGGGCATCATTCTGCCCGTAAATTCATCCACGATAATCACCTTGTCGTCTTTTATGACGTAATCCCTGTCTAACTTAAAAAGCGTGTGGGCTTTGAGCGCCTGGATTATATGATGCTTGTATTCCATCGTCGCTATGTCGTGCATATTTGAAAGGCCTAAAAGTTCCACCGCGCGCGATTCTCCTTGCTCTGTCAGGTAAACAGCGTGGTCCTTTTCGTCCACGACATAGTCGCCTGTTTCTGTCTTTGTTATTTCGTCGCGCTCGCCTTTTTTTAGTCTCGGGATTATTCCGTTAACCTTGTAATATTTATCCGTCGATTCCTCCGAAGGCCCCGAAATAATCAGGGGCGTCCTTGCCTCGTCTATCAGGATATTGTCCACTTCATCAACGATGGCGTAATGAAGACGTCTCTGCACCATGTCAAGTTTTCGGACAACCATATTGTCGCGAAGATAATCAAATCCGAATTCGTTATTTGTGCCGTATGTTATGTCGCAGTTATAAGCGAGCTGGCGCATCTGAGGGTCCATATCGTGCTGAATAACCCCGATGCTAAGCCCTAGAAATTCGTACACGGGTCCCATCCATTCCCTGTCTCTTTTGGCAAGATAATCATTTACGGTAATTATATGGACTCCTTTTTTCGTCAGCGCGTTCAGATGTGCCGCTAAAGTCGCAACAAGCGTTTTTCCTTCGCCTGTAGCCATTTCCGCGATTTTTCCCTGATGCAAAACTACGCCGCCTACTATCTGCACGTCAAAGTGGCGCATATTTATCGTGCGCTTGGCGGCCTCGCGCACAACCGCAAACGCCTCGGAAAGGAGAGCGTCAATCGTTTCACCAGAGGCAAGACGTTTTCTAAACTCATCTGTCTTTGCGTCAAGCTGTGCATCCGAAAGTGCACTTATTTGCGGCTCAAGCGCGTTGACTGCATCCACTATGGGCTGCAACCGCCTCAGTGCCCTCTCATTCTGCGTGCCTATAATTTTGTGTAAAATATATCCGAACATAACTAATTACGAGTAGCACAAATTTTTGCTACTCCCCTTTACTCGCTTTCTTCTTCAGATACGCCTCAATAAACATATCTATCTCTCCGTCCATTACTGCCTGCGTGTTTGACG
>CAYQVM010000114.1:0-2244 GCA_964421145.1 uncultured Planctomycetia bacterium
TAAACATCTTTTCCAGCTTCGGGGGCATATAGATAATGGCTCCCATCGTCAGGAACGAGAGCTGAAAGCCTATATCAAATAAATCCTGCGGATTAAAAAATAATATCAACAGGGCCGATAATGAAAGGGAGTTTAAGTTGTCCTGTCCCCTTTTTAAAACCCTACCGAATAAAAAAACCAGAATCATTATGGTGGACCTTACTACCGGGGGTTTATTATCCACCATGATTGAGTAAAATACAAGCAGAAAGGCCATTATGACAGCGGACAATTTAAACGGGACCCTGAATACCTTAAACAGAAGCAGAAAGATAAATGCCAGAAGCCCGACATGCAGGCCGCTGATGGAAAGTATGTGGACCGTACCGGTATGGATGAAATCATCATTTATTTCATCATTGATCTCCTGCCTCCTCCCTAATAAAATGGCGTTCAGTATGGAGCCTTCCCGCTGCGGGGCATGGGCGTTTATAAGCCTTTCCAGCCTTTCACTTATTTTATAGGCGAATTTTTTTACAAAATTCTTTCTGCCCTCGCCTATAATTTTGGAAAAATTGTCCTCCTTGACCTTCAGGATAAAAAAGAGCTTTTTCCTTTCCAGAAATTTTCGGTAATCAAACTGTCCCGGATTTGTGGCGGGGCGCGGGACAGTCAATTTCCCTTCTAAAATAACCCTCTGGCCGTATTGAAAATCAATTCCGGGATTAAACACCTCTACCGATAAAACGCCCGAGCTTCTTTGCCACTCGCTGCCGAATCCTACAGCTTCCACATCCAGTAGAAAGTCTGTCTTCTCCTGCTTAAAACTTGTCAGACTGTTATACGGCCTGTTTGTTATGTTCCCCTGGACAAAACTGTTTAAAAGAAGGGCCTGGCGGGAATCAATAATATTTTTTATGTGATTTTTCGGCAATAGATAAAAAACCTTATAATCTAAGGATCCCAAAAATAAAAATACGGCAAACACCAAAAATATAAACGGCCTTTGTGTTTTAATAAAAAAGACGGAAACCAAAAACACGATTAACACAAGGCACAGGACATAAAAAATAGGGGTATTATGTAGGGGCGCGGCATACCGCGCCCCTACGATTAATATCCCTAAGCTAAACGCCGCCGTTATGAACAAAAGCGGTCGCTTCATTCTGTTTTTATGTAGTCCTTGATCCTTTCAAATTTGGCCGGGCCTATACCCCTTACCGATTTTATCCCTTCCTTATCCTTAAATGCCCCGTTTGCAGTTCTGTATTCTATCAGCGCATCCGCCAGGGACGGGCCTATACCGGGCAACCTGATTATCTTTTCTTTTGTCGCCGTATTTATATTTATAATCTTTTTTTTCGCCGCCTCTTTCGCGACGGCTTCCGCGGAAACAACCTCTATCTTCGGCTGATAAACAAGATTCTTATAGCACAGGATCCCTATGCCCAGAAGGGCCGTTGCCATCAAAAACAAGATAACCTGTCTTTCCTGCTTAGTTAATTCTAACATTTTAAAATCGCTGTAATCATTTTATATTTTTTATACTACAATATTCACTAATTTATTCGGGACGACTATAAAATTGCGGACAGCCTTACCCTCTATCCATTTCCGGACAGCGGGATCGGCAAGCACCTTTTCCTTTAAGCTGACCTCATTGATATCAACCGGAAGGCTTAATCTCGACCTGACTTTGCCGTTTATCTGGACGATCAAGGTAACCTCTTTTAAGACTAAAACGGCCGGATCGTATTCGGGCCATTTTGCTTTCAAAATGCCCGATTCATAGCCCAGACTTTCCCACATCTCCTCGCATATATGCGGCGCAAACAGAGAAAGTAATATCACAATCGTTTCCGCCGCTTCTTTCAATTCTTTACTATACACTATACCTGCCTTGCCTGCCCGTCCGGCAGGCGGGCCGTCAGGCAGGCGCTCTACGCTATACGCTGTATTTACCAATTCCATTATCGCGCTTATCGCCGTATTAAACCGGAAACCCTCTATATCTTCCGTCACCCGCTTTATCGTCTCATGCGTTTTTCTCTTCAATTCCTTTATGTTTCCGGTATTTGACTCTTTGACACTTTGACTCTTTGACACTTTGGCACTCTCTACTAGTCTCCATACTCTGTTCAGGAACCGAAACGACCCCTCTATCCCCTTGTCATTCCACTCCATTTGTTTATCGGGTGAAGAAACAAACATCAAAAACAATCTTGCAGTATCTATTCCGTATTTTTCTGCAACAGATTCCTGGGT
>CAYQVM010000114.1:2254-2578 GCA_964421145.1 uncultured Planctomycetia bacterium
CTCGTGGGTTTTTCTTTTTAATTCATTGTCTTTTTTGCTGTGGACCATCCCCTGCGGGGAGGCTTCGCTTCGCTTCGCTCTGGACCGTGGACCGTGGACTTTTTCCACAAGCCTCCACACCCTGTTCAAGAACCTAAACGACCCCTCTATCCCTTTGTCGTTCCATTCCATTTCCGTCTCCGGGGGTCCGGCAAACAGCATGTATAACCTCAGCGCGTCGGTCCCGTACTCCTTTATAATACCGTCGGGGTTGACTATGTTGCCCCTTGACTTTGACATCACCTCCCCGTCTTTTAGGACCATGCCCTGTGTAAGCAGGCGTTG
>CAYQVM010000115.1:0-1288 GCA_964421145.1 uncultured Planctomycetia bacterium
TCCGACAGGGTGAATATGAAAAATCTACAATTTTTAAAGATTTTCCAGAAAAAAGACCCTGGTACACAATCGCCTCTGATATATATGAAGAGACACTCAGCCTTAGCCCTTATTCGGTGAATTTGATTATCTTAAAGCCAAAACCTAAAGAGCCGGAAGTTGCTGTGGGCCCGGCGAATCAGCAGCCTTCACAGACAAATGCAGGTGGCACCGATAAAACAAACAAAGAATAATTTGGCAGATCTAGAAAAATCCCGGCATATCTATACCGTCTCTGAAATCACTCAGGATATCAAGATAATCCTGGAGAATACTTTTGGGGAGGTCTGGATTGAGGGAGAGGTTTCCAATTTCAAGGTAGCCACCTCAGGCCACTTTTATTTTTCCCTGAAAGACGAATCCGCACTGATTCAGGCGGCGATGTTTGCGCGTGCCAATAGGGAGGTTAAGTTTAAGATTGAGGATGGCCTGAAGGTAATTTGTTTCGGCAGGGTTGAAGTTTACTCACCCCGCGGTCAATATCAGGTTATCATCGAGAAAATCGAGCCCAAGGGAATCGGAGCGCAGCAGCTGGCCTTCCAGCAGCTTAAAAATAAACTATTCAAGGAAGGACTATTTGACCCCCGGCATAAAAAACCGCTTCCCCTGATGCCTTTTCGCATCGGGATAGTTACCTCCTCTGCCGGAGCAGCAGTGCGGGACATCTTAGGGATACTAAAAAAAGGCGCGCCTTGCGTGGATGTCGTCATTCGTTCCGCAAGGGTTCAGGGCGAATTGGCAGCCAAAGAGATAGCCGAAGGTATTGAGGACCTGAATCAATTTTCCCGCCCAGCTATTTTAGGGCAAGGCGGGATCCCGCAAAATGCGGGAAGGGCCGTGGATGTAATTATTATTTCGCGCGGTGGAGGGAGCATTGAGGACCTCTGGCCCTTTAACGAAGAAATAGTGGCCAGGGCAATCTATAATTCCGCAATCCCCACGATTTCCGCGGTGGGGCATCAGATCAACATTACCTTAGCGGATATGGTGGCGGATGTGTTTGTGGAAACCCCTTCGGCAGCGGCAAAAATCATCGTGGATAAAAAGAATGCCTTATTGGCCGAGATCGACTCCTCTAAATACCAGATGAATTCTTATCTGTCGGAAATCATCTCTGATTTAAAGAATAAACTCGTGGCCTTAAGGCATATGCTCAAGAGCCCCCTGGACCGGCTGATGGAAAAAGAGCAGTTGCTGGATGATTTAACCGCAGGCCTGAACGCCAACATAACACATATCTTGGAGCTCA
>CAYQVM010000115.1:1298-2537 GCA_964421145.1 uncultured Planctomycetia bacterium
CGGCTTAAAGCAGGGGATTTGGTAAAAACGATTTTAGGCAAGGGTAATTTTTTAAGCCAGGTAAAGGAGGTCAATAAGGATGAGCAGGGATAAACAGGCATTTGAGGAGGATATTAAAAGATTGCAGAAGATCGTGGAAGAGTTGGGAAGCGGAAAACTCACCCTCGGGGAATCGCTGAAGAAATACGAGGAAGGTATAAAGCTTGCCCAGGGTTGTTCCGCCGCCTTAAGCGAAGCCCAGCGTAAAGTGGAATTGTTGCTGAAGAAAGACGGCAAGTATTCCTTAGAGAAGTTTGAGGGCTTAGATACGGGAGAAGAAAAATAATGCTTCTGGATGAAATAGCTTTTCCCAGGGACTTAAAGAGGCTTTCTTTAGAGCAGCTTCCTATGCTCGCCGGCGAAATCCGGCAGCGGATCGTCGAAGTGGTTTCAAAAACAGGCGGGCATCTCGCTTCGAGTCTAGGGGCAGTAGAATTAATCATTGCCCTGCATTATTGTTTGGATACGCCCAAGGATAAAATAATCTTTGACGTAGGCCATCAGGCCTACGCACATAAGATTTTAACGGGGAGAAATAAAGAATTTGTTACCCTCAGGCAATATCAGGGCATCAGCGGTTTTCCTTCCCAGGGCGAATCCGAATACGATAAGTTTACCACCGGCCACAGCTCAAATGCGGTATCCTTGGCCTTGGGCCTGGCCTGCGCCAGGGATTACCTGTGCCCCCCGCAAGAATATTATAAAGTAGCCGTGGTAATCGGAGACGGTTCTTTAAGCGGCGGGTTATGTTTTGAAGGCCTGAATAATGCCGGCCATCTTAAGAAAGATATTCTGGTGATCTTAAATACCAATGAATTAAGTATTGCGCCCAATGTGGGCGCCTTAAGCACGTATCTGAATAAGCTCATCTCCTTACCTATATATAACCGTTTTAAGAGTTCTCTGGAGAATTTTGCCAAAGCCCGGATACCCAAAGGAAGCCGGTTGCTTAAAATTGCCAATCAGTTTGAAGAGGGCTTAAAAGGATTATTCGTTCCGGGAATATTTTTTGAAGAATTGGGATTCCGTTATTTCGGCCCTATTGACGGGCATAATCTAAACACGCTCGTCCCCACCTTGAAAAACATTCTTTATATCAAAGGCCCGCGGCTAATGCATGTGGTTACCCAAAAAGGCAAGGGGTATTTGCCTGCAGAAAAGGAACCCGTGCGTTTTCATGGCACAGGCCCCTTTGATATC
>CAYQVM010000116.1:0-2474 GCA_964421145.1 uncultured Planctomycetia bacterium
AACATTTCCTCTGCACAAGTTCACCGATAGCTGTCTGCCAAGAAGATAAATTTGCTATGAAATATTTCTGTATGCGGATGGGCGGAAGGAAATTAATGTGATTACTACTTTTCTGTTTGGCTTATCAATCATATAGATTATTCTGTAGTCGCTCAGGCGATATCGATAGCGTCTTTTTTCGCCTTTTAGCAGTTTAATGTTGGGGCCGAAGAAAGGATTCTTTTCTAAATCTTCAAAGCATCTATTCAATCGTTGGGCTAATTCAAGGTGGCAGGTTTTATAAAACTTCAGGGCGGCAGGCATCAGGATTACTTCAAATCTATCCACGTTTTACTTTTCTCCAGTTGACCCCCTTACCTTTCAGGTATTGACCTTCAGCTTTAGCGATAAGCTTTTCTTCTTCCTTGGTAAAAGGGCTTTCCAGTTCTTCAAGTAGTAATTCTCTGACAAAAGCAGATATGGAGACATACCTTTTCTTGCAAAGCTTCGCTATTCCAAGATACAACGAAGCAGGCATCCTTATAAGAAGTTCTTTGTTCATTGTCACCGGCATTTTTATCACCTCCATGATAAGTATATCATAGTGATATACAAATGTCAAGCTGATAATTAATACTTGTTTATAATATAAATCCCGAGCGAGCCGAAGAGGATGTTGGCAAGCCAGACGGCAATGAAGGGTGGGAGGAAGCCGCCGTTGCCGAGGGCGGTGGATACCGCGAAGACCCCGTAGAATAAAAGGCCTATCAGAACCCCCATGCCGATGCCGAGGAGCCGCGAGCTCCTTTTTGCTTTCAGGCAGAAGGCAGCGCCTATCAGGACCGCTATTACATTCGCGAAGGGATATGCAAACCGGCTGTGCGCCTCAACCAGCAGGTTTTTAAGCAGTATCCCGCTTGTCCCGGATAGCCGCCTTATGTAATTCCTTAATTCCATTATTGTCAGGATCTCTGTTTTGTATCTTTGCCTCTGAAACTCCCCAGGGCCTTCTTTTATGTCCAGCGAACACCTGTGCTTGGTCTCGGGCTCTTCTTTGATATTGCCGTTTTTGTCCAGCTTGTAAATAGTAACATTAAAAGCGGTCCAACCGTTCCCGACCCACCGGGCCTCCCTGGCCATTACCTTGGATACTATATTCTGGCGCCTATCGTGTTCCTGGACGATCACATCTTTTAAGATCTTTATCTTCGGGTCATAGCTTCTGGCGTAAATAATCTTATTGCCGCTGGCGTAAAGGGCCACGTTTCTTATAATCTTTGTAGGCGCGTCCTCGTTTTTTTTCTTTTCTATCTTCTCTTCCTTTAACTTCAGGTACAACTGAGTGCTTTTCGGGGTGACGGCGTCGTTTAAAATGAGGATGAAGGCGAAGACCAGGAATCCCGTAACCAGAAATGGTTTTAATATCGCCCATATACCGATGCCGCCCGCCCGCATGGCGGTTATCTCATTGTGCCTTGCTAGGCCTCCGAGGGTATAGGTAGTGGCGATCAATATTGCTATGGGCATGACCTGCGTGATTATGGTAGGGATATACGACAAGTAATATATCAACAGAAGCTGCAGGCCCACGCGCTGTTTTATTATCTCATCCAGATGGCCGAACAGGTCGATGATAATATAGGTAAACAGGAATATGAAAAGACAGTAAAATAGCGGCGCCAAAAAAGAGCGGAGTATGTATCTGTCAACAAGCCTCATAAGGTTATCTCTTTAATACCAGACAAAACATGGTCAGGCCTGCCGAACCAATGAGCATGTTCGGCAGCCACATCGCGAACCAGGGGGGCAGAGTCCCACTCAGGGCAAACGCCCTCCCGCCGGCCAGTAACAGCCAGTATATGACCAGGACCGCTAGGCTTATACCAAGGCTTATGGATTTTTCTTTGACGTGGCTTTTTATCGCCAGCGGTATCGCGATGAGCACGAGGACGAAGGCGGAAAATGAAATGGCGATTTTCTGATGTATCTCGGTGAGCAGGGGCTCAAGCTCAATGCCTTCCTGCCCGAGTTTCTTTGACTCTTCCCTTAACTCTTTTATCGTCATCTCGCGCGCTTTTTTTTCTATTTTTTTCTGTTTCGGCTGCGCCTGCACGTTTAAGGTCATGTAATAGGTCTTAAAGTTTAGTTTAAAAAAATGGACCGGGTTATTTATGTCGGGCTCCTCGCTTGTGCCGTCTATCAGTTTCAATTTTACGATCCCTTTCTGCGGCACCGAGATGAATTCGCCTTCCTTGGCCGTTATGGTGCGCGTGGGCCTGTTTTCCTGCGGCTGGTATATCCTGACGTTTTTTAATTTATTCCCTTTTATTTCATGTATGAAGACTATATATCCATCAAAATCTTTTATGAATGTGCCCGCCTCGATATAGGCGGCGGGAGAGCGCAAGCCTATCTCCTTGAGCGTTTTTCTGGAGGCAAAACGCGATTTTGTAAGAAGCTTGTCATTCAGGGGTATGCACAGCAGGCTTACGGTG
>CAYQVM010000117.1:0-2463 GCA_964421145.1 uncultured Planctomycetia bacterium
TCTGTATTGCCACCTATAATATATCATAATATAAATAAAAAATCAAGCTCCATGTGGTGCGCGTTTATTTCTTTATCTTATAGCCGCGGCGCATTTATCAACGAGGGCCGCCTTTACGCCGTTGTGCGCATGCTCTATTTCTTCGTCGGTAAGTTGTTTGCCCTTTGATAAATATTCTATTGAGAAGGTAAGGCCGCGCTTGCCGGAAGGTATCTGGTTTCCGAAATACTCATCGCTCACCTCGGCTGCGCGTAAAATTTCCCCTCCGGCGGCCCTTATTACTCCAAGAAGATCAGCGATGCAAACGCCCTTATCAACAACCACTGATATATCCCTTGTCGCAGGCAGAAATTTCGCGAGCGGGGCCGTTTTCCTGTCTATTGAAACGGATTTCAGTAGTTCCTCAAATCTTATTTCGCAAAGGAAAACTTCTTTTTTGATATCAAAATTATTCAATACGTCCCTGCGGACCTCGCCTATAAAACCTACTTCGGAATCACCCGCAATTATTTTCGCTGACCTGCTGCCTGAAGAAATATCAGACGCCTGGGATATATATCTATAATTTTTTACATCGAGCAATTCAAATAATGCCTCAAGAATACCCTTAAGATCAAAGAAATCAGCATCCGACCTTTGCCGCCAGGTATTTCTCGCCCTGCCTGAAACCAGTATGCCTAATTTAACCTCTTCTCTGTATTCTTTCTCTCCAGCCTTCAGGTAAACCTTTGATAATTCAAAAATCTTTATGTCCTCAAGTTTTCTGTTTATGTTAAATCTCGCCGTAGTTAAAAGGCCGGGCGCAAGAATGGGCCTCATAATCTCCTGCTGGCTGCTTAACGGATTCGTTATCGCGACAACCTTGTCGTTATCCTGAAATCGCGCGTTCGTCAAATCCCTTTTATCCATAAGGGAATACGTAACAACTTCGTCAAGCCCATGGCCCACAAGAAAATCCCTTGTGATTTCTTCTATTTTCCTTTGATAGGCCTTTCTGTCGGAGTGGCCGACCATTTTCGGGATAGTAGCGGGGATCTTGTCATAACCGTAAATCCTTGCCACTTCTTCAATCAGGTCTTCCTTATCTTTAAGGTCTGACCTAAAGCTTGGCACGCCAACCTTTAATTCGGACTGCGTGCCGGCAACGTCAAGGACCAGGCTCACCAATATCTTTTTAACCGCTATAGGGGACAGATTCAAATTTAATGTCTTATTCACCTTATCCACGGATAATCTTATTGAATTTGTCCTGATTGCCTTTGTGCCGGCGTCTTTTAAGATGCCTATTTTGCCGCCGCAATTTTCCGCGATAAGTTTCGCCGCCCGGTTAGAGGCAAAAAGCACCATCCCCAAGTCTACTCCCCTCTCAAATCTGTAGCTTGAATTTGTCGAGAGGGCGAGTTTCCTCTGCGTTTTTCTTACCGATATGGGGTCAAAATAAGCGCTTTCAAGCAGGATGGTTTTCGTATTCTCTGTTACTTCTGTGTCACGGCCACCCATCACGCCAGCTACTGCCATGGGCCTTTTTTCGTCTGCGATGATTAGCATTTCGTTATCAAGCGCTCTTTTTACGCCGTCAATGGTAATTATCTCTTCGCCCTTTTTGGCCTTGCGCACGATGATCTTTTTGCCTGTTAATTTATCGTAATCAAAGGCATGCATCGGCTGGCCCAGCTCAAAAAGGCAGAAGTTGGTTATATCTACAATGTTATTTATAGGACGAACACCTATGGCCTCCAGGTGGTCTTTGAGCCATTGCGGCGAAGACGAGACCTTAATGCCGTCTATAACCCTTGCCGTATACCGCGGGCAGAGAACCTTATCCTCCAACTCGACGGTAACCTGCTTATCTCTTGCGAGGGCCGGCAGGATAGCCGGCACCTTCGGCATTTTCAGGCGTTTGCCTGTCACGGCGGACAATTCTCTTCCCACGCCTATGACGCTCAGCCAGTCGGGCCTGTTTGTCGTAACCTCTATCTCCAGGATAGAGTCCTTGCCCTTTTCCTCTATGGCGGTCACTTCTAATCCTGCCATAGTAAGCCACTGTGCCGCCTGCTTGGCCGAATTCTTCACATCCACATATTCCCGCAACCAGTTATAGGATATTTTCATTAAAACTGCCTCAAGAATCTCAAGTCGTTCTCAAAAAACAACCTTATGTCCTCTACCCCGAACTTAAGCATGGCAATCCTTTCGATTCCCATCCCGAACGCAAACCCTGCCCATTTATCGGGATCGTATCCTACCGCCTCAAAGACGGCGGGGTGCACCATGCCGGCGCCGAGTATCTCGATCCAGCCCTTCTGTCCGCATGAACGGCAACCCTTGCCCTTGCACATCGCGCATGAGATGTCTATTTCGGCCGACGGCTCTGTAAAAGGGAAAAAGTGCGGCCTGAATCGCATCTTCGTGTCCTCGCTGAACATCTGTCTTGCAAACATTTCCAAAATGCCTTTCAGGTCG
>CAYQVM010000118.1:0-2422 GCA_964421145.1 uncultured Planctomycetia bacterium
GATCACCCCAGCACGCTGGCAGGTTATCAACCAGCCGATTAAACCCGGCACGCCTCCGGGGTTTCTTGTATAAACCCTGATAGTCCACGGCCTTGTCCCTGCGAAATAACTAACTTTTACAGGCCCTGCGACAAATCGACGATTGCTCACGCTGCCGCTTACCCCGCCGAAATCAATAAGAGTGACATCTACCGATATAGAACTTTCACCCTGGAGCACTGTAGCGGTAACAGTCACCGTAGCGGTTGTTCCGGCAAAACAATATGTCGGCAGCGCCAATAATAATACACTTGATATGATCCTTGTTACGGTTTTCATATCATTTTCTCCTTACGCTTTTACACATAATAATAATCTATTTATAATATTTCCTTCATGATATATAGATCTAAAATCTTTATAAACTCTTTTCTCCACTCTTAAGTATACCACCTTATTCATAAATGTCAATAGAAACAATGCTAACTTTTTGAAATACTAACACTCTTAGTTTCTACAGGCGTCTATACAACCCTTCAGGTATGACGTACTCTACAGAGTTTAGAACAACACCGAGTAGTTTCTCTGGGGGGACATTAAGGATATGCCTTGCTCGCTCAACAACCTCTCTCCTGCTCGCTCCTGCCTTGATGACCAGCAGGATAGCGTCCACCTCGTTTGCCAATATGGTTGAATCTGTATATGGTATTATACTTGAAGAATCCAAAAGCACCAGGTCAAATTTTGTCTTGGCCTCCTTCAGGAAATATTTCATTTCAGCCGATGTCAGAACCCTTGTTGGGTCTTCCGGTACTTCTCCGACAGTAATAACATTCAGATTCTCTGCGCCAACGCCGTTAAACATGTCCCCCAAACGGCGCCTTAAAAGCTCTGACAGATTCGTATAGGTGCTCAGTTCAAAAAGTTTATGCAGTGCGGGCCTGCGCAAATTCACGTCAGCCAATAAAAGCCTAATCTCTTTTAATTGCGCGATTGAAATCGCCAGATTCGCCGCGGTGACGCTCTTGCCTTCCAGGTTATTCGCGCTGGTAATCAGGATGGTCCTTAGAGATCTCTCTTTTATAATTTTAAGCAGGGCGGTCCTTAAGGAGCTGTACGATTCTGCCACGTTTGTGCCGAACTTATACGGGACCGCCTTCTTCGCAAAAACCCTGGGTATCACCCCTAAAACCGGCAACGCCACATACTTTACAACCTGGCTCACGGTTTTCAAAGAGTGGTCCCAATAATCCCGCAGGAATGCGCCGCCTATGCCCGCAATCGCGCCTACGATAAGGCCCAATATCGCATTAAGCAACTTTTTGGGCCTTGCGGGTTTCACCGGAGGCGACGCGGAATCTACGATCTTTACACTTACTATAAGCGAATTTTCCAGCGCCTCTGTAAGGCCTGCCTCGCCCTGTTTCTCAAGCAGCGCCAGGTAAAGCGCCTCTTTGCCTCTTATACGGCGAAGCAGCCTCGTGTATTCCAGTTCTGCCTCTGAAAGGTTCGTAAGCCTCTTTGAATACTCGTCCCTGATGACCTGAAGGGCCTTCCTCTTTGCCTGATAGGCGTTCAGGTCCGTCTCAAAACCTATCAGTTTCGCCACAAGGTCCTGATATATAAGGTTTGTGCTTGTGGTCTCGGTGCCGAATACCTTTGCCACCTCTGTGTTTAATTTACTCTTAACCTCTTCGATCTCCTCCTGGGCGCCTATCACCAGAGGATTCTCGTCGGTATATTTGTTCCTCAGCTCTATAAGGTTTATCTCCAAGTCAACTAATTTTATTTTCAGGGCGTTTATTACCGGGTTTGTGGTAAGGTCGGTTGATGTGACTATCATTTCCTTCTGCTTCGACAGCTCATTTTTAACGTCTTTTACGCGCGCCAGTGTTTCTTCCTCGGCGCTCACCGCTTTATTGTATTCCGTGTCGAATACGCCGAGCTGCTCAACCGTAAGCTTTGTCTGCTCATCTAAGGCGAGGACCCCTTTTGCCTCTTTCAGTTTTTGAAGGGCGTCTTCAAGCTGCCTCAATTCTTTTTCGACCGACTCGGCCTGGGTGCCCAAAAACGAATAAGCGCCCCTTGCCTTGGAGCGTTTCGCCTCGGAGGCCCATTCCACATAAAACTTGGCCAGAGAATTCGCGATTTCAGCGCTGCGCGTGGACAATCTGTCCTCGGTGACAATCTTTATCAGGTTGGTGTCCCTCACTAAAGAAACGCTGATCCTCTTCTGCAGCCTGTTTATGGATCTTTCCCTTTTCATCTGGCCGGTGATATCCCCGTACAGCGAAAGCTCGTCGACAACCTTACCTACAAGAAACCTGCTTCGTATAACTTCGCTTTGGGTTTTCGCGAGCTGCTCTCTGGCTTCGGTAAGAGAAACTGGCTGCGGCACGGCAGGAGCGCCCACGGCGGGCCGGTTAAAAACTACGTTCTCGGA
>CAYQVM010000119.1:0-2391 GCA_964421145.1 uncultured Planctomycetia bacterium
CTCTCTTCGCCGATCACTTTTCCGCTGGTCACTTTTTTATCCGCGGCCCTGGTGGCATTTGTGATAGGAATTTTGCGCGGGCATAAATTTTGGCACTGCTCAAGCGACCTCAACGCGATAATGTATTACGGGCTCTGTTTTATAATGCTGGAGGAAATACGGAACAAGAAAGAGTTGTACCGGCTTTTTATCTTGGTTGTGATCGCGGCGGTTTTTGGCCTGCTAAGGGGTCTTTATCACCTGATTGTTGTAAACCCGCCGGTAGATATAGGAATAGAGATCATCTATAAAGGGCTTTCCAGGTTGAGAGACGCCTCCGTCTTCGCATTGATAATGTTTATATTATCGGTGGCAATGGCGGCCATCCTGCCGAAAGGGAAAAGAAGGGTTGTCTTTATGCTGCTTTCTTTGTTTTTCGCAGCCATGCAGATATTGTCTTTTGCCAGGTCGCTGTGGGCAGCTGCGGTTTTCGGGCTGGCCTTTTTGTTTTTTGTATCTCTGGCCAAGCAAAAGACTAATTTTGTAAAATTGATTTTGATAAGCATAATAGCGCTATCAATTTATATATCAATAGCGATGTCGGTGCCGGCGGATAATCCCCTTCATAAATCCATTTACGCGCTTGAGAAAAGATATGAGTCAGCGTTTACCGCAAAGGAAGAGCCTTCTATAATGACAAGGGGGTCCGAATGGGCCGAGGCGAAACGCAGGGCGCTCCAGCACCCCTTTTTAGGCAACGGCCTGGGGACCGAGTTTACGTATTTCAGGTATGATGTATGGCTTGGAACGCCAAGGTGGGATACGACCAGGTATATCCATAACGCGTACCTGTTTATCTTTTTAAACATGGGCCTGATGGGGCTGTTGTCGTTTCTGTGGTTTAGTCTGTCGCTTATCAAATACGGCCTCAAGGTCTATTGGTCGCTGGAGCAGGGTATGGATAAGGCCTTTGCCCTCGGCATCGCTTCAAGTTTTGCCTCCTTGATGGTGGTATCCCTGGCAGGCCCCTTTTTGGTGTCACCAATAGTGACGATGTGGCTTGGCTTCTTCGTGGGCGCGCTAATTATCATCGATAGGACCAGATAGGCCGCCAATCTATAACCTATGAACTATAAGCTACTTACTGATTTATGAACATATTATACATATCACCCAGATTTCCGTATCCGGCCGACCAAGGCGATAAGGTGGTAATATATAACCATCTGAAGTTTCTTTCCAGAACAAACAGGATCACGTTTCTTTCGCTTTTTCAGAATGAAAAAGAGCTGGACGGCATTTCAGGCCTTTCAGATTTTTGTTCCAAGATAGAGGTTTATAAAAAGAGGCCCAATCTATCCCCGTTGAACCTTATTTATGCTGTTTTTAAAACGGTGCCCTTTACCGTCATCCGTTATTATTCGCCAAAGCTGTTTAAAAAAGCGAAGCAGCTTATTGAATCCGGCGGATTTGATATGATTCACACCGCGTTTTATTATATGGGTCAATATGTAGTCGATAAGAGGATTACCGTTCCGAAAAATACGGCCGCTATACTGGATACCCATAACATAGAATATCTAATTTATTCCAGATTTGCCCGCCTGGCGAGAAACCCCGCTGTTAAATTATTGACTTACCTGGAGGCGCTGCGTATAAAAAGATATGAAGTCCCGATATACAAAAAATTCGATAGATGTATCGCGTTTTCTAAGCTGGATAAGGACAATATTGCCGGTTTATCGGGCGCATCAAATATTGTCGTAAATCCGTCCTGCATAGAGCTGCCTGCCAGCGGTAGAGAGGCCCCTTCGCGCGGCGAAGAAAAAAATACCGTGTTTTTTTTCGGCCTTCTGAATACGCCGGCAAATGACGATGCGATAAAGTTTTTTTATGAGAATATTTTTTCTGAAGTCAAAGAAAAGATACCCGATATAAAATTTGTAATTGCGGGCAAACATCCTTCGCGGTACGTCCTGAATTTGAGACGGGATCCCTGCGTAAGATTTTTAGGCCCGGTTGATGATATGAAAGGGCTTTTAAAAAAGACAGCGCTTGTTATCGCACCGCTCAGATTGGGCGGCGGGACCAGAATAAAGATCCTGGAGGCCTGGGCCGCGGGCAAGGCAGTGGTCTCTACATCCATAGGCGCCCAAGGCGTAGAGGCGTCAAACGGAGCGGATATAATTATTGCCGATTCTGCTTCCGATTTCGCGAATTCTGTTGTAAATTTACTTAACAATGAATCCGTAAGAAGGCAAATAGGGGAGGCGGCCTTCAGAAAGGCGGCTGAATATTATAGTCCAGGCAGGATTATCGGTAATTTGGAAGCGATATATAGACAGGTTTTAAGCGAAAAACTGGCCAAGCGATGACTGATAAATATCTAGTGGATGTTATTATATTGAATTT
>CAYQVM010000120.1:0-2368 GCA_964421145.1 uncultured Planctomycetia bacterium
CGCTCTGCATGTCATGCGTCACCACAACGGACGTTATCAAAAGCTTTTTGCTAAGGTCTGCTATCAATTTATCTATAACGGCGGCCATGATGGGGTCAAGGCCGGCGGTTGGCTCGTCATAGAAGACTATCTCGGGGTCCATGGCTATCGCGCGGGCCAACCCTACGCGTTTTTTCATTCCGCCCGAAAGCTGGCTGGGTTTCAGGTTTTGAAACCCGCGCAACCCGACAAGCTCCAGCTTCATCTTGACCATTATCTCTATAACTTCCGGGTCCAGGTTTGTGTGTTCCTTTAAGGGAAGCGCGATGTTTTCCTCGACCGTCATGTAGTCTAAGAGCGCGCCCGATTGAAACAGCATGCCGAAGCCTTTTTTAAGCTCGTCCAGCTTGTCGCTGTGGAGGCGGCTTATGTCAACGCCTTTCATGAGGACCCTGCCCGAATCCGGCTTAAGCGAACCGATCATGTGGCGAAGGAGTGTACTCTTTCCGCAGCCGGAGCCGCCCATGATGACCATGGTTTCGCCTTTGTATATCTTGAGGTTAACCCCGTCTAAAACGCGGCGCCCGTCAAAGGTCCTTACCAAATCCTCAATTACTATTATGGGTTCCTTTTCCATGTTACATATGCGAGAAATAAAATATACCTGTTAATATGCAATCCGCGAATATTACCATTATAAAACTCGTCACAACGCTTACGGTCGTGGATTTTCCCACGCCCTCGGCCCCGCCGCTCGTGTTCAGGCCCTGGTAGCAGCTGATAATCGCTATAAGGCCGCCGAAGACAAAGGATTTAAACAGGCCTGTATACACGTCTTTAAGCGCGAGGAAGTTAAACATCGTGTCCATATAAAGCGTCGGGCCTATATCCATATTGTAAACACCTATCAGGTATCCGCCCAAATTGCCTACAAAATTCCCGAATATCGTTAAGGCGGGCGCCATAACGATAAGCGCAAGGCACCGCGGCACGACAAGGAACCGTATCGGGTCCAGCGCCATTGTATCAAGCGCCTCTATCTGCTCGGTGACCTGCATCGAGCCTAATTGCGCGGTTATTGCGGCGCCTACTCTTCCCGATATGACAAGGCAGGTTAATACGGGCCCAAGCTCTCTTGCGAGCGATACGCTCACCAGGCCCGCGACATACATCTCGGCGTTGAACCGGGCAAGTTCCCGGGCGCTCTGCATCGCGAGTACGACGCCCGTAAAAAAATTCACGAAAAACACGATTGAAAGCGACTGCACCCCCGCAAACACCATCTGTTCGAATATATATTCGCCTGAAACGAACTTGCGTTTAAACGGGCCTATCACGATCCAATACACGGTCTTCCCGAGAAGAAGCGAGACTTTCTTTACGGTGTCTATAAGATTAAGCGTTGTCCTGCCTACGGCCGCAATCGCCGTAATCACTTTTTTTATCGCCGTAATCATTTTTTTAAAATCCCTGCAGGGCCTCCGCTTCGGTTCCGAACATCTCAAAAAGCTTCACCAGTTTTGTTATTTCAAAAAGGCTGCGTATCTTATCCGATAGGTTACAGAGCCGCAGTTTCCCCTCGTATTTTTTCATCCTTCTCAACATCTCTATAAGGGTGGCCAGGCCCGAAC
This sequence comes from uncultured Planctomycetia bacterium, assembly GCA_964421145.1. Taxonomy (GTDB): domain Bacteria; phylum Omnitrophota; class Gorgyraeia; order JABMQH01; family JABMQH01; genus CAYQVM01. The sequence continues at coordinate 1,611 of CAYQVM010000120.1, forward strand.
TGTCGATATAACTGACATCCTTAAGGTCAAGCGCCACCTTCGCGGCCTTTTTGGAAATGATATCATCAAATACTTTTCTTAAATCCGGGGAGGTATTTATATTTATTTCGCCGCTCAAAGAACATACGGTAACATCGCCCACAACCCTTATCTTTCCCTGCATTTTTAGGCCCCCTTTGCTTGTTTGATATATTTTATCATTTCAAGACGATTTCCGCTATTGTTAAAATGGACCTCATCCATTAGCTTTCTGATAAGAAATACGCCGCGGCCGTAGCCCCTTAAAATGTTTTCTTCGATTGTCGGGTCGGGGATTTTGCTGTAATCATATCCTTTGCCTTCATCCTGAACCGCGATACCCACCTTATTGCCGTCATACTCAAAATCCACTATCACATACAGCTTTTCGTTAAATTTATTTAACCTTACCTGTATATGTATAGTAGTGAATCCTTTATTTCCGTGCTTCATGGCGTTTATGACCGCCTCTTCAGCGGCCAACTTTATATCATGCAGCGCATCCTTATCGCCGCCCTTCAGGTATTCCAATATTTTTTTTACGACGGGCTGGATCTCTTTAAGGCTGGTCCTTATGGTAAATGTCTTTTTTATCATTTTATCTTGAAGAATATCTCCTGCCTAAGGTAAATACAAAAAGCCCCATCATAAAAATCCCCACAAACGCCTCTGAGCCGGCCAATAGTTTGAATAAAACATTGGCCTTTGGCAGAAAATCGCCGTACCCTACGGTTGTAAAC
>CAYQVM010000121.1:0-2324 GCA_964421145.1 uncultured Planctomycetia bacterium
GATCCCGGTCAATAATGGCCAAAAAAGATATTATTCCGATCAGGGCGTACCTGCTGCACCTAACCCATTATTCCCCGGGATGGTATTTGCGCAAACGCAGGGAAAAGGCGATAGACCTTTCCCTGGCGTTTGAGGTCATAGACGCTATATATAAGGCGGGATTCACAATGCTGATCATTGACTGCGAAGACGGCCTTGCATATGAGTCCCATCCGGAACTGGCCCGCCGCTACTCCATTACCAAATCTGCCCTGAGAAAGATATTGGATCGCGCCCGCAAAAGAAAACTGGAGCTTGTCCCCAAGCTTAATTTTTCGCAGAGCAGGTACCACCGCCACAGTTATTGGCTCAAGCCGTATTACGCGATTTTTGATACAGACAAATACTGGAAGGTTGTTTTTGAATTAATAGACGAGCTTGTAAAGGAATTTCGCCCGAGGCGTTTTTTTCATATAGGCATGGATGAGGATGATACGAGGTCCAATGCGCAATATGTCGAAGCCATACTCATTCTCAGACGCCGCCTCGCAGAATGGGCCTTAAGGCCCATTATATGGAACGACACGGCACTCGGGAAAAGAAGGCCCTGGCATACAAGGAAATCCCTTGCCGCTGAAAAAGTGCTGCCAAAAGACATTGTGCAGGCTGTTTGGGAGTATAAATATTTTAAACCCATAATCCTTCGCAGGATTATTGATGAAGGTTTTGATGCTTGGGTTGCCCCTGGCGTAAAACCCTCTTATGTGCTACAATGGAAAAAAGCCTTGCTGCAATACGGCGGCAAGGGGCTGATTATGACTACGTGGCTGCCATGCAGGCCCCATAACCGCGCGGCATTCCTTGAGTCAATAGAAACAGTGGGGCCCCTATATAGTTCAAGGGTTTGATGTTATGAACACCAAAAGGCCGCATAAAAAAAAGGGAATGACGCTTTTAGAAAACGTCCTGGCCCTCGTAATAACCGCTATGGTCATAACAGGGCTCATCCAGCTGTTTCTTCTGATGCCCATGCATACCAGGATCGCGAACCACCGCGTTTCCGCCGTGAATCTTGCGCAGTCAAAAATAGAGGAACTGAAGGCCCTAGGCTATAACGGCGTAGTTACTTCGGCCTATACGCCGCCGGTGGACGACGCTGTTATTATAGATTCGGTCAACCTGGAAGATCCTTCGGATGACCTGTACGGGATAAGGACGACTGCGGTAACCAATATCACCGACGGCAAAAAAATAGTGGTTGCCGTGGCCTGGTCTGAATTTAACAAGAACCTGAGCGAGACCGCGGAAGCGATTATCTATAAACTTGACTGATGTATGAGAAGGCATAAAAATAACTCCGGTTATACTTTAATAGAGCTTTTAGTCGCTTCAATGATATCAATTTTTGTTTTTAGCAGCGTTATTTCTACCTATGTAATGATTCAGAAATTTTGGCGCGGGGGATCTACCCAGATAGAATTACAGAGAGACGCGAGGATCGCCATGGATAAGATAGTCCGGAAAGTCCGCAGCGGCCTTGAGGCCACGGTGCTCAACAGCGGCGATACGCTGCAGCTCCGCCTCGACCCGAATAAGACCGAGACGCAGACTGACGATATATGGTGCCAATACGATTTTGGGGAGAATAAGATAACTTTCACTCCGGACATAAGCGCGCCGGCGACTTATACGGTTATTCTGAATAATGTCTATACGGATAACGCCAGGCCTATTTTTGCGGTTAACGGAAAAAATGTGACAATTGTTTTTGGGGCCAAAAATGCTCCGGGACAAGTAGGATATAAAGCAAGTTACATGGAAAGCTCGGGAACACTGCGAAATGGATAAAAAAGGGTCGGTTCTCATTGTTACAATGATGTTTATGGTAGTATCCCTGATTGGCGGGGGCTCATTTATCAGCATAAGCGCCAACGATGTCAATGCCTGCAGGTCACAGGCAAATTCGGCAAAGGCCTTCTTCCTGGCGGAAAGCGGGATAGAAAGGGCCATGTACGATATAAAGCAATCAGGCGGACAGAACAAGACATTTAGACTAAGTGATGTCTCCACCGCCGCTATCGCCCTGGATAATACGCCCATAATTATTACCGTGACGGATCTGGGTAGCAATCAGTATGAAGTATCCTCATCAGCTACTGTAGAAAGTTCCACCCGGGTCATCCACGCCACAGTCGAGAAGGACCCGCCGGCCCCGGTGTTTGATTACGCGTATTTTGTTAACAACTGGGGCTGGTTCTATGGCGGCGGCATTACGGCAAACGGCGACGTCAGGTCAAACGGCAGGTTCGATTTCAGGTACGGACCGCGCGTCGAAGGAAGTATCT
>CAYQVM010000122.1:0-2268 GCA_964421145.1 uncultured Planctomycetia bacterium
GAACCGCCACCTTTGTCACGACGGCCAGCCTGGTCTCCAAAACCGCTATCTTGTCCTCGTATCTATTCCTGTATGTGGCGAGATTATATAAACCGCCGAACGCCTTTGTCGTGGCCTTAAACGGAAGCTCCATGAAATCGGTTACCCGTGGTTTGATCGCATTTATAAAGGCAGGGCTTTTGAAATTAACCCAGATGAGAATTGCAAGAAACGCGAGTAGAATTAGGTAAGTCTTATATCTCACTCTTTGGCGCGACTGTCACTCTCTTTAAATAATGTATCTCGGTCAGCACCTTTCCGGTGCCAAGCGCGTCCGCCACATGCACCGGCAGGCCTGTCTCCTCCTGAATAAGCTTGTCCAGGCCTTTTAAAAGCGAGCCGCCGCCAGCCATTACTATGCCGCGCTCAATCAGATCGGCTGAAAGTTCGGGCGGTGTGCGCTCAAGGGTTATGCGCACGCTTTCCACAATCTGCGAAATCGGATCGGCCAGCGCCTCCCTTATCTCTTCGCTTGATATGGTAACCATCTTGGGCAGTCCCGCAACCAGATCGCGGCCCCTGACCTCCATGGTAAGCTCTTCTTCCAGCGGATAGGCGGAACCTATCTTCATTTTTATATCTTCGGCGGTCCTCTCGCCGACCATTAAATTGTATGTCTTTTTCAGATACTCGGTTACGGCGTCATCCATCTCATCCCCGCCGATGCGTATGCTCCTTGAAAAAACTATGCCTGCCAGGGATATAACCGCTATCTCGGTTGTGCCGCCGCCGACGTCAATTATCATGTTTCCCGCCGGCTCCTGGATCGGGAGGCCTACGCCTATAGCCGCGGCCATGGGCTCCTCAACCATAAAGACCTCTCTTGCGCCCGCGTGGAGGGCCGAGTCCTTAACCGCTCGCTTTTCAACTTCTGTAATCCCGGAAGGTATGGCTATAACCATGCGAGGCCTGACAAGATGCCTTGACTTGTGCACTTTCCTAATGAAATATCTGAGCATGCTCTCTGTGATTTCAAAATCAGCAATAACGCCATCCTTCATGGGCCTTATGGCAACGATGTTTCCAGGTGTACGGCCCAACATCCTCTTGGCCTCTTCTCCTACGGCCAGCACTGTGCTTGTGCCGCGCTGTATCGCCACGACAGAGGGCTCCATTAAGACAATACCCTGGCCTTTTATATATACCAGGGTAGTAGCAGTGCCCAGATCTATGCCCATATCATACGAAAACATCCCCAACAGATTATTTATCCCATCAGAAAAAATTCTCCAAATTTGGCCGACCCTCTTATCCATAATTATACTCCTTCTATTAGGTGAAGAGATTATATCAAAATTATATATATATTGTCAAACTAATTTACTAAGCGACTTTTCAAATCCGGGGAAAGATTTGTTAATGCAGTCCGTATCTGAAATTGTTACCTCGCTTTTGGCACGCAGGCCCCCTATCGCCATGCTCATGGCCGTCCTGTGGTCGCCGAAGCTGTCTACCCTGGCCCCTTCCAGCATATCTTTACCGTTTATTACAATTGTATCCCCGTCAGCCTCAATATCGGCCCCCATCTTTTTAAGATTTGTAACCATTGAGGATATTCTATCCGTTTCCTTGACTCTCAGCTCGCTCGCGTCTTTAATAATGGTCTTGCCCCTTGCAAATGAGGCGGCAACCATCAGTATGGGCAGCTCATCAATCACTCTAGGCATGATATCGCCTTCGATAGTTACACCTTTTAAATCACTTGATGAGACAATTACATCAGCCCACGGCTCGCCCTCTTGATTCTTTATATTAGTTATTTCTATCCTGGCACCCATGCCTTTCAAAACATCAATTATCCCTGTGCGGGTCGGATTTACCCCCACGTTTTTTATCGTAACCCTGGATGATTTCAGAATCAGCGCCGCCACCACAAAAAAGGCCGCGCTGGAAATATCCCCCGGCACAAAAATCTCGCCTTTGGAGCGTAATATGGATTTTTTGATTGAAACCTTTAACTCGTCTATTTTAATATCCGCGCCGAATTCCTTAAGCATCCTTTCCGTATGGTCCCGCGATTTTGATGGCTCTTCTATTTCGGTTACTCCGTCCGCATATAATCCGGTCAGCAGTATCGCGGACTTTACTTGTGCGCTCGCGATTGGCAACTTGTACTTAACCGCTTTTAAAGGGTATTTACCCTTTATTGCAAGCGGCGGGTATAGTTCTTCTGGTATTGCGTATTGCCTGCCTGTCCGGCAGGCAGGCGTATTGCGTATTGAGTTAATT
>CAYQVM010000123.1:0-2214 GCA_964421145.1 uncultured Planctomycetia bacterium
AAGGGCTAGCGGTTCCCGGAGGTACGTTCAAGCGCAGGGATTTTATCGCCGAGCTCGATTCTTTGCCTTTTCCCGATTGGGCGCAAATTGACCCGCGTAGATGTAAGAGGGCGCCTCACGGCGCAGTAGTAAAGAATTTTCCCGTAGCGCCGGTAATTAGCAGCCGCGGATGCCCTTTTGCCTGTAAATTTTGCGCCAGCCCCCATTTATGGGAGAGAAAAATCAGGTTCAGGTCTCCGGAGAATGTGGTAGGAGAGATCGAATATTTAGTCAAAGAATTCGGGGTGCGCGAAATCCACTTCGAAGACGATAACCTTACTTTGAAGAGGGCCCATATCGAAAATATCTGTAACCTGATTTTAAAGAAAGGCCTCAAGATAAGCTGGGCTACGCCAAACGGGGTGCGCGCGGATACCATGGACAGGGATTTGATTAAATTGATGAAGAAGAGCGGTTGTTATTTTCTTGTTTTCGGGATAGAGTCCGGTTCCCAGAAAATCCTCGATAACATACGTAAAGATACCAATCTTGCGGCGATTGAGCGGGCGGCAAAATTAGCGCGCGAGCAGGGGTTGATAACGCAGGGGTTTTTTATTTTCGGCCTTCCGGGGGAAACGCAGGAAACAGTGAACGAGACGATTAGTTTCGCCAAAAAAATACCGCTTGATAGGGCGCAGTTTTTGTTGTTGGACGTGCTGCCCGGATCGCAGTTATGGAATGAATTGGAGGGAGAGAATATCGCCGATTGGAATAGGCGTAGTTACCAGCAGGTGACTTGGGTACCGCCGACAATAAGTAAAGAAGCGTTGGAGAGCGCCCCTTCCCGCGCCTTTAAGAGTTTCTTTTTCAGGCCGCGGCAGTTCTTGCGTTTCATCAGGTTTATAAAACCCTCCCAAGTGCCTTTTATATTACAGAGATTGCTGGATTTCGGGATAATTAAAAAATGAAAGCATCATGTATGATGCGCATGGTAAAGGCCGATGAAGAACATAAAAACTCTGTTTAAGTTTGCGGGCGTCTATTTTCTCAAGAAGCGTTATCCGCTGTCGGTTACATTCATCACTACTTACCGTTGCAATTTTCGTTGTAAATACTGCAGTGTATGGGAGAAACAGGTCAAGGAACTTTCTACGCGGGAAGTTTTCGATATGATCGATCAGCTCTCTGTAATGGGGTTAAGGCGCCTCGGGCTTAACGGGGGAGAGTCGTTATTGCGCCCGGACATCCAAGAGATTATCGATTATTCGCGAGGGAAAGGCATAACTACCACGTTATTTACAAACGGATGGCTGGTCGGCGAGAGTATAGATAAATTAAAAAATTTGAACGTGTTGTTGATAAGCCTTGACGGCCCGGCAGAGGTGCATGATGCCCAGCGCCAGCAGGGTTCCTTTCAGAAGGTGCTGGAGGCTATCGAAGCGGCAAGATCCCGCAATCTTAATGTATGGACCAATACGGTAATCTCAAAGAATAATGTGGGGTATATCGATTTTATCTTGGATAAGGCTAAGGAAATGGGTTTTAAGACTACCTTCCAGCCGGTTCATTTTTATCCTCATTCCAGCGAGGAAGAGCAAATAGGCATGCTTCTGCCGTCCCGGCATGAGTATGTTGCTGCGATTGATAAGATAATCGGCGAGAAAAAACGCGGCGGCCCGGTTGTGCATTCCGTAAGATATCTTGATTATATAAAGGATCCTGATTGGCGTAGGAATAAGAGGCGCTGCTGGGCAGGGCGTTTTTACTTTGCCATAACCCCTGACGGGAAGCTCGCCCCGTGTTATCCGATATTCGCTTCGTATGACTGGCCCAGCGGCCGCGATTTGGGTTATAAAAAGGCTATCGATTCTTTAGGTAATTATACTTGTAACGGCTGTTATTGCATATTGGCGGAAAATGATTTCTTCTTTTCGCTTAAGCCGGATGTGGTATTGAATTATATGAAGGAAATAAAATAAAATAAAATGAAGATTACCTTTGTATATCCGGGCGCAGAATCGCTGGCTATAGAATACCTCTCCAGCAGCCTTAAAGAGAAAGGCCACAAGACGGCCTTGGTATTCGACCCCGTGCTTTTTGACGATAAACAATATCTGGACATCCCTTTTTTGGCAAGGTTTTTCGATTCGACAAGGAATGTCGTCGAACAGGTAATCGCTTCGGCCCCGGACTTAGTCGCTTTTTCTGTAGGCACGGATATCTATCTATGGGCTT
>CAYQVM010000124.1:0-2195 GCA_964421145.1 uncultured Planctomycetia bacterium
ATCCCCCGAAGCTAAAGCGTAAGGGGGATGTTCGCTATCGCTCCATAAGTTGTGGTTTCATTTATATAGTTGTTTAAATTATAAAAGATCCTTCGCCCCGCTTTTAGCGGGGCTCAGGACGAAGATTCTTCGTCCCGCTTTGCGGGACTCAGAATCCAAAATTTTGCAAGTCTGAGGTTCTTCGACCGCTATCGCGGTCTCAGAACCAAATTTTCCGACGAAGAGAATTTATTGAAAATTTGGAGTGCCCATACCGAGGGGGAAATGGTTCGACTCAGCCAGCGGAAGGCTGGCTTCGCTCACCGTCCTGAGCGAGTGAAACGAGTCGAAGGGCACCCGTTCTCTGATGGGGAACGGGGTAACAAATCGTTCTTTAAAGCTTGAGCTATTAAGTTTGCGTGTTAACGCATTCAATTTGGAGTGCCCATACCGAGAGGGAAACACCCGTTCCCATTTCGAATACGGTAGTTAAGCCTCTCAGGGCCGATGGTACTTTAGTCGCGAGGCTATGGGAGAGTAGGTCGGTGCTCCTTTAAAATTGCCCGTTATTCCAATTTTAGAGTAACGGGCAATTTCTCATAATTTTAAATTAAAAAAATGGCATTTAAAGGAACGCATAACGTTCAAAAACATGGTTCAAAGGTCTGGCGACAGGGAGTAAGGGTTTCGCCTAATCAAAAGGTCTCAAACGGCACGCTATTGGTGGCAAATAACCAGACCTTAAAGTCAGGTGAGAATACCTATCAGGCAAAGCGCAATATCCACGCCCAAATCGACGGCACGGTCGAGATTAAGAACCACCTCATCAGCATTAAACCTTTTCCTGCTGCAAAATCCTAAATCCAAAATTCTAAATTCGAAACAAATCCAAAATTAAATCGCGGGTTCTGTCTTGGCTTGTTTCTCGCGGGGTTGATTTTGTGGTTTCGCTTCCGGCACTGTCCGCCACAATTTATGGCGGACTAATGTGCCTCCAGCGAAACACATAAAATTTTAATTATATGGAAGTCTGCAATTGGCTAAAACCTCCATTCCTGCCTGCCCCTGCCAGCCCCTGCCAGCCGGCAGGCTGGGGCAGGCTGGGGCAGGCAGGCGCTCAAAAACCGCCAGTGGCATTTTTGGGTTGACATAGGGATTAAGAGGGATAGAATATCAGTATAGCAACGGAGCTGGAAATGAGGTTAAAATAGCCGCAAATTATAAGGATAAAGGGACGCCCTTGGAGCCAATACGTTCCCCAAGGGAAAAAGGTCTGAAAATATACAGCATATGACAAAAAATAAAAATGAGCGGTTTCCAAGCTATACCCCCCTATATTACAGAATATTCTGCACGGTCAGGAAGGTAAAACGCCAAACCTATGTTCGTCTAAATGAATACAAAGCTAGAAAAAAAGGTCCAATAGACATTATTCCTGACGGAGTCAGCGCTTTTACATCACCGCCTGATTTATGTAAAATCAATCCCAAGGAGGTTATTAACAAAAGCGGCATGTGGATTGAAGAAGATTTATCTTCTTCTGAAATAAAAAAAGTTGCAGATAAAATCAAGTCTATCAAGGATCTACTCCGCTCAAAAAGTTTGCGCTATACTTCTTCTGCAGGAACGTTTATTCAAAGGAACTATACACCCCAATCCGAAAGAAATAAATTATGGGAAAATGCTTGGGTTGTCTACCATTCCGAAGTCAAAGCAGGACATAGGGTGTTGGATATCGGAGGCGCTTCGACTGCCTTCGTATTTTATTTGGCGAGCTTAGGATGTTCCGTAAAAGTAATCGATAATGATTGGAGCTGTTGCGGTATAATATATAATACAAATTATGTGGCAAAAAAAATGAGATGGGATATTGAAGCAATCGATAGAGACATTGCAAAGCCGATCCCGTTTCCTGATGATAGTTTCGACCGTATTTTTTCAATATGCACAATAGAGCACTTATCATCAAGTGTTCGCCGCAGAATGATGGGGGAAGTGGGGCGTGTCTTAAAACCAAGCGGTATCGTAGGTATTACTATTGACTATGATCACAACAGGAAAGTGCTTATATCTGATAAAGGGTTGAGATTCGGATATAGACAAAAACTATTTGAAGAAATAATTAATCCTTCGGGACTTTCCCTATACGGAAACGTTGAGCTTGTTGATATGAATCCGCAGGAAAACTTCCTCGGAGTCATCTTTCTTAAAAAAAA
>CAYQVM010000125.1:0-419 GCA_964421145.1 uncultured Planctomycetia bacterium
TAGTGGAGTTCGTAAAAACCTGAATCCTTTATGATTTCTTTGATTCCCGATTCTATTTCACCTACAAGGTGCTCGCCTGCCTTGGCGTAGATAACGGCCAGATATTTCAATGAACGTTCGTACATGCCGGTCTGCCGCGCCTTTAGATATGGCGCATAACCTAGTTCCTGCGCTTTCTTCTCAATTCGTAATTTTAGGGGCAGACCGATACCGGGGCGGTTGTTTAAAGCTTTCGAAACCGCCGCAGCAGACACCCCAAGCTCTTTAGCTATATCTTTTATTGTAGCAGCCATATATAATTTTAATAAAATTATTTACTAAAAATTAACCATTTTCGTTTAGGGAAGGAATTTATCACATAAAACGGCGCTTGTCAAGAGGCTTTATTTGAGGATTTTTGCTTTTTCTGATTTTTTTGT
>CAYQVM010000125.1:429-2166 GCA_964421145.1 uncultured Planctomycetia bacterium
ATTGATATGGTGATTATGGTTTTTGCCTTTAATCCTTCTATTATCACGATGCAGCTTTGCCCTGTTTTTTCAAAGCTTAGCTGTTTTTTTTCAAATTCGATTATATTTATTGATTGCCAGTTATAAACGGGCATCCGCTCTTTATAGAATTGCATTACGGCTTCGGCGCTTGACCTACCCTCGTATCTCAATAAGCCGGCGCGGATATTTTCTGTTTGGTATATGAATGATTCTGTGGGGATAGAAGCGAAGCCGGCAGGCACCGGCACATCGTCAAATCTTAAACTGGAGGCAACCACTAAATTTTTTTCTATTTCCGAACCGGCAGGACTTCCTCTCTGCGCTGGTGTAGCGCAACCGCTGATAGCCGTCGTTAAAACAAAGATTGCTATAGCGGTGCATATGATTTTCTCGTTTATCATAATGATAAGCCAATATTAAGAGAGGGACAGAATTTCTTCTATCCCTCTATTTATAATAAATAAGGTCCTTTAGTATGACTAAAGTTCTCTCTTTTACTTTGTCGGTACTGGTGCCGTTGGTTGTCCGATGAACTCAGGGCTGATCCAGGTCTTGCCATACGGAGGAATCGGGAACGTCACGACGTCATAGACGCCCGCCGCTGTCCTTACGATTCCTTTTACCGTTCCTTTAACCGCGCCGACTATGATACCGAAGACCGGATTGCTTTCCTTCATTGCTTTATCCATGGCGATGGGTATTTCCACCCAACCTGTCGCAAAATTTGCTAAACCTCTACGAAGTTTTCCACCGGCATTTTCAGCATAGCTTGGTACGGCCATTCCGATTATCAATGATATTACAAAGAGAACCAACATCGTCTTCCATACGTTGTGTTTGAACATAACTTTTATTTCACCTCCTCTCAGTTAACATCATTGACGAAACTATAACATAGCAAAAAAGATTTGTCAAGAGAAATTTAAAATTTTTTTAGCAATTGCGAGGAGTTTTTAAGCACCGCGGCCGCCTGCGTTTTACTAAGTCCGCTTCCCAGTATGATCGATACGGCGGTATCGCGCGTGATCAGGTCGTTGGGGCCGTGCGCATCGGTATTCAGCACAAGTTTCGCTTTAGCCTCGAGGGCCGTGCGCGCGACATGGCCGTTGGTGAGTGAATGGCCCGTTTTTGCGGTCAATTCAAGGCATATCCCCCGTCTTGCCGCGACCTTCGCGTCTTTTAATGTGATCAAACCCGGATGGGCGAGTATGTCTATATCACATTCAAGCGCGCAGGCGTTTGTGCCGGGGATGACGGGTTCGACTATTGTCTCGCCGTGGACTATAACCAGTTTTATTCCGTTTAACCGGGCGTATTTTATCAATGAAGGAAAATCTTTCGGCGGGACGTGCGTAAGCTCGATACCGGGTATGACCTTTATCTTTGAAGAAGTAAGTGTCTTTGACGCCTTTACTATCCGCGGCACTATGAAATCGATATTGGATATGTCGGTGTGGTCCGCGATACCTATCGCCTTACAGCCGATGGCGTAGGCCCTCCTGACCAGTTCGGACGGCAAGAGCGCCCCGTCACTTAGCAACGAATGCGTATGCAAATCAATCATTTTTAGCCCTCTGTTCACAGTTCACAGTTGACAGTTCACAGAAAAAATTAGCTTACTCTGTCAACTGTCATCTGTTAACTGTTAACTGTTAACTAAATGGTGGGCCTGAGAGGACTCGAACCTCCCGCACGCGGTTTAGGAAACCGCTGCTC
>CAYQVM010000126.1:0-1032 GCA_964421145.1 uncultured Planctomycetia bacterium
CGAATCATCTGATAAAAGAAAGCGCGAAATGAATATTGTTGTGTGCATAAAACAGGTTCCGGATACAACAAACGTCAGGATAGACCCTGAGACAAATACCCTTGTAAGATCCGGCGTCCAGGGCATCGTAAATCCTTTTGACATGTACGCCATTGAAGAGGCTGTAAGGCTTAAAGAAAAGTTCGGCGGCATGGTAACCGTAATAACAATGGGTCCGCCTCAAGCGCAGGAGGCATTACGCGAGGCAATATCTCTGGGCGCGGATGAAGCAGTGCTGATTTCAGACAGGGCGTTTGCGGGAAGCGATACGTGGGCTACGAGCTATACGCTTTCAAGGGCTATAAGGAAAATCGGAAAATTTGACATGATAATATGCGGGAAACAGGCAATAGACGGGGATACCGCGCAGGTTGGGCCGGGGATCGCCGCGTTTCTTGACATACCCCAGATAACTTTTGTTAAGAAGATAGAAGACATTAAAGATTCTTTTGTGCGTGCCGAAAGGATGACAGAAGAAGGCTATGACATTATTGAATCGCCTTTGCCGTGCCTCATCACCGTGGTCAAGGAAATAAATGAGCCGAGGCTCCCGTCATTAAAAGGCAAGATGAGGGCGAAAAAGGCAGAGATTAAAAAATTAGAGGCAAAAGACCTGGACGCGGATCCTGATTTACTGGGGCTTAAAGGCTCTCCTACGAAGGTGGTCAAGATATTCACGCCTCCGCCCAGAAAAGGCGGCCAGATTTTAGAAGGCGAAGTAAAAGATATCAGCGGGAAATTGGTAGATTTGTTAAAAGGTGAAATATGTCTATAAAAGTTATCAATGAAAAATGCGTTGGTTGTAAATTATGCATTAAGTCCTGCCCGTTTGGAGCGATTGAGGTGATCAATAAAAAGGCAGTCATAGACCTTAATAAATGCACATTGTGCGGGGCGTGCATAGAATCGTGCAAGTTTGACGCCATTGTGATTGTAGGGGGCAGGCATGCCTGTCCCCTACCAAAGGGATTTGAAGAATATAAAGATGTCTGG
>CAYQVM010000126.1:1042-2156 GCA_964421145.1 uncultured Planctomycetia bacterium
CAGTTTCCTAAAAAAATCGATGAATATAAAGACATCTGGGTATTCTGCGAGCAGAAAAAAGGCGTTGTCCAAAGCGTCGCTTATGAACTTCTGGGCAGGGGGAAAGAGCTTGCGGATATGCTTGGCGTTGAATTGTGCGGCGTTCTATTAGGAGAAAATATTAAAGAAGAGGCGCACAAGGTTATCCACAGAGGCGCTGATAAAGTGTATCTTGTGGATTCCAACGCGTTAAAGCATTATCAGGATGAACCTTATTCAAAGGTATTAATCCAGTTGATAAAAGAGTATAAGCCGGAGATAGTGCTTTGCGGCGCCACTTCAATAGGCAGGTCATTGATATCGCGTGTCGCGATAGGCGTTCACGCGGGCCTCACGGCAGACTGCACAAGCCTTGATATAGATAAAAAGGAAAGGCTTTTAGTGCAGACTCGTCCTGCATTCGGCGGAAACATCATGGCTACTATCATCTGCCCTAATCACAGGCCTCAGATGTCAACTGTAAGGCACAAGGTGATGAAAGAGGCTGGCGAGAATAAAAACCGCAAGGGAAAGATTATAGAAAAGAGCTATAACAGCCAGGTTTATTCTTCCAGGACAAGGCTTCTTGATGTTGTGGAAGAGATAGAAGAAACAGTTAATTTAACAGAGGCAAACGTGATTGTTTCCGGAGGAAGAGGCATGCAGTCCCCGGAGAATTTTAAACTGATCGAAGACCTGGCAAAGGCCCTGGGCGGGGCTGTGGGCGCGTCGCGCGCCGCGGTTGACAGCGGCTGGAAAACCTATTCGCATCAGGTGGGGCAGACAGGGAAAACAGTGTGCCCGAAGATTTACATAGCCTGCGGCATATCCGGCCAGATCCAGCATCTTGTGGGCATGCAGTCTTCGGAGATAATCGTAGCTATAAATAAGGACCCTCATGCGCCCATATTCACTGTAGCGACGTACGGAATCGTAGGGGATTTATTTGAAGTATTGCCGGAATTGACAAAAAGGTTTAAAGAGGCGCTGAAAAGATAATATGTATTTCAAATCTATAGAATTATTTGGTTTTAAATCTTTTGCCGACAAGACAAGGCTTGACTTCGAGCCCGGCATCACTGCTATTGTTGGTCCA
>CAYQVM010000127.1:0-2155 GCA_964421145.1 uncultured Planctomycetia bacterium
GCGCACATACGCCTCCAGCACAGCCGAGAATTTCTGCGCCGAGTCCACCGGTTCCAGCACTTCAAACCTGTGGTAAGGCCCTTTTTGCCGTATCATAAATGTCGGGATTATCGGCGCGCCGGTTTTCTCGGCGAATACAAAAGCGCCCGCGTGGGTTGAGGCCGGGCGCCCGAAAAAATTCACAAGCGTCCCGAGTTTTCCGGCATCCTGGTCCCCAAGTATGCCTATAATCTCATTGGCCCTGAGCGCCTTTATCAGCTCCCTTGTGGCCAACCCTTTTTTAATAACCTTTGACCCGCCGAGCGCGCGATAGGAGTTCAGGAGTTCGTTTAACCTGGTGTGCTTTTGCTCCCGGGCCAGAACCGTAAGAGGGAACCCTCTTCTGCCGCCCACAAGGCCCATGAGTTCCCAGTTCCCGAAATGCGCCGTAAGCCCTATGACGCCCTTGCCGCCGCTTCGCGCCGCGCCAACCCTCTCAAGGCCGTTTGTCGATATAAACTTCGAAATATACTTATCATCCGTGACAGGAAACCGCAGCAGCTCAATAAATACCTGGGCGAGGTTCTGGTAGACGCCCTTGATTACTCTTTTTATTTCCGCCGGGCTCTTCTCTTTGCAGAACGCTGCTTTCAGATTCGCATACGCTATCGAGCGCCGCTTCCTGTTAATAAGATAAATGAGTTCACCGAACCGCCTCGCGATGAAGAGGCTCGCCGTCGCTGGCATTGCGCAAAATAGCAGGCTTAAAAACCTAACTAGAATATAGCCCAGAGAGTCTATCATATAAAAGTTCCTTATTCTTTGTTACCGCGAAATCCACCTCAAACACCAGGATCGGGACAGTTACTTCATTCGCAAGCGCCAGCCTCTTGATCTTGACGGCATCCTTCTTTGTTACAACTATTAAATCAATTCCCAGAACGGCGCACTCGCGCCCTATCTTGACAAAATCGGATTTTTTATAATCGTAGTGGTCCATGAATTCGTGCTCCAGTTCGATGCGGGCGCCCAATTTTAATATATTCTGCCTCAAATAAGCTGGATTCGCTATGCTTGAAACAAGGCAGATCTTTTTGTCCCGGACGCGCTGGAGGCCTTCCGGCCGGCCGGTATCCAGGTCGTAAAAATTAAGCGGCTTGTATGCTGCCTCAACAACGCTGCCTTTCATAGCTAATCTTTCTATCACAGCATAGACTTCACTTGTCTTGGCGGTATCTGAGTCGACCTTTGTCACTATTATCAGGCCGGCCCTCTTTAAAGAGGTGATGGGCTCTCTTAGTATACCCCGCGGGATAAGTTCGTGATTGCCGAAGGGCCTGGTCGCGTCTATGAGCACTATATCCAGGTCTCTTCGGATCTTAAAATGCTGAAACCCGTCGTCCAGGATCACCGTGTCAAGGCCGAAATCATAAAAGGCCCTTTTTGAATTTTTAATCCTGTCAGGGCCGACCAGTATGGGCGTATCCTTTAATTCCTCCTGGAGCATCTGGTATTCATCGGCGCCGTAGCCCCTTATGAGTATGGCCGGCTTCCTGCCTGAGGCCTCCAGTATCCTGGCCACGCTTATGGCGGCCTGCGTCTTGCCCGTGCCTCCGACGGTGATGTTGCCGATACTGACCACCTTCGGATCGGCCTTAAACGGCGTAAAAAACTTTTTCTCATATCCGGTTGACAGGACCTTAATAATTATCCCGTAAAAAAGGGACAGCGCCCACAGGATAAATTTTAGCGGCGCAAACAACGGCCCGCCTATCCTGTCCGTCATAAGATAATAAAAAAACTTGCGAATATTGATCATTTTTCACACCTACGGTGTAGGGGTTTGATTTATCAAACCCGTTGTATCAACGGGCGCGATAAATCGCGCCCCTACATACAAAGTATTTCTTTTATTTCATTAATACATTTTTCAACAGCGCCCTGATTATTCAGGACAACCTGTCTGGCGTTTTCGCCAAGCCTGGCCCTTTCTTTGCCGTCGCGCAAAAGGCGCCTTAAGGTCCCCTCAAGCGCCTGCGCATCCTCGACCCTGATGGCCGCTTCATTGCGCAGGAATTCCGCCGCCACGCTCTGAAAGTTAAACATATGCGGGCCGAATATTATCGGCTTGGCTAATGATGCGGGTTCTAAAATATTATGCCCGCCTTTTTTTATG
>CAYQVM010000128.1:0-1465 GCA_964421145.1 uncultured Planctomycetia bacterium
TCGTCGGCCCTCACTATGTTCGGGGCTCCTCGCAATGACAGTTTACGAGATGCATTAAGCGAGCGAAACAAAAATTACTGAATCGAGCCAAAATATCATCTTTTCAATACTTGTTTAAACTTCTTCGTCAATAACGGCACTATTTCAAACAGATCCCCGACGATGCCGTATGTCGCGACTTTGAATATCGGCGCGTCAGGGTCTTTGTTTACGGCGACTATTATCTTAGATGACTGCATTCCGGCAAGATGTTGTATCTGGCCCGATATCCCGCAGGCGATATAAATCTTCGGGCATACAGTTTTTCCCGTCTGGCCTATCTGATGCGAATACGGCATCCAACCGGCATCTACTGCAGAGCGGGACGCCCCTACCGCTGCTTTTAACGCAAGAGCCAGTTCTCTTATTATCTCAAAATTCTCGGGCCCGCCCAGGCCTCTTCCGCCTGAAACTATTATATCCGCCTCTGAAAGATTCACCGTCTCCTCAATCTCTTCGGCTATGTCAAGAATTTTTGTTCTTGACGACAGAAGTTCCGGTTCAAAACTATTTTTTATGACTTCGCCGTTTCTGGATTTATCCGCATCCGCTTCTTTTAACACCTTGTGGCGCACAGTTGCCATCTGGGGGCGATGATTGGGCGTTATGATGGTGGCCATAATGTTGCCGCCGAATGCTGGCCTTGTCTGAAGCAAAAGTTTCCTCTCGGGGTCTATGTCAAGCCCGGTGCAGTCCGCCGTAAGGCCCGTATATATGCGCACGGCGACCTTTGACACCAAAGACCTGCCGATGGATGTGGCGCCGCACAAAACTATTTCGGGTTTGTATTCTTCTATCAATTTGACCAAAACATTTGTATAGGGCTCATTCTGGTAATTTTCAAGGGCCGCGTCGTCAACGACGTAAACCTTATCCGCGCCGCGCCAAATTATATCCTGCGCCTTCTGCGTTATGCCCTTGCCCAGAAGCACCCCGCACAGTTTTGAATTAAGTTTGTCGGCTAATTTCCTGCCCTCTCCCAGAAGTTCATACGCTACGGACTGAATTTTTCCTTTTTCTGCTCGCAGAAAACCCACACGTCCTTATACTCGCTGAGGTCTTTTTTCATGCCCAGGTCTTTTTTAAGCACTATGGCGTCAAATTTACAAGCATCAATGCACGCCCCGCAAAGCGTGCAGACGTTCAGATTTATCGCGGCTTTTTTATCCACCACATCTATGGCCTGATAGGAGCAGGCGTCAATGCAAAGTTTGCAGCCGACGCAGTTATCAAGAATTACGCGAATAGACACTTATACTATCTCCCCTTTTAATAACTCGGCAAGTTTATCAACGACTTCATGCGGTTCGCCTTGCAAAATCCGGCCTCCCTCTCTTGGCTTTGGCGTAAAAATCTTTATTACCTGCGTGGGCGAACCCTTAAGGCCTATGGATTCGGCTTCGACATCCAGGTCGGTTGCCTTCCA
>CAYQVM010000128.1:1475-1840 GCA_964421145.1 uncultured Planctomycetia bacterium
ATTTTAGCGCTTTTTGCCCTCATTTTGCCTTTTAGCGACGCAAGCCTGGGTTCGTTTATCTCTTTAACAACGGTGAATAAACAAGGGAGTGGAATTTCTATGACCTCATAACCCTCTTCTGTCATGCTTTCTATTTTTGCCTTTGAATTATCGATAGATTCTATTTTTTTAACATACGTCGCCTGCGGAATATCCAGATGCGTCGCAATGCCTGGGCCTACCTGGGCTGTATCGCCGTCCGCGGCCTGCTTGCCGCAGATAACCAAATCGTATTGACCTACTTTTTCTATAGCTGCGGCCAAGGTATAACTCGTCGCCCATGTATCGCTGCCGGCAAATGCCTTGTCGCAGATAAGTATCGCATC
>CAYQVM010000128.1:1850-2151 GCA_964421145.1 uncultured Planctomycetia bacterium
CTCCCGCAAAGAAGATTCGGCTTGAGGCGGACCCATGCTGATGACTGTCACTTTACCGCCGTATTTCTCTTTCAGCCTTATAGCTTCTTCGATGGCGTACATATCAAAGGGATTGATTATTGAATCAACCCCTTCGCGTATCAGGGTATTCGTCTCAGGGTTTATCCTTACGTTAGTCGTATCGGGAACCTGCTTGATGCAGACGATAATGTTCATAGTCCTTACTTTCTCCAGAGCTCGGGGTCCTGTCGCCGTTTTGTATCCCATTCGTCCTCGGCTTACGCCTGCGGGCGAATGGGAG
>CAYQVM010000129.1:0-1966 GCA_964421145.1 uncultured Planctomycetia bacterium
CAGGACCAGGCTTATGGTGCCGCACAGAATCAAAATCTGGTCCATGGGGATGTTCAGGTAAATGGCGAACAAGAGAATTGCTACCGCTGCCAAAAAATGCACCCTCATATTTTTCTGCGTTTTTATGACGTAGAAAAAACCCTCTATCGCCGAATTAAAACTTTCTACCGTGCTGCGTTCTCTCATTTTTTTAATATCTCTTTCTGCAATCTGTGCATCTTTTTGCGCAGCCTGGCGGTCGTGTCATCGTAACCCGCCAGGTGCAATATGCCGTGCGCCAGATACAGGTTTATCTCGTCGCCAACTTTCTTTCTATAGCGGCGCGCCTGCCTGACGGCCGTCTGGGCGGAGATAACAACGTCTCCCAGGATGCGCTCGCCGCCTTTTAACGATTGCCCCTCCCTCATACTAAAGGCCAAGACGTCGGTAGGCTTGTCTACATTTCTGTAGCGGTAATTCAGGTATCTGATCTCTGTGTCGTCGACGATATAGACCGACAACTCAGCGTCTTCTTCTTTGACTCTGGCCAGCGTATCGGCTGCTATCTGTTTAATTCCCTTAAGGTCTGCCCTTACTGATTTCTGCGAATTAACTATGCTTATTTTCATTGTTATTAGGATACTCTACGCGCGAATGCAAAACGCCCATCAGGATCCTCGCAAACGCATCGGATATTTTATTCAAATCCTTGAGAGTCAATTCGCATTCATCCAGCTGGGCGTCTATGAATTTATTGTTTATGATCCTGTGCGTCAACTCTTCGACTTTGGACGGCGTTGGGTTGGACAGCGTACGCGAAGCGGCCTCAACCGAATCCGCCAAAAGCACGATGGCCGTCTCTTTCGTCTGGGGCTTGGGGCCTTCGTACCTGAAACCTTCCTGGCTTAAAATCGTATCGTCCTCTACGCGCTCCAGCGCCTTTTGGAAAAAATAATATACCAGGCCCGTGCCGTGATGCTGTTCTATAAAATCCAGTATGTCCTTTTTCAGGTTATATTTCTTGCCGAGTTCGATGCCGTCCTTGACGTGGTTGGTTATTATAAGACGGCTCATGCTCGGCGTAAGTTTATCGTGCAGAGACTTGGCATTGGTCTTCCGCCTTCTCCATCTTTCCTACGTCATGATAATATGCGCCGACCCTTGCCAGAAGCGAATTTGCGCCTATTGCCTCGGCGGCCGCCTCGGCGAGGTTGCCCACCATAAGGCTATGATGATATGTGCCGGGCGCTTTCATGACCATCTGTTTAAGCAAGGGATGGTTCATATCTGACAGCTCCAGGAGCGTGATATTCGTGGTTATCTTGAATAAATCCTCCAAAAGCGGCATGATGCCCATCACGATAAACGCGCATATAATACCATTCACAAAACCCCACGCGCTGTCGGGCACAAAAGAATCCGGGTTGAAATTGTTCAAAAGGCCTATTGCGATTATACAGACAAAATTTGTTAACCCCACTAAAATCCCGGCCCTGATTATATGCCAGCGCTTCCTTATGTTCCTTATAGAAAATATGCCTATCAAACCCCCAAACAAAAATGTTATGACCAGGTTCAAACTGTTTTCGACGTTGATGCCGATGGCGATGCTCAATAGGACCGTGATAAAAATAGCGAGCCTCTGATTCAGCAATATCCCAAGGAGCATCGATGCGCTGGCAAGCGGGATCAAATAGCTGGGCAGGGGCGATATGATAATCGCCCGCGCAATAAATATTATGGCGCTGGACAAAATGCCTATCAGCGTAAGGTAAGAAGTGTTATGAAAAATTCTGGGTTCATATAATGCGAGGTAGATCGTCACTACAAAAAGCAATAAAATCACCAATAATATCGTACCCGTCAAAAACATCGCCTTGCCTACGCGGGATTCGTTTTCTTCAATCTTCAATAACTGGGCTATGTGGTCCTTCGTGACACTATGGCCCTTTCCCAGGATAAGCTGGCCCTTCTTCATTTCTACCTG
>CAYQVM010000130.1:0-1937 GCA_964421145.1 uncultured Planctomycetia bacterium
TATGTTATGAATATATGATTGAGACCGCAAGGTTAGCGAAGGCGCAAGGCATTAAGAATATGTATCATTCAAACGGCTCGTTAAATCCAGAACCGGCTTCAGAGATCGCTCAGTATCTTGACGGCGCAAATATAGACCTTAAGGCGTTTAATCAGGATTATTATTCCGACGTATGCGCTGGATTTTTGGAAACGGTTTTAAGCACGTTAAAGATTTTAAAGAAAAAAGGTGTTTGGGTTGAGGTTACTACTTTAGTTGTCCCCTCTTTAAACGATGATATGGCCGAGATAAGACAGATGTCAATATGGCTTAAGGAAAATTTAGGGGAAGAGACGCCTGTTCATTTCAGCCGTTTCTGGCCCCAGTACAAACTCGCAAACCTGCCGCCGACGCCGGTTTCAACTCTGGAAACCGCCAGGGAAACCGCCCAGCAGGCAGGCCTGAAATACGTTTATATAGGAAATGTGGGAGGGCACAAGGCCGAAAGCACATATTGCCCGAAATGTGGTAAAATGTTAATCCAGAGGTCAGGTTATTCCATACTGGGGAATAATATAGTAAGCGGAAAATGTAAATTCTGCGGATACCCCATCGCTGGCGTATGGAGTTAATGCGAAAACGGAGGCCATAACATGAAGAAGCTGGTTTTATTAAGGCATGGCGAAAGCACTTGGAATAAAGAGAATCGTTTTACCGGCTGGACCGATGTTGACCTGTCCGAAAAAGGCATAGAGGAGGCGAAGAAGGCGGGCCAGGTGTTGAAAAAAGAGAGGTTTGTCTTTGATGTAGCTTATACGTCAGTGCTGAAAAGGGCAATAAGGACGTTGTGGATAGTCATGGATGAGATGGACCTGATGTGGATTCCCGTATACAACAGCTGGCGGCTCAATGAGAGGCACTATGGAGCGCTTCAGGGCTTAAATAAATCCGAGATGGCGCAAAAATACGGCGAGGAGCAGGTGCTCATATGGCGAAGAAGCTACGACATCAGGCCGCCCGTGCTTGAAAAGACAGATCCGCGATATCCCGGAAATGACCCCAGATATAGCGACTTAAAGAAAACAGAAATTCCCGCTACTGAATGTCTTAAAGATACCGTCGCAAGGTTCCTGCCTTACTGGCACGAAACTATCGCCCCCGTTGTAAAATCCGGAAAGCGGGTGCTAATAGCCGCCCATGGAAATTCCCTTCGGGCGCTTGTGAAACATTTGGATAACATTTCAGATAAAGATATCGTCTCGCTGAATATCCCCACAGGCCTGCCGCTCGTCTACGAACTGGACGACAAGCTAAAGCCTATTAAAAGTTACTACCTTGGTGATCCAGAGGAGGTCAAGAAGGCCATGGAGGCCGTCGCAAACCAAGGGAAGGCCAAAGGTAAAGGATAAAACCCGCGGTTTTTAAAACAGCCAGAAATAAGCAGGTTTTTAGTACGCCAAATAAGGGAATGAAAATAATAGATACCAGAAGCGCCGCGAAGAAGGCGCCGAAGAGGTCAAGCGCATATAAGGTTCCGGCCGTTTTCCCAACCGAAGATTCCCTACGATATAGCTTATTCGCGAGAGGAAATTCCGCGCCCACCAGGAATCCGACCATAGCTGACAGGATAAAAAATATAGGATAAAAACCAAATTCCTTCATTGCATTTATCCATGACAAAAATACGCCTGAACCAAAAGCAAGCGCGATTATTAAAACTTCCATTATAATAAACCACAAAAACCCGCGCTTTATTTTTCCAATATTTTTTGTAATCAGCCAGCCGCCAAGGGTCAAGCCCAACATAAATGAAGTAATCAGCAATGCTATATGGTGGTAAACGTAGCCGAAGAATATCTGATACGTAAGTATAAAAATCAGGTTCAGGCTCATGCCCGCAAAGCCTGTAGTGGCTATAGAAGTTAAAATGTAGGGGCTTGATTTATCAAGCCCTTTGC
>CAYQVM010000131.1:0-887 GCA_964421145.1 uncultured Planctomycetia bacterium
TAAGAAAAAGAGCTTCTGATATTCACGTTGAATCCGAAGAAGATTATCTTCGCGTAAGATACAGGATCGACGGAAACCTGCAGGATGCCCTGAAAATACCAAAGAAGAATCAGAATGCGGTGCTGGCGAGATTAAAGATCATGTCAGGCATGAACATCACCGAGTCAAGGATGCCGCAGGACGGGAGATTCAAGATACGCCTGCAAAAAAAAGAAGTTGATTTCAGGGTGTCCATGCTGCCGACCGCTTTCGGAGGCAAGGTAGTTTTAAGGGCGCTTGATAAAGCCAATCTCTCAATGGGCCTTGACGCGCTGGGTTTTTCGGCTGACACGCTCGCCAGGTTTAAAGACGCTATAGCAAAACCTTTCGGCATGATACTTGTAACAGGGCCTACGGGAAGCGGAAAATCCACGACCCTTTATTCAGTCATAAATCAGATGAATACGCCTGAGAAAAATATTATAACCATAGAAGACCCGGTTGAATATCAGGTGGAAGGCATAACGCAGATACAGGCAAATTCCGATATAGGGCTGACTTTCGCAAACGGACTGCGCTCGCTATTGAGGCAAAGCCCTGATATAATAATGATAGGAGAGATACGGGATTCCGAGACAGCGGATATCGCGATAAAGGCGTCTCTCACAGGGCAATTGGTATTAAGCACGCTTCATACAAATGACGCGCCTACTGCTATTTCCAGGCTTATGGATATGGGCATAGAGCCTTTTCTGATAGCATCGTCTATTGTGCTTGTGGCTGCGCAGAGGCTGTGCAGGGTGGTATGCAAGGCCTGCAAAGGTAAAGGGGCTTGCAAGAAATGCAGTTCAACAGGTTATTTTGGAAGGATAGCTATACTTGAGGCATTGGCAATAGACGATAATATC
>CAYQVM010000131.1:897-1933 GCA_964421145.1 uncultured Planctomycetia bacterium
AATGACGCGCCTACAGCTATTTCCAGGCTTATGGATATGGGCATAGAGCCTTTTTTAATAGCGAGTTCTGTCGTGCTGGTGGCCGCGCAGAGATTATGCAGGATGATATGCAAATCCTGCAAGGGCAAAGGCTGCAAGAAGTGCAGCTCAACAGGTTATTTAGGAAGGATAGCTATACTTGAGGCATTGGCAGTGGACGATAAGATTCGCGAGATGATAATAGAAAACGCCTCTGTGGACGATATAAGAAATTACGCTGTTTCAAAAGGCATGAAAACTCTGCGCGACGACGGCATGGAGAAATACAAGAACGGCGTAACTACCATGGAAGAGGTTGTGCGGGTAACAACGGAGGAATGATCAATGGGCCGATTAAGAATCGGCCCCTACAAATAGTGTAGGGGCGGCATCTTATGCCGCCCACATAAATTACTATGCCTACATTTAAATACACAGCAAAAGAGGCCGGCGGCAAGACAGTCAGCGGGATTCTGGAATATTCAGACAAGGCGCTTCTAATAGACGCGCTCCGCAAAAAAGGGCTCGTGATAATTTCCATAGAAGAAACCGCGAAGAGAAGAGCCATGTCTTTTGGCGGCAGCGTAAAGCTGGAAGAGATAGTCATATTTTCCAGACAGCTCGCCACCATGGTGGATAGCGGTATACCCCTGGTCCAGGCCCTGGATATTTTATGCGAACAGATAGAAAAACCTGTTTTTAGAAATATCCTGGCGAAGATAAAAGATGACATAGAGACAGGTTCAAGCCTCTCTGACGCGCTCGCAAGGCACCCCGCGGTATTTTCAACCCTTTACATAAATATGGTGAGGGCAGGCGAATCAAGCGGCGCGCTGGACGATATACTGGACAGGCTTGCGGCGCATCTTGAAAAATCAAACATGCTGCAGAGAAAAGTAAAATCCAGCCTTGTCTATCCGACTGTCGTGGTAGCAATGGCGATGCTCATAACCCTTGTCATGCTTTTAAAGGTCATTCCGACTTTTAAAGGCATATTCTCGATGCTGGGCGGGAAGCT
>CAYQVM010000132.1:0-1703 GCA_964421145.1 uncultured Planctomycetia bacterium
TTAAATATGGACGAACTTAAGAAGGAGCTCAAAGAGTTATTTGATAAATATTCCTTACCTATAAATATGTTTGGAGGCGATAGTTGGTCGACCTTCGTAGATATCTTAACCAGAGTTTTATCGGATCAGCCAATCTTAGATCCAAAAGAAACAATAGAATTTGCGGCAAAATTTGCTAAGACGTTAAAGCGCGGCGACGTGGTCGCGCTTATCGGCAATTTAGGAAGCGGCAAGACCACATTTACCAAGGGCATCGCAAAAGGCCTTGGCGTCAAGGAACATAAATACGTCAACAGCCCCACCTTTGTCCTCATCAAGGAATACCAGGGAAAGATCCCGCTCTATCATTTCGATTTATACCGCCTGGACAAGATTAAGGATATCGAGGATCTGGACAGCGAGAAATATTTTTTCGGCAAAGGCATCTGCGTAATCGAATGGGCGGATAAGTGCAAGGCGCTCTTGCCGAAAACCTGTATTCGCGTCGAGTTCAAGATAAAAGGCAAAAACGAAAGAGAGATAGCGGTTAAATGAACGCTAGCAAACTTGTAGCAGCCGAGATATCAAGCCAGGGCAGGCAACCTACGAAGCAAAAGGAAATTTATGAATATTTTAGCGATAGACACATCAGGGCCGTATTTGAGCGTAGCGATAGCCAGAGACGATAAGATAATCGCTGAGCGGAATTCGAAGCGCCGGCAGGCGCATTCGGACATATTGGCGCCAACCGTCGGTAAATTGCTTAAAAAGGCGCGGCTTAAGGCAAAGGGCATAGATTTATACGCAATCTCCATCGGGCCCGGCTCTTTTACGGGCCTCCGGATAGGCGTTGCGTTCATCAAGGGGATGAACCTGTTTCGGGATAGGCCTGTTGTGGCCGTGCCGAGCCTGGATGTTATTGCGTCCGGCGTTTGGGATAAGACAGAATTTGTCTGTCCTGTCGTGGATGCAAAAAGACAGAATGTGTATGCGGCGATATACAAAAGACAGTCACCAGTCACCAGCCTGCCCCCCGAAGCTTCAGCGAAGGGGGGTCACCAGTCACCAGTTCAAAGAATAACGAAATATTCTGTTATGCCGATTGAGGAGACGTTGAAAAAACTGAAGGCAGTTGCCAAAAAAGATGATAAGATTATATTTACCGGCGACGGAATAAATGTTTATAGGCAGGAGATTATAAAAGAATTAGACGGCAGGGCGGTTTTTACTAAAGAATCTGATTGGTATCCAGGAGCAAGTCTTGTTGCCAAAATAGGGTATAAGATGTATAATGAAAACAAAGGCGTTGTCAAAGATTTAAGCCAGTTGAAACCGATGTATCTGTATCCAAAAGACATTCAGTGCAGAAAGGGCTAAAGATGCCGCGTCCGACCCGAACAGAGATAGATTTGAGCGCGCTTGAGCATAATTTCAGGCTCATCAGGGACATGGTGGGCGAAAAGGTAAGGACGCTGCCCGTCGTCAAGGCAGACGCATACGGCCACGGCATAAAAGAGGTCTCGCGGAAACTGGTTTCATGCGGGGCTGATTATTTAGGGGTTGCCACTGTTGACGAGGCAATAGTCTTAAGGGAATTGTTCGCAAAAAATAAAAACATTTCCGTCCTGGTGCTCGGAGCAACATTCCCCGAAGAGATAGACGCGGTCTTAAAATACGACATCGTCCAGACAGTCGTCGATAAAGGCGTTACATCGCTTCTTTCT
>CAYQVM010000132.1:1713-1925 GCA_964421145.1 uncultured Planctomycetia bacterium
CATGTGAAGATTGACACCGGTATGGGCCGCATTGGCATATGGCATGAAGAGGCAATTGATTTTATCAAATGGATAAAGACGCTTGACGCTATTGAAATCGAAGGCATATGGACGCATCTTTCGTCTGCGGACGAGGACAAGGCAGATTTCACCAACGAGCAGATATACATATTCAGGCATTTGACGGCGGGACACAGGGGCCTGATATTCTC
>CAYQVM010000133.1:0-1893 GCA_964421145.1 uncultured Planctomycetia bacterium
GGACCACAAAGGTCCGTATTATCATCGCCAGGATAAAGGCGATAATCAGTGATTCTCCCCACTCTCGTATCTCTCGTTTTACCTTCTCGCTAATTTTCATGTCCCGTCCTTTTTTCCGTTATACTTTCAACGCCGCGAAAAACGCCTCCTGCGGTATTTGTATCTTGCCGAATTGTTTCAGCCTTTTCTTACCTTCCTTCTGTTTTTCCCAAAGCTTGCGTTTGCGCGTGATGTCTCCGCCGTAGCATTTCGCGGTTACGTCCTTTCCGATTGAACGGACGTCCTCACGCGCGATAATCTGCCCTCCTATAGCCGCCTGGATGGCGACCTTGAAAAGCTGCCTCGGTATCAATTCCTTGAGTTTTTCTACCAGCGCCCTACCCTTCTGATATACCTTATCCTTATACACCATAGAGGAGAGGGCGTCAAACGGCTCTCCGTTTATCAGGATATCCAATTTTACTATTTTACTGGGCCTGTAATCAAGCAATTCGTAATCAAGCGAGCCGTAGCCTTTGGTCAGCGATTTTATCTTATCATAAAAATCCACGAGTATTTCCGACAGCGGCAGCTCGTATGTTATCTGCGCCTTCAGCGGCCCGAGATATTCGGTGCTGACATAAACCCCACGCCTGGCCTCGGACAGTTCAAGTATTGCGCCCATGGATTCTTTCGGAACCATGATATAGGCGCGCACATATGGTTCAAGGACGGAGTCTATCTCGTTAGGCGCCGGCAATTTGGACGGGTTGTCCACCTCTATTGTGCTGCCGTCGATTTTTATAATTTTATAAACAACGCTTGGGGTCGTCACTACAAGATCCAGATTATGCTCTCTCTCAAGGCGCTCCTCTATTATCTCCATGTGAAGCAAGCCCAGAAAGCCGCACCTGAACCCAAATCCGAGGGACGGCGATGTCTCGGGTTCATAAATAAAGGAGGGGTCGGAAAGGCGCATCTTTTCCATCGCGTCCCTCAGCGATTGGAAATCCTTGCTGTTCACTGGGTAGATACCCGCAAACACCACGGGCCTTATCTGTTTGTATCCGGGTAGCGAAACGGCAGCCGGATTTTGGCTGTCCGTTATAGTATCGCCTATAATAATCTCTTTTGCGTCCCTTATGTTGCAGGTTACATATCCGACCTCGCCCGCCTCAAGAGACCCTTTGGCCTCGGGTCCGGGCTTAAAGATCCCTATCTCCTGCACCTCATACATGCGGTTATTGCTCATCATCTTTATCTTGCCATTCATACCCAGCGAACCGTTCATTATTCTTACATAGATTATAACCCCTTTGTATGTATTATATGACGAATCAAAAATGAGCGCCTGCAGCGGGTTTATTGAATCTCCTTTTGGCGGGGGTATCCTTTTTATCACCGCCTCAAGGATGTCCTCTGTGCCGATGCCTTCTTTGGCGCTGGCAAGCACAATCTCTTTTTCATCAATACCGAGTATATCCACTATTTGCTGTTTCACCTTGTCTATCTGGGCGTTGCTAAGATCTATTTTGTTTATTACCGGAATTATGACCAGGTTGTGCTCCATGGCAAGATACAGGTTGGCCACTGTCTGCGCCTCTACGCCCTGCGCCGCATCCACGACGAGGAGCGCGCCTTCGCAGGCGGCAATGGACTTGGACACCTCGTAAGTAAAGTCCACGTGGCCCGGCGTATCGATCAGGTTAAGCGTGTAAACCTGGCCGTCTTTTGATTTGTAATTTATCCGCACGGCGCTAGCCTTTATCGTAATGCCCCTCTCCCTCTCAAGGTCCATGTCATCCAAAAGCTGATCCCTGAAGTCCCTATCGGTGATGGCGCCCGTAAACTGCAGGATCCTGTCAGCGAGGGTAGACTTTCCGTGGTCTATGTGGGCGATGATTGAAAAATTTC
>CAYQVM010000134.1:0-254 GCA_964421145.1 uncultured Planctomycetia bacterium
CTCGTCCCCCCTGCATTCTTGCAGAAAATGCAGGGGGGACACCATGGCCGCAATGTCAAAAAGAGGCCCCACTCACACAAAAATTCTCACTTATTAAAAAAATTAGGAGAAAAATAATGACCAAAGCACAGCAGAAAATAATGAAAATAGTCAAAGAAAAGAATATCAGGACGATACAACTCTGGTTTACCGATATTCTGGGAACGTTAAAATGCATTTCTATAACGCCGAAGGAATTAAAACCAAGCCTTGAG
>CAYQVM010000134.1:264-1885 GCA_964421145.1 uncultured Planctomycetia bacterium
CGGTAACGGGTTTTGCTGAGGCGCAGGAAAGCGACATACTCGCAAAGCCCGACCCGGCGACATTTCATATACTTCCGTGGCAGCAGGAAAACGGCCCTGTGGCGAGAATGTTTTGCGACATCCTGAATTCAGACGGGACGCCTTACCCGGGAGATCCGCGCTACGCCCTTAAACGCAGCATCAAAAGGGCCAAGGATAAGGGTTATACTTATTGCGTCGGACCGGAGATAGAATATTTCTATTTTAAGACCTCGGAGAAACCCGAGACCATTGACGAAGGCACGTACTTTGAGCTTATCCCGAATGATTTCGCAAACAACCTGCGCAATAAATCGGTCAGGGCGCTTGAGAGCCTGGGCATTTCCATGGAGGCCAGCCACCACGAGGTTGCGCCCAGCCAGCATGAAGTGGATCCCAGTTACGACGATGCCCTGGTGATGGCCGACAATATAATCACAATACGTTACTGTATAAAAGAAATCGCCCAGACAAACGGCGTCTACGCCACGTTTATGCCAAAGCCCTTATTCGGCAAAAACGGCAGCGGAATGCACGTCCACCAGTCGCTTTTTAAGGGCGCAAGGAACACGTTTTTTGAGCCTAAAGACAAAGAACATCTTTCTTCCGCGGCAAGGTATTTTATCGCAGGGCAGCTTGCGCATATGAACGAGATATGTTCTGTGCTTGCTCAATGGGTTAATTCGTACAAGCGCCTTGTGCCCGGCTATGAGGCGCCGGTGTACATATCATGGGGGCATAGAAACAGGACTGCCTTAATCCGCATACCTGTGTACCGCCCGGGCAACGAGAAGGCGACAAGGGCGGAGCTTCGCTGCCCTGACCCGGCGTGCAATCCGTATCTGGCGTTTGCGGTAATGCTTGCCGCAGGCATTGAGGGCATTGAGAAGAAATACAAGCTGCCGCCTGCGGTTGAGCCCAATATTTATAAGATGAAAATGGAAGAAAGGCAAAGCAGAAATCTCGTATCGCTGCCGGTAAACCTTTTTGACGCAATAGAGGAAACGGAAAAAAGCAAATTGGTAAAAGAAACCCTGGGAGATCACATATTTACGAGGTTCATCCTCAATAAAAAGATGGAATGGGACGAATACAGAACCCAGATTACTTCCTACGAGATAAAAAAGTATTTCCCGCTGCTTTAACCGAAAAGGAGTTGCCATGCAAAAATCCTCTCATGAGCTTATAGAAGTTCTGCAGGATGTCCAGAAGGAGCACAATTACCTGCCCGAGGATAAATTAAGGGCGGTATCCGAAGAACTGAATGTGCCTTTAATAGAGGTATTCAGGGTGGCGAACTTCTACAAGGCGTTCACGCTCAAGCCCCGCGGCAGGCATTTGTTGACGGTGTGTATGGGCACTGCCTGCCATGTAAGAGGAGCGCCTAAATTTCTGGATGAGGTCCTGGGCCAGTTGAATGTCAGGCCCGGCGAGACGACCGAAGACGGAGAATTTACGGTAGAGACGGTAAACTGCCTGGGCGCATGTGCATTGGGGCCCGTAGTTGTTTTAGACGAAAAATATTACGACCATATGAGCGCGGGAAAACTGCGCACTTTAATACAAGAGGCCTTAAAAAAGGAAGAAAAATGAGCAGGATTAC
>CAYQVM010000135.1:0-642 GCA_964421145.1 uncultured Planctomycetia bacterium
GGGCGCCGACACGGACATTAGTAGACAGATATACGTTTTTCCTTGAGGGAGGGTTAAAAAAGAGTATCTTGGCCATATTATTAGAAATTCTACCAAATCAGCGCCCGTTTGTCAGCATAAAAATTACCATTTGTTATTGCAATGTAAAAATGTCCTGTTTCTAGCAAAGCAGGAATATCCTGTTTTTATGATTTTGTTAGTAGTAGCTCTTAATCGTCATTGCGAGCGAGCCCCGCCGCAGGCGGGGCGAGCGTGGCAATCTCATAATTTATAATATAAATCCTTAAACTCAGGATTCACGGACTTGATCAATTCTATCTTTTTCTTCCTGGAACCATCTTTGATTTGCTTCTCTCTCGTGATAGCATCATACATACTATTGTGTAATTCGTAGTATACCAATTTATTTATATTATATTTCTTTGTGAAACCTGCTACTAATTTCTGTTTATGTTCATATACCCTTTTCTTTAAGTCGCTGGTTACGCCTGTATAGATAACTGTGTCAACCTTATTTGTCATCATATAAACACAGGGTTGTTTTTCTATCATGTGCTATATATGTCCAGAGATTGCCACGCCCTTGACACTTCGTGTCAAGGGCTCGCAATGACGATGTTGGTGTTGAGATTGCCATCCTCC
>CAYQVM010000135.1:652-1870 GCA_964421145.1 uncultured Planctomycetia bacterium
TGCAAGAATGCAGGGGGGGCTCGCTCGCAATGACGTCATCTTTTTTTAACCTTTATTTACTTCTTCTTTCAACTTCTCCACCAATTCATACGGCACCTTCACCTTGCCCATAAGAAGCCTGCCTTTGGCAAGGCCATGGCAGTCCGAGCCGCCTGTTATTACCAATCCAAACTTCTTCGCTATTTCTTTATAATGTTCGCTTTGGTGCGCGTTCATATCGGGATGATACGCCTCGATGCCGCCGATGCCCATTTTCACCAAGTCCTCTATAAACTCATTCCTTCTTATTGTCGAAGGATGGGCTAAGACGCTGACTCCGCCGATTTTCCTTATCATATCTATCGCCTCCGACGGCGCCAGGTCAAGCCTTCTTACGTAACAGGGCTTTCCCGCTCCGATATATTTTTCAAACGCCTCATATATGGATGATGTATATCCTTTATTATATAAAAGGCGCGCTATGTGCAGGCGCCCGACAGAACCGCAGCCGGCAAAATCAAATACCTCCTGCGCTTCTATATTTATGCCGTTGGCTTTTAGTTTTTCAACCATTTCCGCAGCGCGCTTTAGTCTGCTCTGGCGAAGTTTAAAGAGTCGGTCTGCGAACCATTCGTCCCTGCAATTTATAAGATATCCGAGTATGTGTATTTCCTCGTCCTCCATATCCGCTGAAAGTTCCACGCCGGGTATAACCTCTATGCCGAATTCAGGCCCCGCAGAGATTGCAGGCGCAACTGCATCCACGCAATCGTGGTCGGTTATGGCAATGGCACAAAGCCCAAACCCTTTAGCCGCATTTAGCGTTTCAACGGGCGAAAGCGTCCCGTCGGAGAAAATTGTATGCACATGCAGGTCTGCTAATCTCTCCATTTATTTTCTCTCTTCTTTATTTATCTTATCCAGAACTCCGTTTATGAATTTGCCGGATTTTGTGTCGCCGTATTTCTTGGCTATCTCAACCGCTTCGTTTATCGCAACTTTTGGGGGAATATCCGCGGCGTATAGAAGTTCATACGTAGCCATACGCAGGATATTTCTATCCACAACAGCCATTCTTTCTATCTGCCAGATTGTCGTGTATTTGATGATAAGATTGTTTATTTCCTTTATCCTAATGAAATAAACACCATTCCTGGTTCGCTAGCTTTTTATTTGTGGAAAGCCAGCGGGATTGAGCCACCGCAGCTGGTTGATGAGCTGGTCAAGCTGGCCTTGGAG
>CAYQVM010000136.1:0-500 GCA_964421145.1 uncultured Planctomycetia bacterium
AACCCGCCACCGCTTGAATAATGGGGTAAAATTTTGAAATTGACTTATTTTACCCGAAGGAGTATTATTTTACTACGTACTTACTTGCCGCAAGAGGTAGTCAATTATATGGAAAAGGAGGCATGTGCATGAAAAAAAAATTGCTCGAGAAAACGGATAGGAGATTAAAAAATATACTTGACGAACTGCAAGGCTTTGCCGAAGAAAACAACATCTCTCTAAAGGAAGCCATAGATCTTCAGCTTATCGATGCCCTTAGGGGAATAAGCCATAGAATATACGAAGGCACCTTGACATCGAAAGAAAAAACCCGAATCTTGTAAAAAATCTTGCCAATAAAGCATAATAACCATTTGTTAGCTTTTATCTGCCGGATATGCCCATTATGTATCTTCGCCCGCCGTTTTCCCAACTCTAACTTCGCCAAAACGATGAAGATAGTAGAAAAATCCTGTCTGTGCTGCAGGGCATACGCAAAGCTTAACCCGTAAAAACGAAGG
>CAYQVM010000136.1:510-722 GCA_964421145.1 uncultured Planctomycetia bacterium
TTGATATGAAATATATCCTATCCATAGACCAGGGGACCACAGGAAGCCGGGCGTATATATTCGATAAGTCCGGCCGCATTGTATCCAGCGCATATAAAGAGATAAGGCAGATTTATCCCGCGGCTTCCGCCGGGGGCTGGGTCGAACATGACCCTGAAGAAATATGGCGCTCTGTGGAATTTGTGACTAAGGCTGCGCTCTACAGAAAAAAT
>CAYQVM010000136.1:732-1865 GCA_964421145.1 uncultured Planctomycetia bacterium
TATCATCGCGGTAGGCATCACTAATCAGCGCGAGACAACTATTCTCTGGGACAGAAAAACAGGCAGGCCTGTGCATAACGCTATCGTATGGCAATGCCGGCGCACTGTCGGGATCTGCGATAAACTGAAGAAAGAAGGGTATACAGGGCTTTTTCAAAAGAAGACCGGCCTGGTCATCGACGCCTATTTTTCAGGGACGAAGATCAAGTGGCTTCTGGATAATGTAAAGGGATTGCGCGACCGCGCCGAGGCAGGAGAGATATGTTTCGGCACCGTCGATACGTGGCTGATCTGGAAGCTGACCGGCGGAAAAGTCCACGCGACCGACTATACCAACGCCTCCCGCACCCTGATATTCAATATCAAAGACAAGAAATGGGATGACGACCTGCTTAAGGTCTTGAGGATACCGAAGGCCATCCTTCCCGAGGTGAGGGCTTCAAGCTCTATATTCGGTAAGACCGCAAAAAATGCCTGCGGGCTGCCTTCAGGTACCCCGATAGCAGGGGATGCGGGCGACCAGCAGGCGGCTCTGTTCGGCCAGGGTTGTTTTGCGGCAGGCGAGACGAAGAATACTTACGGCACAGGATGTTTTCTTTTGTTGAATACAGGCAAGAAATTTACGCTCTCCAAAAAAGGTTTGTTGACGACTCTTGCCTGCGATATGCATGGAAATCCCTGCTATGCGATGGAGGGGGCTGTCTTTATCGCGGGCGCGGCTGTGCAATGGCTAAGGGATGAATTAAAATTAGTCCGGAGCGCGGCTGAAACTGAAGACTGGGCAAAGAAAGTCCCGGATACAGGCGGAGTATATTTTGTCCCGGCATTCGTGGGACTGGGAGCGCCCTACTGGGACTCCAGGGCGCGCGGCACACTGACCGGCAATACCCGCGGGACAGACAGGCCGCATATTATCCGCGCAACACTTGAGGCCATCGCGTATCAGGTAAAAGATATCGTTGATATTATGCAAAAGGAGACAGGCCGGAGACCAAGATCTCTGCGTGTTGACGGAGGGACTTGCCGTAATGATTTCCTGATGCAGTTTCAGGCGGATATGCTGGGCGTAAAGATAGTGCGTCCCAAGATAACCGAGACGACAGCAAAAGGAGCGGCGATGCTGGCCGGATTGG
>CAYQVM010000137.1:0-597 GCA_964421145.1 uncultured Planctomycetia bacterium
TAGAAGGTAAAAATACACACAAAACATCCTGCCCTTGATTTTTTCCGTTTATGTGGTATACTTATATTGAGGCTGGGGAAGCCAGTAGGAAGTCAGTTCAGGTTTCACTTCTCCAGCCGTTCGTGTTTATAGGCCTGCGCTGCTTCCTCGCCGGCCAGGAAACCGGTTGAAAACGCCTGCTGCAGATTATAACCGCCGCTCGGGGCTGCGCCGTCTAATATTTCACCGGCGAAATATAATCCCGGCAAAAGTTTTGATTCCATCGCCTTTGGATCAATTTCTTTTGTAGAAACCCCGCCGTTAGTAACCATTCCCCATTTTATGGATAAAGCCCCTTCGATAGTCAAAGGTAGAGCTTTCAACATATGTGTTATGGCCTGTCTTTCTTTTTTCGTAACCTGGCTTGCTTTTTTGGCGGGTTCCAGGTTTAACAGACGCATAAACGCGAGGGCCATGCTTTTCGGCAATAGTCCCTGCATAACGGTCGAAAGTTGAACGCCGCCTTTGCTCGTGAATTCATTTAGCAATTTTGTCTCAAGTTTTACCGTATCCAGGTCGGGTTTGATATCTATAAGGAGTTTGACTTTTTGGCCTTCC
>CAYQVM010000137.1:607-1856 GCA_964421145.1 uncultured Planctomycetia bacterium
GCGACAACCTTACCGCTCATATCAAGAACAAGCGGTCCGGAAACGCCAAAATGCGTGAATATGATGTCCCCTATGTCTGAGACTATTTTTTTGCCGTCCGTCAAAAAGGTAATACGTATGTTCTGTAACGAAATGCCCTGCAGTCCTCTTATCCATGTCTCCTTTGTCCTCAAAGGAACGAGAGAGGCCTTTAAAGGTATAACGGTGTGCCCCAGGCGTTTGGCGATGCGAAAACCGTCGCCCCTTGAACCGGTTTCTTCATAGGAAAGCCCGCCGGTGGCGAGTATCGCTTTCTTTGAGTATATCTTTTTGTTGCCGCTTAAGCACAATTCGAATAAATCACCTTTTTTCCTTATATCCGAAAGCGCCGTTTTATACAGAACTGTAACCCTGGCTTTCTCGAGGCATTTTTGCAGTATTTCTGTTATTGATCGGGCTTTATCCGTAACGGGAAATACGCGCCCCGCCTGTTCGTTTTTCAGCTTAAGGCCTTTTGACTCGAAGAAATTCATCAGGTCTTTATTGGAAAATCTATAAAATGCAGTTTTCAGAAAATTACCCTGCTTCTCAAACTTTTCGATAAACGTATCGATAGGCGCGATATTCGTAAGATTGCATCTCCCGTTGCCTGTCATAAGAATTTTTTTCCCTATAGAGGCGTTTCTTTCTATTAAAACTATGTTTTTATTGAATTGGCTCGCGCTTATCGCAGCCATCGTTCCTGCTGCGCCGCCGCCGACAATAGCGATATCGTAAATATGCATATTCCCTCTCTCTTATAAATAAGTTACCAGATTACCTCTTTCCTGTCAACCATATCCGTCCGGCTTGAAAACGCGTCTTAAAATATTTGCTAAATATGTGAATCTTTTGCGATCAGTGGACACGGAGGGCAATTTTTTAGTTTGTAGATATTGATATTGGATTGGGTGGATAGGCAGGTTATAATAGCCTGCTGAGAGAATTAGTAGAGGTCAAAAATAACCCAATAGTATAGAAGAACCAAAAGCGGGATTAAGTAGCAACTATCCCGCTATTTTTATGTCTGTTGACTTTATTGAATAACCGAAGATAAAAACCACTGTAAAAAAGGATGATGTGTGGTAAAATCAGGGTAATGGGGAGAAATATGAAAGGTATAGAAATGATATGTATAGTCACATTTATCCTTACGCTGTGGACGCAATGCAACGGCTAGCGTTGAGTTTGAGTTAGTTAAGGCCTTGCCATAAGTTAGATGTCCTTCTTA
>CAYQVM010000138.1:0-1851 GCA_964421145.1 uncultured Planctomycetia bacterium
AAAAATAGTAATCCTGGTTTTTGTCCTGAATATGCCTGAAGACTGGATAGTGCCTTTTATCGTATGGAACTCATCGAGTCTGGATTTTATTTCGGATATAGGCAGGAATTTAGAACGGTCTTCGTGCCGTCGCGGAAAATAAAACAATAAGTCTTTTATGGTCTTAATGCCTAGTTTATTTATAAGCTGAAATTTCTTGGGGCCTACGCCTTTTATATACCGCGCGGACGCCTGGAGGGGATCGCTCATACAGTTTCTAAAAACGCGTCTACTATATCTTTATCGAGTTTTACGCCGGCGAGTTTTTTCAGTTCTTTCTTTGCCTGTTCCTGGGTCAATGCCTTTTTGTAAGGCCTTTCGGTAACCAGGGCGTCATAGATATCGGCCACCGCCAGTATGCGCGCGTGGAGCGGGATCTGTTCAACCTTTAAGCCGTCCGGATAGCCGGAACCGTCCCACCTCTCCTGATGGCTGCGCACTGCGGCGCAAAGCTTTGTCAGCGATTTGACCGGTTTCATTATCGTCTCGCCTATGACAGGATGTTTTTTCATCTCTTCAAATTCATCCGCAGTGAGTTTGCCCGGCTTCAGCAATACCTCGTCCCTTACGCCTATCTTGCCCAGGTCGTGAAGGTATGCCACGTCGTGCAGGACCTTCATATCCTCTTCGCTGAAATTCAATGCCTTCCCTATAGTCGTTGCGTATTTCGCAACCCGCTCCAGATGGCCGCCGCTGTAGGGGTCTTTGGCTTCCACGGCCATTGCCAGCGCGCGTATGGTATCAAGATACGCCTTTTCTACATCTAAATTCAGCTGATAGTTGGATATGGCCATGGCAGTCTGGGAGGCAACGTCTTTAAACAACCCCAGCTCATCTTCGTTAAAGGACGACCTTTGCTTTATGTCATATACCGCCATAACGCCTATGGTGTTATTCTTGTAGACCAAAGGCACGCAGGCCAAAGATTTAAAAACAAGATTTTTTTCCTGTATCCACTGGCCCTCGGAAATAACCGCGGGCTTATTATCCTTGGCAACCCTGCCTATAGTGCCTTCTCCCATCTTTATAAAAGGCATCTTCTGGGGCTTATCGCCTTCGGAATAGAAAACCGAAGGCTCAAGCCATTCGCGGTTGAGGTTTACGAGCATTATGAAACCGCCTTTTGCGTTCATCGCGCCGGACATACTCTGCAATATCAGTTCGAGCAGGCTGTCTATGCCGCGGCTGGAAGTGGTCGCCTCGCCTATCTTGTGGAATATGCCCTGCACCAGTTTCTTTGAGGCCTCCAGTTCGCGTATCTTTATCTCAAGGTTTTCCGTTATGTCGTCAAAATACCTTGCCAGCTCGCCTATCTCGCTGTCCTCATTGAGCAGGATCCTCCTTGACAGGTTCCCGCTTATGACGTCCCTGACCTGCTCGGTCAGGCCTGAAAGGGCGGTTACGGCTTTCCTTATGACAAAATAGCCGGCTATGGAAGAAACAAACATCCAGAATACCGCGATCCTCGACTGCTCTATGCGCCCCATAAGCGTGGGCGCGTCGGCTATAAATAACAATGATACCGCTATTACCAGCGGTATCATTGACATCAGGATAAACGCCCAGGCAAACTGCACTACAAGGCTTTTTCTGGACAATCTGTTTCTTTTTAGTTGACGCATTTTCCCTCCTGTGATACTATATAGCCCACATCAAGACAAGAAAGGAGATTTAAATAAGATGTCACAAAGATGCCAAATCTGCGGCAAAGGGCCTGTCGCAGGCCGCAGAATAAAACGCCGCGGTTTAGCCAAGAAAAAAGGCGGCGTCGGAAGAAGGATAACCGGCGTCTCCGGCCGCGTCTTTTACCCG
>CAYQVM010000139.1:0-1822 GCA_964421145.1 uncultured Planctomycetia bacterium
TCCAGCTATAATGTATCATAATTAGGATATTGCGTCAAGCGTGTTCGGACTATGCCTTCGGCGGGGCAGGCGTGTGCGGAATCTTTTTGTGAGGTCAGTGCCGAAATATTTACGCGCCGCTCTGGCTCAGGCGGGGATCGGGCTGGGCTTGCGGCTTGTCGGGCTCTGGCTGGTCGGCCTTTGCGGCTTCGCTGTCCGCGGCGCGGGCTTGGCTGGTTGCAATGGTAAAAACAGACACAACCAAAGAATTCAACTTATGCTCGGCAGAATCTGCGCGGGATGGTACGCCAATAACGGCATTTCCTCTTGCTCCGTACGAACTATCTCCTGCCTTGCTCCAAGGAAGCTTTAATTCATCCCAGTGAGTATACAGGTCACGAAGTATTTCTGCGGTTTCCATAGTAGGCGCAAATAAAATGTCAGGCTGGCCTGCCATTTCGCTAGCGATGCCTTTCTTGGCTGCAGCGCCTTCTACTATTGCGCTATAATAATCCATCGGCCCTTCAACTATACAATCATCGCGTCCTCTACAAGCTTCAACAATAGCTGCGGCTTGCTGCAAAGAAGCTATGTCGCTAAACTCATCTGCCTGCGTCTTTTCGGTAAAATCAACGAAGGCCGCTCTGGGCTTACTTAATCCCATGTTGTGCGCTTTTGTAATCGCCCTTTCCAACGCGTCTTCTCTCTCTTCTTGCAATGCAGCTGTTATACCGGGCGAAGCGATTATAAGGTGACCGATGACATCTTTGGTTCCTTTTTCAAGCTTTGTGAATACATGAAGATACCCCTGCTCGTCGCTGCCTTCGGTCTGTGTATATTCTAGGTTCCACGGAATATGGGAAACTATTGCTTTATATAAAATATTTCCAAAGCTAAGGTCTGGCACCAAAAGTATATGGGGGTTCGTTCTTAATGCATCCATCAGGCCAAGCGGGCCAACAACTTCTCTATCTGGCATATCCCTGCATTGTCCTGCTAAGATATTGCTATCGTCTCTTGAAGGGACCTCTTGTTTTACTTTGCCTGTATAACCCAGCAATACAGCCAAAGGCATGGCAACGCCCCTTGCTTGCGCTACCTCAACCATATTATCTAAAATCATTCCTTTTACCTTAAGCGATGGCCTTGGAATAATACCGCCGTCTCCTATAGATAGAATTCCATCCGGCCTTTCAACATCTCTGAAATGGCTTATTACCCTGCCTTCCTGACGCAAACCGGTTTCTTTGTTTATCACTGCTGCCATCAATTCGTTAGTGGTAAGATTGCCCTTTAATAAAATCTGAGCCTCGCCGCGGCGCACATACTCTATCGCTCTCTTAACGGCTTTTTCTTCATTACTGACATCATCTATCTTCTCTTTCAAAACAGGATTTAAATGGTGACTGTCTATCACGGCCTCTATTTCTTTTCGGTCTCCGACTAAAATAACGTCAATTTTATCGCCAAGCCTCTCCATTATCCCTGAAACCGCTTCCAACACAACCTCATCCTGCGCAACAGCCACGCTCAAGGTTATCTTTCATTCATTAGCTTCAAGCGCTTTTATCATATCCTCAAAGGTCCGGGTTTCCACGGCGTGGAAACCCACCGCGCCAGCTTCGCCGCCCGCCGCGCCGGCGGTAGTTATTATATCTGCCCTGTTTTCTTCCGTCCGCACCCGCCGCAGGCAGTAATCACGCGTTTTAAGGCGAGAATTTTTTGTGCTAAGCGGGGCGTTTTGATTTATATTTCCTCTCCCCTTTGGGGAGAGGATTAAGGTGAGGGGCATTTGTCTCTTTTCACCCCTCACCCTTCCCTCTCCCCTGAGGGGAGAGGGAAT
>CAYQVM010000140.1:0-1814 GCA_964421145.1 uncultured Planctomycetia bacterium
CGTCTTTGGCGATATCGCAGCGCACCTGGCAGGCCCAGTTTTTTATTCTATATTCATCCATCAGTTCCAATAACGCGCGCGTGCGCGGCGGATGGGCGGCGAAATTGTCGTCGCAGAAGAAAAAATGGTGAGCGTCTTTTGAACGCAACTCCTCCAATACGCTTTGGGCGCTGCGGAAACGGTAGGAGCGGCCGAATACTTTAGTCACCGCGCAGAAGGTGCAATCAAAAGGGCACCCTCTTGAGGTGGAAATCGGCATAATGAAAGCGTTGGTAGAGTACCCTTTAATCAAGGAAAAATCAGGAAAGGGCAATTTATCTAATTGCTGCACTGCCTCGCCCTTTACTATCGGCTCAAGTCGCCTTCCTTCAGCGATGTCAACAATAACCTCTTCGGCTTCGCCTACTACCACCTGCCGGGCATACTGCAGCGCCTCCTGCGGCAGCAGGCTGGCATGGACTCCGCCGATGATGACCTTTTCCCTGGGAAACTTCCGCGCTATCTCATAGCCGCGCTTTGCCGTGGCAGTCAGAATGGAAATCCCGACAAGGTCCGCTTGCATCCGCGCATAATCAGGCCGGCGTATATCCTCATGGTAAATTTCTACTTCATGGCCTCTATTACGCAATATGGTTCCCAGATATACCGGCCCCAGAAGAGGCATATGCAGCTTGGTATAGACATTGGCCTCGGATGCAGTCGGCTCAATAAACACTATTTTCATAATCCCGGCTTGCTGTTATTGCTGGGTGACTTTTACGTTAACTGCCCGCGGTCCTTTAGGCGACTTCTCCACTTCAAACTCAACATCCTGGTCTTCGCGCAAAGCATCAAACTGGACGTCAATAAGGCTGGATTGATGGAAAAATACCTCTCTTCCGTCGGTGCCGGCGATAAAACCAAAACCTCTCTCGCGAACAAGTTTCTTTATCTTGCCTGTTTGCATCAGATGCTCCTTTTTAGGTAAAAAGAAGCCCGGATCCCTTAAAGAAGCCGGGCTTATGTTTTCAAGGTTATACTTTAACTACGTTAGTAGCCTGTTCTCCTTTGGGACCCTTCTCGATCTCAAATTCAACTTCCTGTCCCTCTTCCAAAGATTTATACCCCTCGCCCTGAATTGCGCTATGATGCACAAAAACATCGCTTCCGGATTCCGGAGTGATAAAACCATAACCTTTCTGGTTAGAGAACCATTTGACTTTACCTCTTGCCATATCTTCTGTTACCTCCTTCCCTTAAAATTATAGTAAATCCTCACCTCGCGGCAGGCAGGGATGCCGGAAATAAAAAAACCGCAAAGGTCAACCCTCTAAGACCTTGCGGCCTTCAGATTTCTTCTCCCTTATTTACCACAGGAGAAATTATAACATCTTTTCCGGATATGTCAAGTTTTATTTTTCCATTTAAAATTGTTTGACTGAGAGGTAATTTAAGGTAAAATATCTAATAATTCCCCCGTAGCTCAGTTGGTAGAGCGAGTGGCTGTGCGAAGCGCCCCGAAGGGCGCTGAGCAAAATATGCTCAAAGCGCAGCTTCTACGGGAAACCGTAGTTGAAACTGCAGGAGAATTGTCCGCCACAAAACGTGGCGGATGCGCCACGCAGTGTGGCGTACTGGAAGCCCTACTTAATTGAGGGTAATCAGCAGCCGAGTCCGCCAAGATTTGTGGCGGAAAGGTTCAGAGACTATGCACCTGCTGCCGTAACGTAAAGACGACGGCAAAGATATAGTCCAAGTCCGAAAGTAATTTCGGGTCACTTGTAACCACCAGGTCCGAGGTCCGAGTCCTCGCGGGGGAGCCAATTCTCTTTAAG
>CAYQVM010000141.1:0-1799 GCA_964421145.1 uncultured Planctomycetia bacterium
GGGCGGTGCATATCAGCCTTTTGGGCCGCAATGGTTTTAGGCAGGATTTTATAAAAAATATGGAGTTTTAAGATGAATATAGCTATTTTTGCATCGGGAAATGGGACTAATTTTCAGGCGATAGTCAATGCCGAAAAAGCCGGAAGATTAAAGGCAAAGGTAGCGCTTTTAGTATGCGACAACCCCGGCGCGTTTGTGCTTAAACGCGCTAAAAAGGCAGGTATCCCGGCGCTTTTGGTCGAAAGGCAGAAGTTCCAAACCAAGGCCAAGTATGAGGCTCAGATTATAAGGGCGTTGAAGAAAAATAAAATAGAGTTGGTTGTCCTTGCCGGTTATATGAGGATAGTGAGCGTTGATTTCGTGAAAAAATACAGAAACAGGATAATCAACATACACCCGGCGCTTTTACCTGCTTTCAAAGGCACCGAAGGCATAAAGGACACGTTTGAATACGGGGTCAAGGTCACCGGCCCCACGGTTCATTTTGTAGACGAGAAAATGGACAACGGCCCCATAATCGCGCAGGCGGCGGTTAAGGTGGAAGAAGCCGATACGGAAGAGACGCTCGCCGAAAAGATTCATAAAGAAGAACACAGGATATATCCGGAGGCGATTAATCTGTTTGCGGAAGGAAGGTTAAAGATAGCAGGAAGAAAGGTAAAAATTTTATAGGAGAACAGACGACATGTCAGACAATATCAAAAAAATCAAGGCGAGAGAGATTTTGGAC
Organism: uncultured Planctomycetia bacterium; assembly: GCA_964421145.1. Lineage (GTDB taxonomy): Bacteria > Omnitrophota > Gorgyraeia > JABMQH01 > JABMQH01 > CAYQVM01. The sequence continues at coordinate 731 of CAYQVM010000141.1, forward strand.
TCACGCGGTAACCCGACAATCGAAGTAGATGTAATATTGGATTCAGGCATCTTGGGGAGGGCGGCTGTGCCCAGCGGCGCGTCAACCGGCGAACACGAGGCGCTTGAACTGCGCGATAACGACAAGTCCCGCTATATGGGCAAAGGCGTGCTCAAGGCCGTTAAAAATGTCAATGAGGAAATAGCGCCGACATTGATAGGCAAGGACCCGATGAAGCAATCGGCGATAGACAGGTTTATGATACAGAGAGACGGCACTGAAAATAAGTCAAAGCTCGGCGCAAATGCGATGCTCGGGGTGTCCTTAGGCGTTGCGAAGGCGGCGGCGCAGGTTATCAAGCTGCCGCTTTACAAATATATAGGCGGCGAAGATTCTAATATCTTGCCGGTTCCCATGATGAATATATTAAACGGCGGCTGCCACGCGGACAACAACGTTGACCTTCAGGAGTTTATGATTTTTCCGCTGGGCGCTAAGAATTTTTCTCAAGGCCTGAGGATGGGCTCGGAGGTATTCCATAATCTTAAGGCCATTTTGAAGAAAAAGCGCCTTGCGACAGCGGTCGGCGACGAAGGCGGGTTTGCGCCTGATTTGTCGTCCAACAAAGAGGCGCTGGAGGTTATTATGGCGGCTATCGCAGCCGCCGGGTACAAGCCTGGCAAGGACATATTTATATGCCTTGATCCTGCGGCAAGTTCGTTTTACCTGCCCTGCACCGGAGCGAAGCGACTGGCGCAGGGCGAGAACGGCTCCTATGTATTAAAGGCGGAGAAAAAACAGAAGAACAATTCTTCCGACATGGTGGAGTTTTATGGCAGTTTTGTGGACGAGTTTCCGATCGTTTCCATAGAAGACGGCCTTGCCGAGGATGATTGGGACGGATGGAAAGAACTGACTGATTCCCTCGGTAAAAAGATACAGATAGTCGGAGACGACCTGTTTGTGACTAATATAAACAGGCTGAAGCAGGGCATAGAAAAAGGAGTCGCGAACTCTGTCTTGATAAAATTGAATCAGATAGGCACCCTGATAGAGACCCTGGCCACCATAAACCTTGCGAAGAAAAATA
>CAYQVM010000142.1:0-1760 GCA_964421145.1 uncultured Planctomycetia bacterium
TGATAAATATGGCAGAGATGTAGAGGCAGAGCAGGCCATAGGCATACATACCCCTGGCCCGGGTATAAGAGTTATAGACCCGCTTACCCTTGTTACACAAGCCGCTGCCGCCTGCGAATCTGAGCCGGCTGTTAATGCTCAAACCGGGCTATAGCTATAGAGACGTTATCCAAATTATTCGGGACGGTGTCCTGGAATTAATCGGGACAGTGTTCCCTGCGGATAAAATCCTGCCTTGACCGATAGATGATTTTGTGATATAAATAATTTACCGACAAAAGTGTCCTTAAAGGGCACTATTTTATTTTAGGCACAGATGATTACAGATACGGTTGTTATAATAGACTTCGGCTCGCAGTATACCCAGCTTATCGCCCGCAGGGTGAGGGCAAATAAGGTTTTCTGCAGGATACTGGCTCCCCAAACCCCGCTGAAGGATATTCAACGGCTTTCCCCGAAAGGTATAATATTATCCGGCGGGCCTGCAAGCATTTACAAAAAGGGCGCGCCGAGATATGACAGGCGGCTTTTTAATGCAGGCATCCCGATTTTAGGCATCTGTTACGGCGCACAACTAATAGCCCACCTACGCGGTGGAAAAGTGGTTTCTACAAATAAGAGGGAATACGGCCGCGCTGAAATCAGCATAGATACAAAATCCCCTCTTTTTAGAGGTATGTCCGAAAAGTTCGTAAGCTGGATGAGTCACGGAGATTACACAAAGAAACTGCCCGAAGGATTTGAGCGAATCGGCAGGACAAAAAACTGTACCTACGCTTCATTTGCCGACGCAAAAAGAAACATATACGGTGTGCAGTTTCATCCCGAGGTGGTTCATACTCAGGGCGGCGAGAAGATAATTAAAAATTTCCTGTTTAGAATCTGCAAATGTTCTCCGAATTGGACGATGACGTCTTTTATAAAAGAGCAGATTGACGAAATAAGAAAGACGGTCAAGGGAGATAAAGTTGTTCTGGGGCTTTCAGGCGGCGTGGATTCGTCCGTTTGCGCGGTTCTGATGAATAAAGCCATCGGAAAGAAATTGACCTGCATATTTGTAGATAACGGACTCCTGAGAAAAGATGAGGGCAGGAAAGTAGAAGAGGTTTTTAAGAAGCATTTTAAGATAAATCTCGTCAGGGTAAATGCGGAAAATAAATTCCTCTCAGGATTAAAAGGCGTTGCGGATCCCGAGAAAAAACGCAAAATCATAGGAAACGAATTTATAAGGGTATTTGAGTCACAGGCAAAAAAGATAGGCAATATAAAATACCTTGCCCAGGGCACTCTTTATCCCGACCTGATTGAGTCGCGCTCTGCCTTCGGCGGGCCCAGCGCAACGATAAAGACGCATCATAATGTCGGGGGTTTGCCGGAAAAAATGCATCTGAAATTAATCGAGCCGCTTAAATTTTTATTCAAAGACGAAGTAAGGGCGGTCGGTAAAGAATTGGGTTTACCGAGAGAAATATTAGGCAGGCATCCTTTCCCGGGGCCCGGGCTTGCGGTGAGGATTATAGGCGAGGTTACGCAGGAAAGGTTGCGGATTTTGCGGGAGGTTGACGCAAGGTATATTGACGCCCTAAAAAGAACGCGCCAGTACGATAAAATATGGCAGGCATTCGCGGTGCTTTTGTCTGTAAAGAGCGTAGGCGTTATGGGAGACGAGAGGACTTATGAAAACGTCATAGCGCTTCGCGCCGTAACAAGCATAGACGGAATGACTGCCGACTGGGCGAGGATACCCGAGGAAATTCTTG
>CAYQVM010000143.1:0-1450 GCA_964421145.1 uncultured Planctomycetia bacterium
TAGCTCATCAAAATTTAAATTTTCGCGCTGATCAGAAGTCCCGCACGCCTCTTTGCCCTGCAGGGGGGTGCTCATGCAGACATCTGAGCCCATGGCCTTGGCCTTTAAAAGTTCCCGTCCGCTGCCGGGGATAAAAACAAACCTCCCTTTTAACTCGGGCCGCTCCATCCATTTTACGAATTCCCTGATCCACAACTCGCCTTTAGCTGATTGGGCCGCGCCCCCCACTACTATCTGCAGGCCGAGACCGCGCCTTGGCCCTCTTGGCGTTTGGAAAACCTCGCCTCTGTCAGCGCATAGTATATGTATTATCTTTTGCAGCACAGGATAAACGTTTTTATATTCAGCGATCCTTCTTACTAGCCACACCGTCGTCTCATCCATTTTTAGATCAATACCGTTTTCGTTGATTTTGCGGCCGTCGGCATTTTCTATGTCCATGGTCCTCTCTTTTACGAGGCGATGCGCTTTTTCCTTCCCCTCTCTGTGGATTCTGCGCCTGACTTCAACGGGCGGCATAACGCCTTTATTGCGCCACTGTAACGTTTCAGGCATAACCCAGTTATCGCCTGAGCCGTTTAAAACTGGTATAACGCGTTTGTCATAAGCCGGAAATAATCCCTGCACTATCCCGGCATGTTCATCGCTTACCCCTACAGTCTGGTAGGATAATGTGTGAGCGCCTAATGACATATCTATAACTCCCTCCGGGGTTACAAATTGATTCCAAAATTTCTCGTATTCCCGGCTGCTTGGAAATCCCTGGTATCGGATCCTCTCCGGGATGCCCCCGTCCAATGTACTGATAGGGAATTGTTCGTGCGCTTCTTTTATAGTCGAATGGTTTATGTATATCCTGCCCCGTTGGCTTATATCATCAATCTCACTCATAGCGACCAGCACATTAGCCACATGCCCTTCGTTTAAATGATATGCCTGCGGCAATGAACCCCATCTGGCGAAGAATTCCTTTACGCATTTTCCGATCATTGTTTCCTGAAGATAGCGGTCATTTCTGTCTTCCGCATAGATTAGATCATATATCTCGGGACAATAGAAGCCAAAAATCGGAAGGCCCTTTACCTTGTATACCTTTACGTGATACAGTTTATCCATGCTTGTATTTTTCTTGTCCCATCCCCAGGTGTCAAATTCCATGACAACTTCCACCGGCTCATTTTCGTAACTTATGTCTTCAATTTTAACAACCTGTTCCCCGCCGCGGATTTTAAACACCCTTCGTTTGGAATAGAAAGGAGTAAAGCCCATGCCGTTTAAACCGATTTTTAAGAGGCCCTCAAGCCAGTCCCAGAAGTAAATTCCCAATCCTCCGGTAAAATTCGCGTCCGCTACTTTTTCACTAAGTAGATGATAACAACATTCCATGGAGAACCCGGCTATTAATATACCTTCCAGCTCAGGCGTATTTTTCTGCGTCCAGGTAATCGGT
>CAYQVM010000143.1:1460-1730 GCA_964421145.1 uncultured Planctomycetia bacterium
TAGGAGATGCTTCTGTAAAGGATCGCGGCGCCTTTTCTGCCGCTGCCTGCGGTCGCCCCTCGTCCCGCCAAGGCGGGACTCGGGACTCCCCCTCGCCAAAGGCTCGGGGTCGCAGGAGGTTTTGCTCCAGCGTTACCTGAAGGTGAACTGCCTTGGCTAAAGTGGAAAGTTTATTAAGTTTATATAAGAGAGTAATCTTTTGCCATCCCTTTTCAAAGTCCTCTAGAGAAATAGATGATAGCCCATATCGCCAAAATATAGTCCGCCTTA
>CAYQVM010000144.1:0-1721 GCA_964421145.1 uncultured Planctomycetia bacterium
ATATCAGGGTGATCGGGTGTGAGGACGAGCAGCGCCTCGTACTCCTTTGCCGCCCTCCTCCACATCCCTATCTTGGAATATATCCACGCCCTGTTAAAAAGCGCATCTGTATATTTAGGGTCCGCCTCAAGCACCGCTTCCAATCTATCGAACGCCTCCATATACAACCCATTTTCTATATATAATTTTGAAAGCCTGTAATTGGCCATTACGCTTTTGGGATGCTCTTTCACCGCTCTTGACAACCTCCAGAATCTTTTATCGTCAGCGCGTAAAGATGAGTTGACGGTAAAAATCGTGGCCTTGTAAAACGGCGCTATATCAAAAACCTGTTTCCAATGCTTCATGGCGTCCTTTTTCTTGCCTTCCATATAATCCAGGACGCCAAGCGCATGATAAGCAAAGGGGTCCATGGGATTTATCTTAACCGCCGTCTCAAGTTCCTGCCTCGCCAGTTTAAAATTATTGGCTGCGATATAAATACTCCCCATGTTCACATGCCCCCTTGAAGAATATGGGCTGTTTCTCAGCATGCTTTTATAAAATTGTACCTGATTACCCCATTCCACATTCCTGAGCGTCGTCCTTATTAAGAAAAAACCAAGAAACATAACAAGAATTGCCATTATAAACTTGCCTGTAACGGGCTGTTTTACAAAAGGCCTTTTAAAATCCAGGACCTTCACGATTCCGAGAGACACCAAAGAGTATAATCCGACCGAAGGAAGGTAAAGCCAGTGTTCCGCCATCGCCGCGTTTAAAAACGATACATTAAGCATGGGCAGAAGCGTCAGAAAAAAGAAACTTATGCAAAAGAATATCTTTTTGGAGCGCCTGTAGGCGGCCATCGACAAGATACCTATCAATATCATGGCAATTAAAGAGACCGCTACCTGAGGATCGCCGATATACGTCTCAAATAACTGGATTCTTTCCATATGAAGGGCCAGGGGAAAGATCAGGATCCCGAAATACAAAACGATTATTTTTGACATTGTGAATATATAGATATAAAAAGGTGGGCTCCTCATAAGGCCCAGAGGAAGGCCCTTGATAAATAATCTAAACACCGCGTAGAGAATCAGAACTAAAAGATAAGGAAGATAGTTTCTGATAGTCTTCAGGCTTATGGAGCTTTGGTTCAAGATAAGCGCGTCGTAAAGGATTAATACCAAAGGAAAAATCAGCATTGCCTCTTTGGTCAGCAGGGCCGTCGAAAACAAGGCGATACTCAATAAAAACGCCGCTGGATTCTTCTCGTTTGCCCTGTAACGTATATACATCAGGAAAGCCGCCAGAAATAAAAATGTGCCAAGCGGGTCAGCCCGCCCAGCGATATACGTCACCGCCTCGGTATTTACCGGATGTACGGCAAAAATCAGGCTGGTCAAAAAACTGACATTCGGATTTCCAAAAATCCTGTTGACCAGAAAATAGACCAAGAGGACGTTCAGCATATGAAAGATAAGATTTGTCAGGTGATATCCGAATGGGTTCAACTGCCAGAGGGCATAGTCGATCATAAAGGAAAAAGTCTGAATGGGCCTGTAAAAATTACTGCCGCCCACTTCCGGAAAAAGGTAGCTTTGAAAAACCTGGGCCGTGTTTTTGAAACTTTTTATGTCGGGATTATTTACTATCAGATGGGTGTCGTCCCATATAAAATCGTTGCGTAATGACGGCGAATAAATCAGGAAGGTTGTTAAAAGAACTAGGCATAA
>CAYQVM010000145.1:0-1672 GCA_964421145.1 uncultured Planctomycetia bacterium
CTTACGCCGAATTTATCCATACACGTACTGCGAATTGCCTCCACGGGAAATGGCTTGATTATTCTTTGGCTTGCCCTGAGAGCACCTCGCCTGTCTCCTTGTCGACATCTACGCTGAAGGCAAACTTACCCGCCAGGAAGTTCGTTACGGTAGGCGGGAAAGTGATGTGCCAGGAATTTTTGTAGTTGTAATCATCTGTTACCGACGGCCAGAAGAGGACATAATCATTGTCATAACCGTTGTTCCTCATATAGCCCTTCGCAATCGTAATCGCCGCCTCTTCGCTGATACCTGCGAAAACAGGGTTTCCCAGAAAGGATACAAGCATAAAAACAATAAGTCCCGCTTTCATTATCATTATGGTTTTCCTTGTCCGCGCCACCTGATAAGATAAAATCCGATGAGCGCAAGGGCGCCGAAAATAATCGCCATCAAATTTATATTCCGCGAGGCTTTCTTGCCTTCCCGGGGCGCTGCCTGGGCTGTCATGTGTTCCTTAATCCGGTTCACAAGCAGCGCGTCTCTTTCTTTCGCCTTTTCTTTTTCCGCCTTAATTTCCCAGGTAATAAGCGCTTTTTCTTTGCTTTGTTCTTCGACAGCCTTGATCACGGCGCTTTCCCCCGCCTCATCTGCGGCGGGAAGAAGCGCATGAGAGTTCCGCGCGCTAAATCCGGATAAAATAACTATAATAACCGTAATTAAAAATAAAACATTCTTATTCACCCAGCCCCTCCTACTAACCCAGTCGCCCTCCAAAAGGAGGGGCTGGGTTTATATTCTATTCCCACCATCGGATAATACTCGTCTTCGTTGAAACGGGCAGTTTTACGTCAATAAGCCAATTCGGATCTGTCCTGTAGTTGCTTTTGATCCTTTCATCATAGTTAAAAACCAGGGTATTGCTATAGACCAGCGCCTCGTCTTTTGAGACCATCGCCCCGTTGAATTTTGCCCCGTTGCCCAATCTGCCCGGTATGGCGTGATTGGTATACAGGACGCCTTCTACCGTGTTGATAGAATTGCTTGACAGCTGAGAAAATTGCGTCACGCCCGCGGGAAGATTGGAGAATTGATTAATCGGCACGCTCGTCTCTATGTTGGACCACGTATAGTTGCCGTCAAACGTCCCGTCCCCGTCCAGGTCCTCATATGCCTGTTCAAATACGCCGTCATGTTCGCCTGTGTCTCCGGTATCCGGGATGCCGTCCTGGCCGACGTCTTCATTGCCCATAGAAAATATATAGTAGTCGGCGTACCATTTATCGCTTCCGCCATACCCATAATGACTGGTTTTGGTATAGTCTCCGATTACAATATTTTCCTTTGCGGCCAGGCCGACAAGATCCTTGTTTATATTGGCCGCCACCCAATTGTCAACAACAGTGGGATTGTCGGATGCGGGTCTGGGAGAATTAGGCGCATTTTTATATTTGAGATCCTTGGCGATATAGATATTTCTGCCCGAGTATATTGTACCCTGCCCGTCCACAGTGCCGCTTATTATAATATCGTTCCTCACAACCACGGGGCCGTTGAGCACTATCGGTTTGGATGACGTGCCCACCAGGACTATATTGCCGGTTTCTCCGGCATTATCGCCGTAAACACCGTTTATAACAGTTACGCCGTCTATCGTAACTTAATTATCAAACTGCCACAGGCCCCACTATCG
>CAYQVM010000146.1:0-1659 GCA_964421145.1 uncultured Planctomycetia bacterium
CATTCGTAAAACATCTAAGGTTTTTATCCGGAAATCAGAAGAGAAAATCTGGGAGAGTACCGCTATAGCAGCTATAAAAATCAAGACTGCTATTATAGGAAAGTTTTTTCTGTTTTTATCACTTATCATTGCGAGGCCGAAGCGACCGAAGACGAAATGTCCGAGGAAGTGCCGAGTCCTCCGGACGAGGCCAATTTTAGAATTCCATCCTGGAGCGCACTGTAACTTTTCTGAGATATTTTATTTCGCTGAGGACTTTACCCGTGCCGAGAGCCACGGCCGTAGTAGGATCTTCCGCGACGTGGATCGGCAGTCCGGTTTCTTCGCTTATCAGCTTATCAATGCCCCTCAGCTGAGATCCTCCGCCTGCAAGAACTATGCCTCTTTCAATCAGGTCTGCGGAAAGTTCCGGCGGGGTTCTTTCAAGCGTCATTCTGGTTGCCTCAAGTATCGCTGAGACAGGCCCTGCTATGGCTTCTCTAATATCCTCCGCGGTGCGCTCTCCCACCATCAGATTGTACGTCTTCTTAAGATGCTCTATAATCGCCTCGTCCATCTCATCTCCGCCTATCCTGATAGAGCGCGAGAACACAATGCCCGCTAAAGATATGACCGCTATTTCAGTCGTGCCGCCGCCGATATCAATAATCATGTTGCCTGCAGGCTCCTCTATCGGAAGGCCTACGCCTATTGCGGCCGCTATCGGTTCTTCTATCAGATATACCTCGCGCGCGCCCGCGTGCTCGGCGGAATCTTTTACGGCGCGTTTTTCAACCTCTGTTATTCCTGACGGTATGGCGATAACCATCCTGGGCCTTACAAAAACTTTTCTATTGTGGATCTTTTTTATGAAATATCTGAGCATGTCTTCCGTTATTTCAAAATCCGCAATGACCCCGTCTTTCATCGGCCTTATCGCGATTATACTGCCCGGTGTGCGGCCAAGCATCCTCTTGGCCTCTTCTCCGACCGCCAATACGGTGTGGGTACTCTTCTGAATAGCCACGACTGACGGCTCGCACAGGACAATGCCCTGGCCCTTCACGTAAACAAGCGTGGTTGCCGTGCCGAGGTCAATGCCCATGTCATTTGAAAACAAGCCTAAAATATTATTGAAATATTTCTTCAGCAGCTTAAAAAATTTAATCATTCTGCACCTCAAATTTTATCGGGTTGATTTGTTTAATTTTAACAAAACCGGCTTTCTTTGTCAATTCAATTTGTTCAGTATGTCCGGGAAATTCGGAAAGGATTTATTTATGCAATCCAGGCCGGTTACGCTAACTTTGCCTTTTACGCAAAGTCCTGCCACCAGCATGCTCATTGCGGTCCTGTGATCTCCGAAGCTATCCACTCTAGCGCCATGTAAAGGCCTGCCGCCGTTAATAATAATGAATTTACCCCTGGCCCGGACATCCGCTCCAATCTTTCGCAGATTAGTAACCATTGAATAAACTCGGTCAGTTTCCTTTACCCTTAACTCCTCTATGCCTTTTATTACTGTCCTGCCTCTCGCGAAACACGCGGCAACCATTATTATAGGTATCTCATCTATTGCCCGCACAACTTCTTGAGGTGAAATCGTAACCCCTCTTAACTTGCTGGACTTAACAACAATGTCGCCTCTCGGCTCAAAAGCGCTGACAGCTGAAAGCTGAC
>CAYQVM010000147.1:0-1659 GCA_964421145.1 uncultured Planctomycetia bacterium
GAAAATTTAAACAACTTCTCGATTCATTGGGATTAAAACAGCCGGGAAACGATACTGCTGATTCCGCGGAAGAAGCTTTTCAAAAGGCGGAAAAAATCGGGTATCCCGTTATTGTAAGGCCGTCATATGTTTTAGGCGGCAGGGCAATGGAGATTGTGTACGACGAGGAAGACCTTGAGGCTTACATAAAGGAGGCGCAGGAGGTTTCAGGTGAGCATCCGATACTTATCGATAAATTTTTGGAGGACGCGATAGAGGTTGACGTTGACGCTATATGCGACGCAGATACCTGCGTCATCGGCGGCATACTGGAGCATATAGAAGAAGCGGGCATACATTCGGGCGATTCGGCCATGGTGCTTCCGCCGCACACCCTCAGCGAGGATATTATACAAAAGATCAGGGACCATACCAAAAGACTCGCATTGGCATTAAAGGTAAAAGGCCTTTTGAATATACAGTTTGCGGTAAGGCACAACACTGTCTATATATTAGAGGTAAATCCCAGGGCTTCCAGGACAGTGCCTTTTGTCAGCAAGGTTATAGGTGTTCCCTTGGCAAATCTGGCGACGAAGATTATGCTCGGCGCGAAATTAAAGGATTTAGGATTTACCCAGGAAAAGAAGATTAGCCACATTGCCGTCAAGGAATCCGTTTTTCCTTTTATACGTTTTCCCGGAGTTGATCCCGTGCTGGGCCCCGAGATGAAGTCAACAGGCGAGGTTATGGGCATAGACAAAACGTTCGGGCTTGCATTTGCGAAATCGCAGATTGCCGCAGGCCAGAAACTTCCTTTAAAAGGCAACGTGTTTATCAGCGTCAAGAACGAAGATAAAAGAAAGATAGTTTTTATTGCGAAAAAACTCTCTGATTTGGGATTTAAACTTTTTGCGACCTCAGGCACGGCGCACGCATTGAAACAAAATGATTTGAATGTCGAGGTGGTTCCGAAACTGCACGAAGGCCGGCCGAATGTAGTAGACAGGATAAAGAGCAGCCAGTTGCATTTGATAATCAATACGCCCAGCGGCAAGGCGACAAAGAAAGACGAAACGAACATACGTTCAATAGCAATCATTCACAGCATTCCGCTTGTGACTACTGTTTCCGGCGCAGAGGCCACTGCGACCGCGATCGAGGCATTGATAAAAAAGCAGTTGGAAGTAAAATCTCTGCAGGAGTACCACAGCCATAAAAAGGCAAAGATTAAGTAGAATTGACAAAGCGGGATTTTTGAGGTATACTTCTTATTGAAAAGGAGGGGATTAGGATGAAGAGACTGATTTGCGTGATGGTAATATTTGGCTTTGCGGCGATGCTGGCTTTGCCGGCTATAGCAGAAGACGACAGTTCAAAAAATATATTAAAAGAAGGCTTGCTCGGCGCTGTTACAGGCGCTGTTGCGGCTGACCAGTCAGGCGGCAAGGCAGGTAAGGGCGCGTTGATAGGCGCCGGCACGAACGTTATAGGCGGAGCGGTCTTGGATACCATATTCGGTGGCGGCCAGCAACAAGGCGCAGGCGGCGCAGGTTATCCGGCGCCCCAACAGACCACCGGCCAAAAGATTTTAAAACAGGGCGTGTTAGGCGCTGTAACAGGCGGAGTTGCCGCAAGCGCATCAGGCGGCAAGGCAGGAAAAGGCGCATTGATAGGCGCGGG
>CAYQVM010000148.1:0-231 GCA_964421145.1 uncultured Planctomycetia bacterium
ACTATTATTGATTATGTAAAGCATTCATGGCTTTGCCTTTTGCTGGCATTTATAGCGGCCGGCGCGCTCCAGGAGTTCGCGCCTAAAGATAAGGTTATAAAACTTATGGGTTCTGGAAGAGGTTTTATCCCGTATGCGATAGCCGGGGCCGGAGGACCGCTTCTTTCCATGTGCTCGTGCAGCATAATCCCTATTTTCGGCGGGCTTTATATGAGAGGGGCGGGGCTGGGG
>CAYQVM010000148.1:268-1656 GCA_964421145.1 uncultured Planctomycetia bacterium
ATAAGGTTTTTAAAAACAGGCTTCCTGCGCCTGTCCCGGTTCATATAGAGTCAGAGGCGGCGGGGATACCGCAGGAAAAACAGGACTTTGGGAAAAGATTGGTTAATATGTTTCTTTATTCCTGGGAATTTGTAAAAATGGTCCTTCCCCTAATACTCCTTGGAGTAATAGGGGCGGGCCTTGTAAAGGCGTTTGTGCCGCCTTCGGTAATTGCCAGGTATCTGGGTAACGGCGTTCTGCCGATAGCAGCGTCGTCGCTTATCGGCGTATTCATGTATACACCGACCTTGGTCGAGGTGCCGTTTGTCAGGGGGCTTTTAGAATCAGGGATGGGGACGGGTGCCGCGCTTGCGTTTCTGCTGACAGGGCCGGCATTGAGCCTACCTTCGATACTTGGCGTATGCAAGATAGTAAAACCGAGAGTTCCGATAGTATACGCGGCTCTGATGTGGATATTTGGCACCGTAGCGGGACTTCTATTCTGGTTTTTTGTGCCGAAATTGTAATACCCAAACAGAAATCTCCGGTTTTAAAACCGGAGATGAATACGTTGTTTGTTTTCGAGGGGGTAGGGAGCCCTGGCCTTTAGGCCAGGGCTCCACCCAGAGGGAGGGCGTTATGAAGATAGAGGTTTTTGGACCGGGTTGTCACAGGTGTCAGGAGGTTGAAAAAGTTGTAAAAAGCGCTCTTTCGGAGCTTAACTTTTCCGCTGATGTTGATAAAGTCAAGGATATAACGAAAATAGTTGAGGCAGGCATTATGCAGACGCCCGGCTTGCGGGTTAACGGCAAGATCAAATGTTACGGCCGCATTCCTAAAATAGATGAAGTCAAAAAATGGATTTCAGAGGAAAAATAATGCGTGTAAAGTATATCTTATGCGTTATATCGGTAGCGCTTCTAGCTTCCGGTTTTAATATGACAGCCGGGTTTGCCGAAACTACCCCAACTCCGCAGGCAAACCATATAGTGGTTTATTACTTTCACGGTAATTTCCGCTGCGTAAATTGCCGGAATCTTGAACGATATACCAGAGAAGCGGTTGAAAAATATTTTCCGGGAGAGTTAAGCGCAGGCAAGATTATTTTTAAAGTGGTTAATGTTGAAACTAAAGGCAATGAACATTTTACGCAAGATTATCAACTATATACAAAATCTGTGGTGCTGTCATCGGTAAAAGGCCAAAAAGAGGCCAGGTTTGATAACCTGACTAAGGTATGGGAATACCTGAATGACAAAGCCGCCTTTTACCAGTATATTAAGAGTGAAATAGAAAAATATCTTAAGGAGCTTTCATAAATGGCAATACTTACGGCCCTTTGGCTCGGCATTCTTACCTCTATAAGCCCCTGCCCTTTGGCTACGAATATAGCGGCGGTGTCGTTTCTT
>CAYQVM010000149.1:0-212 GCA_964421145.1 uncultured Planctomycetia bacterium
GCCCATAGGAAAGGGCCAGCGCGGCCTTATTGTGGCGCCGCCGTACAGCGGCAAGACCGTCATACTTCAGAAGATAACAAACGCCATTGCCACCAATTGTCCCGATGCCATGCCTATTGTCCTTCTGATTGATGAAAGGCCGGAAGAGGTCACCGACATGCAGCGTTCCATAATAAGGGGCGAGGTAATAAGTTCCACTTTTGATGAGCCCC
>CAYQVM010000149.1:222-1637 GCA_964421145.1 uncultured Planctomycetia bacterium
GCAGGAAAGGCATATACAGGTAGCCGAGGTTGTGCTCGAGAAGGCAAAAAGGCTTGTCGAGCACAAGCACGATGTGGTAATATTGCTGGATTCCATGACAAGGCTGGGGCGGGCGTACAACGCGGTAATACCCCACTCGGGAAAGATCCTGTCGGGCGGCATTGACTCAAACGCGCTTCAGAAGCCAAAGAGGTTTTTCGGCGCCGCAAGAAAGGTCGAAGAGGGGGGAAGCATTACCATCATCGCGACGGCGCTGGTGGATACCGGCTCAAGGATGGACGATGTTATCTTTGAAGAGTTTAAAGGCACGGGAAACATGGAGCTTCAGTTGGACCGGAACCTGTTTCAGAAAAGGATTTATCCGGCCATAGACATAAAACGGTCCAACACCAGGCGCGAAGAGCTTCTAATGGATCCGGATGAGCTAAAGCGCGTGTGGATGATAAGAAAGGCCCTGAATGAATTGTCCAGCGAAGAAGCGATGCAGATTTTGATTGAGAAACTGAGAAAGACAAAATCTAATGCGGAATTTTTATTATCAATTAACGAGAAGGGAGGCTAAATAAATGCAAGATAAGATTCATCCGGAGTATAAAATGACGACAATCACCTGCGCGTGCGGGGAGGTGATTCACACGAGGTGCACAAAGCAGAATATAAAGATTGATATCTGCTCCAAGTGCCATCCTTTTTTCACGGGTAAGCAAAAACTTATTGATACCGCGGGCAGAGTGGAGAAATTTAAGAAGAGATATGAAAAGAAATAATGTTTAAGGACATAGAAGCCAAAAAGGCCAGGCACGAGGAACTTCAGAAGCAGCTTTCCGATCCGAAGGTAATTGGTAATTCCGGCCTTTATCAGAAGTGCGCCAAGGAGTTCGCCGAGCTTTCAAAGCTTATCAATAAGTACGCCGACTACCAGAAATTATTAAAGGAGATTAAAGAGGCCGAGCATGTCCTCGGGGAAACCGGCCACGATGCATCCTTTATGGAGCTGGCGAGGCAGGAACTTAGCAAGCTTCTTGAGGATAAGGGCGCCGTCGAGGCCCAGCTTGAGGACATGGTGTCAGGCGCCGCCGACACACTTAAGAGCAGGGATATCATTATGGAAATCAGGGCGGGCACGGGCGGCCTTGAGGCGAGCCTTTTTGCGGCAGAGCTTTTCAGGATGTACTCAAAATACGCCCAACGCCAGGGCTGGCAGGTGGAGATAATGTCTTCCAATACGACCGAAAAGGGCGGTTTTAAAGAGGTCATTTTTTCCGTCAAGGGCGAAAATGTGTACGATAAGCTGAAACTTGAAAGCGGCACGCACAGGGTCCAGCGCGTCCCCGAGACAGAGGCCAGCGGCCGGATACACACCTCGGCGGTAACGGTTGCTGTGTTCCCAGAGGCGGAGGATGTGGACATACAAG
>CAYQVM010000150.1:0-1567 GCA_964421145.1 uncultured Planctomycetia bacterium
CTGCCTTATCAGCTTCTGCCTGTGCTTTGGCGGCTGCGGCCTCTGCCTCGGCCCGCTTTTTTGCGTTCTTTTCCTTAGTGGCCTCCGCTGCTAATCTCTCGGCCTCTTTACGCTTTTCTTCCTCTTTCCTGCGCCACTCGGCCTCCTGTGCTTCCTTTTTCCGGCGTTCTTCATCTGCTTGTCTGCGGAGTTTTTCCTCTTGCTCTCGCCGGAGTTTCTCCTGTGCATCAAGATATTTAAGTTGTGCTGCTTTTATAATCTGCTCGGCCTCTTTTAAGAAGTCAATCGGACGTCTATACATTTCCATAATCATCTTCTTAACTGTATCGAGAGGCCCTGTCTTTTCCTTGCGCGCCTCATCAAGTTCGCTTAACTTTGACTTAATTCTCTTTAAGGCAATATCACTTTCAAGATAGCTTGGTTGTGTGGTAATAACTATTTTGCGTGCATTAGCCAACATTGTTTCGCTTTCCGTTACGAGTTGCGGCACGCCCTTAACATCAACGGGTGATATGTCTATAATCCCTTTATCCTTACTCATATTTTCTATCCTCCCTTTTTATAGTGGCAGATTACCATAGCCGCCATAAATACATTTAGGTCGCCTGATTTGAAAAAATCCTTTGGCGGCAAATTGTATGTTCCATCATTTAATAACCTGACGGCATACCTTGTCGTTGCCCTCTTAACATAAAGTTGTTCATTCCACGCTTGTAAATAGGCGGCGAGTTGTATGGCGGTTGACGGCATTAACTGGGCCGTCAATTTCAATTCCAAAGGGCCACGCTTACCACCGATTACTACCATCCTGTCCATTGTCCCCTGGTATCCATATTTATCAGATACAACCTTATACTCTATGTCCTCAATAATCACACTTGTATCCTTTTTGAATTTTATCCACGCTTGAAGGTAGGGCATAATTCTGGGGTCTACTGTATCCATCCGCAAGTTTTCACGGTCATAGAGTTCGCAAGTTTTGTGGCCCACATCTCCCCGATTACAGGCGAAGTCCAATGTATTCTTTGGCACATCGCTATAATCGGAGAGTCCGGCCGCTTTTAAGATTTGAGTAACATGTGGATAATCGGTCATTTTTTATTCTTACCGTTTAGACCCAGGTCAGTAACTCGTTTCCTCATCAGAGTAAGGATTCGCTCACCTTCCGCCACAAGTTTGATATCGTTTGCGTGTTCATAACTTTCCTGGCCCATAATGTTGTAATACTCGTCTTTGCCCAATACCTCTTTGGCTTTGGCGAATTTCTCAAGCATTGCCTTATAAGGTGTGGCCGTTCCTTCTGCCTGTGGTTCTGGTTCTTTTATAGGCAAGGACAGTTTTATCGGTTCTGTTGCCACTTCCGCCTCTATAATCCTCTGCGCTTCATCCTCATCATATACACCCACAAGGAAACCTGCAACACGCCCAGCTTGGATTATGGTCTTATGGCGTAGCATACGTTTGGTATGCGTCTGCCAGGGAGAGATATAATCAGATTTCCTATATACCTCATCAATATATTCCCTGACGACTATTGGCCGGTCAACCCCTTTACGATAGAGTTTTA